>JAYUPJ010000057.1:0-25584 GCA_043760195.1 Sphingomonadales bacterium | reverse complement strand
CGCAGGACAGAATTTTCCAGCCATTTCAACAAGCGGATGACAGCGTAATGGACAGGTTCGGTGGAACCGGCCTTGGCCTTGCGATCTGCAAGCAACTTGCTGAACATGCTGGCGGATCGATTGAAGTGAGCAGCACGATTGGTCAAGG
This sequence comes from Sphingomonadales bacterium, assembly GCA_043760195.1. Classification (GTDB taxonomy): domain Bacteria; phylum Pseudomonadota; class Alphaproteobacteria; order Sphingomonadales; family Sphingomonadaceae; genus Sphingorhabdus_B. Next base: position 25,436 of record JAYUPJ010000057.1, on the reverse strand, counting down.
AAGCAATTTCCATGTGATGATACCAGTCACATTACTTGATGCCGCCGATCAGAATGAAGAAAATGATAGCCTGGGCAGCGTGAGAATTGTTTCGTTCGGCGCGATGAATCCTGAGCTTTTAACCAGCACACAGTCTGCCGGCGACTATATTGTCAAACACGTAGATTGCACAACAGTCGGCGATTTGCGGCGCGAAATCGCGAATGGCGCATTAGATGGTTACCGCATCGCGCTGATCCATTCAGAATTGGCGCAATTGATCGGACCCGATGATCAAATCTGGACAAGTTTTGTAGACGCACAAGTTGCGCCCGTGTTGGTTCAAGATCAAAGCGCATTGGAGCTGGAAGATGTCACGCTGCGCGCCGCATTCGCCTCCGTCATTCCATCAACGCCAGATTTTCAAACGTTGCGCAGCGCCGTTCGCATCGGTTGCTCCTTTGCCAAACATCCGTTCGCGGACAAATTTGGCTCCGACGATTCGGCCGATGCGGTTGTCCCCATACCAACAATTGCCCGGTCCGTTCTGGTTGCCGATGACAATCGCACAAACCGCAACGTGTTGGCGGCAATTCTAGAGTCCGCAGGCCACAATGCAACCATGGTGGCTGATGGTGATGAAGCACTAGAAGCGCTTGAACAGGGCGGTTTTGACATCTTGTTATTGGACGTCAACATGCCCCGTTTGAACGGCATTGATACAGCATCGATGTGGCGGCAAATCGAAGGCGGCCGCAGCCATTTGCCGATAATCGGCGTTACCGCCGACGCAACTTCGGAAACGGAAGCACGCTGTTTGGCGGCGGGTATGGATTTGCGGATTACAAAGCCGTTTGATGCCAAACGCCTGCTTGCCCTAATCGATGATTATACTTCAGGGGCAACAGTCGATGCGGTAATTCCATCAAGCAGCGATCCGTTCGAAGTCGTGGTGCCATTTTCGCAAACATCGAATGAGGATTTGGCCATTATTGATCACGCGCAACTTGACTATTTATTTTCGATTGGCGATCAAAGTTTCGTCGATGAAATGATCAGCAGCTTTCAATCTGATATCAAAGAAACAATCGGCTTAATGCGCGCTGCGGTGGACGACAATGACGTCCAGAAATTCAGATTTTGCGCACATGCTTTCAAAAGTTCTGCTCAAAACCTGGGCGCAGCGGAACTGGTCCAGATTTCAGCCAAGCTTGAACATATCACCGAAGGTGAATTTTCTGAAAATGGGCAAAATCATCTTACCCGGATAGAAAAAAGCATAACGAAAATTGAGCAGGCACTAAAGAATCTCGATCTGCAACAACATCGCGCAGTAAATCAGTAACGATGCGTTTTGTACTTAACCTATCGATCTAAGGCTGCGAGAAAGCTTTCTTTCTTGCGCATTTGCCAATCGCTCCATCTTCTTAACGTCAGCTTCGTCCAGCGTCATTGCTGTTTCGGCCCAAACGAGCGTAATATCCAACAATTCCTGCAGCTCGATAGGAGCGGCAATCCGCCGGGCACGGTAAACTGCGCGTTCAGCAGCAAATCTGGTTTTATGACGCTGCGTATATTCGACAATTGCGGCCTCACCCTGCCCGTCATCCACCAATATATCGACAATGCCCATATCGAATAGCTCTTGTGCGCTGTAGATTTTGCCTTCCAAAATAAACCGTTCGGCAAGCTTGCGGCCAACGCGGCGGGCGAGAAAACTATATGCGCCCATCCCCGGAAACAGATTGAAAATAATCTCTGGCAGTCCCATCCGGGCGCTGCGTTCCGCCACCAAAATGTCAAATGCCAACGCATGTTCAAATCCGCCGCCCAACGCATCGCCCTGAACAAGCGCAATTGTTATAATAGGCGCACCAAAACCGATGGAATTGGCATGTTGCATGCGAACACACGTCTCCGCATATTTCCGCATGGCGGCAAAATCGCATGTCCGGATGGCTTCAGCAAAATGCCTCAGATCGCCGCCAAGATTATATATCCCCGGCGTCTTTGAACCACATACAAAATAACGCAAGTCATCCGGGCAGTCATTGCCCATGGCGCCGTAATTATGGGCAATCCAGTCCTGCACTTGTTGAATTTCTTCGCCCAAATCATAGGTGTAACTCGGCCTACCCTTCTGGTCCATAAAGCACCAAAAGACCTTGTCTTGAACATCATGACGAACCGAAATTTCCGAGAAGTTTCTGTTTGAAATCGCAATCGACGCGCGCCGATCTTTCACAGGCAGCGATGAAAGATTTGCGACATCGTCAATCGCATGGGTGTGCAGAGCCATTGTGTCCCCAACTTGGTTAAAGCGTCTGGCCACCCCAGCCATTGCTACGTCCTTAGCAGATTTTTCCGCTAAGCAAGGTAAAAAAATGGTAAACGGCCAAATAAAAACTTAACCGGCAAATGAAAGGTCGATTATTAACTATAAGTTAACGTTAATGTTTCTGGCAGTGTGTCAATAGATCAGCATTGCCAACCTGGATATTTTGATGCGCGAGTTTAAACAAAGCCAAGACGTCGTCACCATGGAAATTGAACGTGCGCCGATGCATTGGCTATCGGTTTTATTAGCCCGATTTCTGCCTGATCGATGCAAGCAGGCGCAGCTTCGGCGACACTATCGGCGTGGTCAGCATCGTGCTGCCTACGGCCATAACCAGTAATGCCGTAAACGCCTCATTGGAAATAATAGCCTTATCAAGCAGTATGTTAGAAAAGATTATCATGATCAATGCTTTGGTTTGCAGTAGCCAGCCGATCAGTGACGCCTCACCCGGTTGCCACTTCAATATCCGGCCTGCGATATGGATACCGGCAAGCTTGCCTGCGACCGACACGAGCAACAACAACCCAGCCGCGCCGAATACCGCGATGCCGCCCACATTCCAATTCGTTCGCAGCCCGGTGCTCAGGAAGAAAACCGGCATAAAGGCCAGCAGGACCGTCTCGCGAAACCTGTCCATCCGGACCTGGTCGAACCATCGGCCTTCGGTCACGGCCCCGGCCAAAAACGCCCCTACCATATAGTGTAAACCAGCCCAATCAGCGATCAATCCACAACCGATCAACCAGATGATCGCGGCATACCAACGATCAGACTCGGCAATGCGCGGCATCAACCGGCGATAAAGAAAACTTGCGATACCAAAGGCTGCAAGAAACGCTCCCTGACGTCCGATACGCTCCCAATCGAGCAAGATAATGGCAAGCACGCCCCAAATGGCGATGTCATCAAGGCTGGCATAACGCAGGATCCTTTGGCCAAGCGGTTGGCGCAGGATTTCAAGCTTCTCCATCAGCAACACCAATATCGGCAATGCAGTCACCGCACACGACATGCCAATACCGATGACGAATTGCCAAGAATGCCCTTTTGACCCGATCCATCCTTCACCAAAGGCAAGCAGAGCCATTGCCGCAATACTGCCGAATATCAACGGAACCGCCAATGCAAACCCGGCGGTTATACTGGTCTCACGGCGGCGTTGCCATGCTTCGCTTAAATCAAGTTCGACGCCCGCGATCCAAACGAAAATCATCACCGCCCACCACGCGATGCCATTCAGCGAGGTAATTGTCTGCGGCGTAAAGACGAAGCTGTAATAATCGGGAAACGCCGCTCCCATCACCCCGGGACCAAGCAATATCCCGCAGATGATTTGGACGACAACAAGCGGCGCATAATATTCGGTTCGGCCAAGCCGCCAAATTAGGAATGGCACCACGAAGATTAACAACATGGCGATCAGAAAGATTTCGGTAGCAGTCATGGCTGAGTAATTGGCAAAAAGTGCCCCGGCCAGCAAGCGTTAACACGGTAATTACAGATCAAAATGATCACGGCGATGTCCAGCCATACGTTTGGCCGCAGTTTCTTCAGCCGAAACACGTGCTAAACCAAGGTAAATGGCGGAGAGATAGGGATTCGAACCCTAGGTACCGTCACCGGCACGCCGCATTTCGAGTGCGGTGCTTTCGACCACTCAGCCATCTCTCCGCAATCCTGCGCGCTTGGTCAGTCGCCCGAAATGGGCTTGCCCGCTGGAAAAGAGCGCGGCCAATAACCCATGAATTCGCCTTTGCCAAGCCCAAGCTTGATTTGGCATGCCAAACAAACGATAAAGGCGGCATGAGCACGAATCCTACCGCCCCTGACATCGCCGAAGCCAAGTTCAATATTGGTGACGTCGTGCGTCACCGCATCTTTGAATTTCGCGGCGTTGTGTTTGATATTGATCCCGTTTTTGCCAACAGCGACGAATGGTATGATTCGATACCCGAAGAGGTCCGGCCAACGAAAGACCAGCCATTTTATCATTTGTTCGCCGAAAACGCGGACAACAGCTACATCGCCTATGTCAGCCAGCAAAACCTATTGGCCGACAATCAAGGTGGACCGGTTGATCACCCCGCGGTTGAAGGATATTTCGCGAAATGGAGCGGTGCGAGGTATGAATTAAAGCGCGCTATGCGGCATTGATGCTTGATTGAGCGGTTCTCGTTTCAATCAAAACTGCTCTTGCGGCATGCTGGCTATCCATTGGCTAAGCAAGTCATCTCCTTCTTCATGCACCGCGGCGCGGCCAAGTTCTGGCATCGCTATGCCCGGATCCAGGCTTCTTAACCGGTAAAGCAAAATGGACTGTTCAGGCTTTCCCGGGGCGATGACATAATCGAGGCCGCCGCTGCCACGGCCCGCAGCCACTGGATGCTTGCCAATTCCCCGGGCCGTCTTGTTTTTGGCGCTTTCGTCAAAGAACAATCCCGAATTGCTCGCCGATCCGTCGCTGCTGTGGCAATGGCCGCAGTTGACATAAAGATAGCTTTTCGCGCGTGCGTCTAAACTGCCTGTCGATGGATCATTCCAAACGGGCATTGTCACATTGCCGCCTGCAAAATTTGCGTTCGCCAACAATCGCTGCTTGTCGGCCGGAGTGTTAAATCGAATATTGCCAAGCATCGGTCCGATCGGTTGAATTTGATTGCTCGATGAATGACATTGTTTGCACTGGTTCTTGTTCGGCACGGCATAGCTTATTTGTTGTGTGCTGCCGCCGGGCCGCGAAAATGTCACATTTGTGCGCGTACCGCCAATTCGCAGGTCAGCATCGCTGCCATCCGCATTCCAAACATAGGGCAACGCGGTCCACCCCGATTTTCTGTTCAACAATAACCGGGTTTCGATGATTTTCAGTTTTCCGGCAGGATCAGCATATCCAAAACTCTTGATAATAGCGGTGCCAATTGGAAACGTAATCCGGCCATTTCCAGAACCGACCGAGACGGCCTTGCCCTTTGGCAAATAGATAAACCGCTGTTTTTTGGCGTAATCTGAAAATAATGGCGTTGCCAAAGAATACGCAATCAAATCAGCATTCGGCGCATCCGCCGCTCCACCGAAGAATCCAAACTCCGACAATTTCGGCGGCGATCCATCGGCCAATATCATCGCCTGCGCCGTATCGGTCGGCTTTTGCGCCGACAGCGATATGGCAATTGGTAGCAACAGAACGGATAAAAACAATCGCATTACTGAACGGCTGCTTCCATTTCAGGCGGCAGCGTTATGGCGGGCAATGACGCCGGCAGCACCTTTGATATGGCAAGTGCTGCTGGCCTTGCCAACGACGTATCCGACAACGGATCAGACAGCCCCAAGGATATCGCAGGCACATCATCCGCGATCAACGGCGCGTTTGCAATGCCGCCAGCTCCGCTCCAGAATACCGGAGCCAGGCTACCGCCCAGCGCAGCCGCCAATTGCGCGCCGCCGCGCATCTGCGGCGCCCATCCTGCGCGCATATGCTGATTTTCCCAGATCGCGACTTTAGAAGGAATGGGATCATATTTCGGATCCTTATGCTTCAATGGATAGCCGACAATCATCACATTGGTGGTACCGTTTTCACCGATGACATTGTCAAAAATATGCACGTTGCGGTTTGCCATCACCATGATGCCCGTACCCGTGGGAACGCTAGCCACAATGTTGCCCTTTGGCGCAAAATTCGGGGTCATATTGTTCACAACGATATTCTCAAACACGCGCACATTGTGGCCGCCCATTTGCGACAAATTCGGCAAGTCAAAAATCAATATGCCACCAGTATTGTGTGTAGCCACGTTATCATAGACATCGGCATCATAGCTGTTTTCAATCTCGATACCGGCGACATTTTCATGCGCGATGGATCCGCGCACGATGATATTTCGCGATTGACCAACATAAATTCCGGCATCCGACGCGCCCCGCACAATCACGGAATCAATCAGGATATCGCGGCCTTCAACGGGATAAATGCCGTAAGCGCCGTTGGTTTCCTTTGGTCCGCCGGTCCATTCGACGCGCAGTTTGTGAAACACAATCCGGTCAGCACCCTTTGATTTGATACCGTCGCCTTTGCTGTTTTCAACCGCGAAATCCCGCAGGATGACATCATCCGAAGTCACCAGCAATCCTTCGCCCGCGCCTGCCTGATTTGTAAAATCCAGGATGGACTGTTTGACGCCCTGCCCTTTTAAGGTGACCTTGTTGACGTCGAGCGAAAGCCCGTCTGTCAAAACGAATTTACCCACGCCAAGTTCAACCGTATCGCCCGGTTCCGCCAAGATCAGGGCTTCTTGCAATCGTTCCTGCGCCGTTTCACCGGCGGCAACTTGAATCGTCTTTGCAGATGCAATTGATGGGACGGCGGCAAGCAAAGCAGCCGCAAAAATTACGCTAAATCGGTTTTCCATTGCACATTGATGCAACAAGCCGCGGGCATTGCCAAGCATCTTTGTGCGCGATCAAGGCGCGTCGGTTAAAATCCATTCAACGGCGGCATCGGCATGGATCACCGTGCTGTCGTAAATAGGCAGCACATTGGCCTTGGTATCAACGATACGGCTTAGCTCCGCCGCGCCGAGCACGATGGCTTCGATGCCATCTTGATCAGCCATCGTGATATAGGTTTTCAATGTCCGCTCTGCTTCGCGGGTGACCTTGTCCAAAATTAGTTCCTTGTGGATAATACGGTCTAGTTCGGCAACTTGCACCGGATCATTGGGCATCAGAGTGATGCCTTGCTTGACCAAACGTTGACGATACCAGCTTTCCGCCATCACATTGCGCGTCCCCAACAAAGCTGCAGATTTCACGCCGTCTGCCTTCATTTTTGCGCCGACGGCATCAACGATGTGTAAGACAGGTACACCCACACTTGCCGCCACTTTGTCGTGTACGCGGTGCAAACTGTTGGCACAAATCAGGATCGCCGATGCGCCCGCTTTCTCCATCCGCTTCGCTGATTTGATCAACAATTTGCTGAGTTCATCCCAATCTGCATCACTAAAGTCTGAGGCAAGATCGCCGCAATTCAGGCTTTCCAAGATAATAGGCGGGCTACAGCTACCGCCTATCCGGCGCTGCACCTGGGTATTGATCCGGTTAAAATAGAGCGACATCGCATACCAGTTTACCGCACCGATCAAACCAATCTTACGCATACAAACGTGTATCCTTAATGTTGCAGAGCCTTAACAATGTCTTCGACCATCTTCTTGGCATCGGCGAGCAGCATCATCGTTTGATCCATATAGAAGACGTCGTTGTCGACACCCGCATAGCCGACGCCGCCCATGCTGCGCTTGATGAAGAACACCGTTTTCGCTTTGTCGACGTCGAACACCGGCATGCCATAGATGGGCGAAGTCTTGTCGGTCTTCGCTGCCGGATTGACCACGTCATTCGCGCCAATGATGAAAGCGACATCGGTTTGCGCGAATTCGCTGTTGATATCTTCCAGCTCGAACACCTCGTCATAGGGCACGTTGGCTTCGGCAAGCAGCACGTTCATGTGTCCCGGCATGCGGCCAGCGACGGGATGGATTGCGTATTTGACGCTGACGCCCTCTTTCTTCAACACATCGCCCATTTCGCGAAGGATATGCTGCGCCTGTGCCACTGCCATACCGTAACCGGGGACGATGATGACGCTTTCGGCTTGCTTCATCATATAGGCCGCGTCTTCCGCCGATCCGCGCTTCCAAGGGCGCTGCTCCTTCGCTTCGCCGCTCTCGGATGCCACCGCGCCAAAGCCGCCCGCAATCACGCTAATGAAACTGCGGTTCATCGCCTTGCACATGATGTAGGACAGGATTGCACCAGATGAGCCCACCAGCGCGCCGGTGATGATCATCGCGGTATTGTGCAGCGTGAAGCCCATAGCGGCGGCGGCCCAGCCCGAATAGCTGTTCAGCATTGACACCACCACTGGCATATCCGCGCCGCCAATGGGGATGATGAGCAAGAAGCCGATGAGGAAAGCGAGCGCAGTGAGCGTCCAGAAAATCCAAGGTGATTGATCGATCGTAAAATAGCCGATCAGGCCCAAAATCGCTCCAAGCGTGCCGAGGTTAATTACATGCCGACCCGGCAACATAATTGGCGCGCCCGACATCTTGCCCGCGAGTTTTAGAAAAGCGATTACCGAACCGGAGAAAGTAATCGCACCGATGGCGATGCCAAGCCCCATTTCAACGCGGCTCACCGGATTGATGAGACCGTCCGCGCCGGTAATGCCAAAGGCTTGCGGGTTGAGAAACGCTGCTGCTGCAACCAAGACCGCAGCCATACCAACAAGCGAGTGGAACGCCGCGACCAATTGCGGCATATCGGTCATTGCGATCTTGCGCGCCGTCACCCAACCGATACCGCCACCAATCGCTATCGCGCCAAGAATTTCGGGCAGTGACGCGACTTCATGCGTTATCAACGTAGTTACAACCGCAATCAGCATGCCCGCCATACCAAAACGGTTGCCGCGCTGTGATGTCGCAGGCGATGACAGCCCGCGAAGTGCAAAAATGAAAAAGACGCCCGAAATCAAATAAGCGAGCATGACCCAAGCCGGAGGCGCTGCATGTTCCAAGTCAGCGCTCCTTTTTCTTGTACATCGCGAGCATCCGCGCAGTCACCGCAAAGCCGCCGAAGATATTAACGCTGGCCATCGCCACCGCAATTAGCCCGAGCCATTTCGCAGTCGGAGAACCTTCAGCGGCGGAAGCAATCAGCGCCCCGACGATAATCACCGAAGAAATTGCGTTGGTCACCGCCATCAACGGCGTGTGCAACGCTGGCGTGACTGACCACACAACATAATAGCCGACGAAACAGGCCATTACGAAGATGGATAGGATTGAAATGAAGTCCATTAGTTTAATTTCTCCCGAGGTCGGTCAATTCCGCATCCACCATCGCCGCGATATCGTCCAGATTAAACAATGCCTCCCAAACTAGGGCAGGATCAATCCTGTGATATTCGTGACTGACAATGTTCCGAAAAGCAACCATATCTGCCCACGGAATTTCGGAATGTCGCGCTTTCAATTCTAAAGACAGCTTGTTGGAATTTTCGCCGATAATCGAAAGCCGAAATGCGGCCAGCGCTTGTTCGTCGCGGTCCGACAGATACCGGTCATATTCGATCGTTGGAAAACGGCGGCGAATGTCCGCTATCGCTTCACTGATCAACGTCAGATAGAGGGTATCACGATCATTGGTCATCACCCGAAAATCGTAACCCGTTCCAATTCAGCCTTGGCTTTGACCAAAGGATGAAGCGACCGGCGCGGCACAAAATCGACTTTCACGTGTAGTAATTCGGACAATTCACGCGCGATCCGCGCTTGGTCGAAAAGGCTGAACCTTGCGTCGGGGGCGATGTCGAACATCAAGTCAAAATCTGACTTTAATGTGGCGGTGTTGCGCGCCTGTGACCCAAAGACATGCAAGCCGCAAACGCCCTGCGCCCGTAATTGGGGCTCAAGCGACTTCAATACAGAAAGGGCTTGGCTAGATGTCATGTCAAATCAACGCGAAGATGGAAAGGGTGTATATAAAATCCATGAACTGCTCTTGGAAAAATCCTTCCCTGCAAGGGGAGGTGGATCGCCGAAGGCGAAACGGAGCGGTCTCCCGCCGTCGATAGGACATCACCCCCCCAATATTCGCTATGCGAACGGTCCCCCTCCCTTTGCAGGGGAGTATTTTGGAGAGGATGGATTGAAATAAAGTCCATGATTAAGCCCTATCTATTTCGGTAGATAACTGGGATAGTGCCATTCCGAATTCGCCCAATCCTTGTGCACACTCCTTTGCTTTAGGCATGGTCAATACAAACCGCGCAAAGGATTCCTTATGCAGATCCATCACGACCTGCTTCCCAAACTTACGTTCAATATCTAATTTCAAAAACGCAAATTTAGCCATCGCGATTTGCGTTTTGTCAGCGAACTCTGGCATCTCAGCACATAACTTCACACTCATTAGCAACGTGTCCGCATCAAAATAAGCACTTTTGATTTTCTCGGTAGCCATCTTTTCTCCACCACAAGAAGTTACCATGAACAAAAGGACTGATGGAAGAATAAGCTGGCTTTTCACCCCAACAGCCGCTCATTCACAACCTTGCCATTTTTGGTCAGGCGGATGGCAGCGGTGATCTCATCGTCATCGGGCAACACAGGCCTGCCCGCCTCCTTGTCCCAGAAGGCGGAGAGGAAGTTGAACAGGTTGCGAGAAAACAGCGCCGATGTATCTGCCGCCAGATGCGCGGGCGTGTTCGAATAACCTATGATTTTTACGCCGTGTTTGATGACGACTTCATCAGACTTTGAGCCCTCTACATTGCCGCCTTGCACGACCGCGAGGTCGAAAATGACCGAGCCGGGTTTCATCGTTTTGATTTGTGCGTCGGTCACTAACCCCGGCGCAGCGCGTCCAGGGATCAACGCCGTTGTGATGACAATGTCCTGCTTGGCGATGTGCGCAGAAACCAGTTCCGCTTGCGCCGCCTTATATTCGTCGGACATTTCGGTGGCATAGCCCCCTGCCCCTTCGCCTTCGATGCCCGCGACATTCTCCACGAAAATCGCTTTGGCACCCAGTGATTCGATTTGCTCTTTGGTCGCCGACCTTACATCGGTTGCCGAAACCTGCGCGCCCAAACGCCGCGCCGTGGCAATTGCCTGCAATCCGGCAACGCCAACGCCCATGATAAACACCCGCGCTGCAGAAACCGTGCCCGCCGCTGTCATCATCATCGGAAACGCGCGGCCATAGGTGCCAGCGGCGTCAATCACCGCCTTGTATCCTGACAAGTTCGACTGCGACGACAATATATCGAAACCCTGCGCCCGGGTAACCCGCGGCATAAACTCCATCGCCATCGCCTGCACGCCCAGCTTCGCATATTCATCTATACGGCTGCGATTTCCAAACGGATCAAGCCCGGCGACGATCCAAGCGTCCTTGGCCATGCCTTTCAGCGCCTTTGGGTCTGGCCCTTGCACGCCCAATATGATGTTCGCGTCCTTCAGCGTAGCGGCGGCTGCACCCAAAATTGCCCCAGCTGCCTCATAATCCGCGTCCAAAATCGACGCGTTTAGTCCTGCGCCCTTTTCAATCGCAACGCTCGCGCCAAGCGCGATAAACTTTTTTACGGTTTCAGCAGACGCAGCGACACGGTTTTCACCAGCGGCGGTTTCCCTTAGGACAGCGATTTTCATGCCATCATCAGCTCGAAATAATCAAAACGACGAGCGCTACGGTGATTACAGAAATTGCGGTACCCCATTTGAACAATTTCAAAAAGCCAACATACGTGCCCTTGGCTTCTGAGATATCCTGATGTTCAGCCATATTATCCTCCGACGGCGATTTGATATTGCATTGGCCTTAACCGCACATATTCGATTGCTCAAGTATCCTGCGAAAGAAAAGTTCAATGTGCTTAATCGGCTATTTACTCATTTTTGCTAACTCATCCATTCGCTAGGCCAATTTCTGGCTAAGCAATGGATATTGCATGACCGAAAAAGAGACACGATTATTGATGCTTGTCGATGACGAACCGGCACAGTGCCGGTTGGTTTCGGCTATCGCTGGTCGTGCCGGTTGGCGCACTGTGTTTGCACGTGATGCAGAAACCGCGATTGCAATGCTTGGCACCCAAGACGGCATGATGTTGGATGCCATATTGCTCGACCAATGGGTTCCGGGATCCGATTCTGCGGTTTTAATCGCCGAGCTGAAGTCGCGCAGACCAGCCTTGCCGATATTGTTGATGACGGCAATGGGTTCCAATGAAAGCGCGATTGAAGCCATGCGGGCCGGGGCTTCGGACTATATTATCAAGCCAGTTGCCGCAGAGCGTTTGATTGCGGCGCTCAGTCTGGCATCGGACACGGCGAAGAATTTCGGCGAATTGCAGCCGCTTACCGAGAAAATATCGCAGGCGCTCGAATTTGAAGAAATCATTGGTTCCGCTCCGGCATTCCGCACAGCACTAGCAATCGCCGCAAAGGCCGCGCGTTCGCGTGCGCCGATCTATATTGAGGGCGAACAGGGCGTTGGCAAAGAAGTGGTTGCCGATGCAATCCACGCAGCCAGCCCGCGTTCAAAACAGCCATTTTTGAAAATCAACTGCGGGGCGATTGCATCTAACTTGCTCGATTCGGTGCTGTTCGGTCACGAAAAAAATGCGTTCACCGGAGCATTTGACCGCCGCATCGGCATTTTTCAACAAGCGGAAGGCGGCACCGTCTTCTTGGATGAAGTCGACCAAATGGCACCCGAAACGCAGGTGCGGCTGGTTCGGTTACTCACCCAGAACGAGATCCAACCGCTGGGTGCCAATCACAGTTTCCGCATTGATGTGCGCGTCATTACCGCATGCAACGAAAATCTCGCTGGCAAGCTGCCCGGCGGCGAATTCCGAGAAGACTTGTTCTATCGCTTGAATGTCGTGCAACTCACCATCCCGCCACTGCGCGAGCGGACGAGCGATATTCCCGCACTGGCACGGCATTTTCTTGGCCGGATGGCCAATCAGCCAGGTTTGCGCAGCTTAGGGATCACCGAAGAGGCGCTGAGCATGTTGCGCGGCTATAATTGGCCAGGCAATGTTCGCCAATTGCAAAGCGCTTTATTTCGCGCCGCCGTATTGTGCGACCGTGATGCGCTGACCCCCGATGAATTTCCGCAAATCGCGGCGACAGTGGGCCAGCTTGGGCACAATGGCCCGATGGCAGCGGGCAGCAACGAAGCCATTGGCGTGACGTTATACGAGGACGACGGAAACCTGCGTCCGCTGGAGCAAATTGAGGCCGATGTTATCCGGCTTGCTATCGGTCATTACCGCGGACGCATGACCGAAGTTGCTCGCCGCCTTGGTATCGGCAGGTCCACTCTTTACCGCAAGCTATCAGATTTGGGTATTAGCGACGTCGCTTAAACGAGCCGCCTAACTACGGCCAAAGATCGCGTTGGTAGCCAGATATCCCGCAGTCGATGCGCTACCGGTTAAAAACGTACCCCAGATAATATCCAATATCACGACCTTCATGCTCCATTGCTTTAACGTCGCCATGTTGGTCAGGTCATAGGTCATATAGCAAAAGAACCCCAACATCGCACCTTGGATCAACGCCGTTTGCCAGCGTCCAGACGCCGTTGCCGGAACCACCGCAAATATCAACATGCCGATGATATAGAGCAGATAAAACGCAATCGCGGGACCGAGACGGAACCCATCCTTCATCAACATATCGCCGATCTCGGGCTGGTATAGCTTGGTGTAGGCATTGCGCAGCCAGACGCTGTCGATCAAGGCAAACGCCAGACCCGTTGCCACATAAGCGACAATATGTTTTACCAGCATGCTGAGCCTTTCAGGGAACAGAAAGGCTCAGCATTTAGGAGTGTAAGGCCTTAGTCAAACTATATTGGGTTAATTTATATTATTCGCTCGCGCCGCCCAGTGGGATGCGCAAACCAAGCGACACGATCGATTGCTTGTTTTGCACGCTCAAATCGGCTGGCAACAAATCCAGTCCAAATTTGGTTCGGCCAGCATCGCGGTAATTATACTGACCAAAAATCTCCAAACCCGGTCCCATTTTATAGGTTGCCCCGGCGATCAGCTGATATGTGAATTTGGTTTTGTCACCTTGACCAATATCGACACCAGAAGGCCGGTAATCGACTTTGACTTTCTGAAAACCAACGCCGCCGCCAACATAGGGTTGGAAGCTACCGCCGCTGTTGAAATCATAATAGCCATTGGCAAAGGCTCCATAATTCTCCAGCTTTCCGCCAGACGCACCGACAACAGTGCCAACGGTTGGGTTTGTTGCTGCCGGAGCTCCGCGTGTCAGTATCGATACATCTGCGCCATCAATGTTCGCGCCGCCAACTGTGACGTTCCTATGGCCTTCAATACTGCTGCGGCTATAGTTGAGTTCTCCTTCCACGCGAAAGCCACCATCAAAACGGTGCCCAATTTGACCTGAGATATTATAGCCGTTTTTAAACTCTGTATCCCATGCCAAACTGGTTCCGCTGGGGATTGCCCCGGCGGTTGCCGTAGCGGGAACCGTGGCGGTAAATTCTCCTATATTCTTTGAATCATTCGGCAGCGTTAATCCGGTCGAAGCGCCGACATACGTTTGTGCCTGCGCAATTGCCGGCAAAGCCAGCACACCAACCAAAGCAGCGCCAATATAGAGGATTGAATGTTTCATAAGGGGTCCTTTATTTCATGTTACTATCCGCCGAGGGAGTACCCGCAGTGCGCTCTTGCCCCCCTTCACAAGAGCGTGTTTGCGCGTATCGGCAAATCGGGATTTGCCATGCTAACATGAGCGCAAAATGAACAACCCTCTAAGATTGCATCAAAAATAGGATGAAATGATTCAGGCCTTGGACGAAGCGATTTGCGTGGTAGGTTTAAACCCGCGCCGTTAACGCGCTATCACGAAGTCCGCGCCAGATACGGATGGCCTGCACTGTTTCGGCCACATCATGCACACGCAACATCTGAGCGCCTTGTTCCACAGCCTTCATCGCCAAGTAGAGAGAGCCGCCAAGCCGTTCGCTGACATCTGCCTCATTCGACAGCGCACCGATCATCCGTTTGCGGCTTGCTCCAAATAGAATCGCGCAGCCTGTGCCTTGAAACAATGCCAGATTATTTATAATGGCCAGATTGTCGGCCAGAGACTTTCCAAAGCCGATGCCTGGATCAATCATAATTTTATCGCGCGTAATACCGGCAGCTTCCAGTGCGTCAACCCGCGCCTCCAGCCAATCGAATATCTCGGTTACGACATCGCCGTAACCATCGCCCTTATGCGGATCGCTGCCTTGGCTTGGCGCATGCATTAGCACAACCGGCACACCAGCGGCGGCGGCGACTTGAAGTGCGCGGTCATCATAAAGTAATGCGGACACATCGTTGATCATGCGTGCGCCAGCGGACAACGCATCTTCCATCACAGCGGCTTTGCGCGTGTCGATCGACATGGCAGTTCCCGATGGCGCGATTTGGCGAATGACGGGGCTGACCCGCTTAATCTCATCGCCTTCCCATGTTACCGGCGCATTTGGCCGTGTGGATTCGCCGCCAATGTCGATAATCGCTGCACCTGCTGTGGCTTGGGCAATCGCTGCACTGGCAGCGGCGCTGGCATCATCGCCATATTTGCCGCCGTCAGAAAAACTATCGGGGGTGATATTCAATATGCCCATGACTTGCGGTTGATCCAGCCGCACGATACGCTCGCCCAGTTGCAACGCAGCGCGCGGCGCGGTTAGCCGCTTGAACAATAATACGGCACGGACCGCGATGGATTCAGGCATCGCCGCAACCGCCGCTGGCCAATCTGCGACCGCAACAATCATACGCTCAATGATGCCATCATGCTTGACGATCAACTCAGCCGCAGAAAACCAAATCATCCCGCCCGCAAGCCGCGCGGTCAGGCCGTCGTGGTGCTGCGGGCTTTCGATAAAATGAACTGGCCGTAGATAGATTTTGGCACCGGCATTGATCGCGGTAAAGTTCATGGTTCGGTTGCAAGCAAATAGGTCTGGCGTAAATCATCCACCAGTTTCATTGCGCCATCGTCTGCCGTATAATACCAATATGTCCAGCCATTACAGCTAGGGGCGTCTTGCACCAAAGAACCAACCTTATGAATGGAGCCGGTATGGTCCCCGCAAAGCAATGATCCGTCCGCGCGGATCGTTGCGGAAAAATGCCGCTTCTTGTCGGTCAACACAGCGCCTGCTTTGATGTAACCCGTTTCCACCAGCTGCCCAAAGGCAACGCGCGGCGCGGCGCTCGGCGATTGCATCGTTTTCAGCGCGCTTTCATCGAGCGGCAATGCGGCGGCGATGCGCTCCTCGGCCACTTCGCAATACACTTCTTCGCGCTCACAGCCGATCCAATCACGGCCCAAACGGCGCGCTACTGCGCCAGTAGTGCCTGTACCAAAGAATGGATCAAGCACCACATCGCCGGGCTTTGTCGTCGCCAGCATAATTCGGTACAGCAATGCTTCCGGCTTTTGCGTGGGATGCGCTTTGGTACCGTTACGTTTTAATCGTTCCTGACCGCCGCAAATCGGCAACAACCAATCAGAACGCATCTGAAGTTCATCATTCAGCGTCTTCATAGCGCGGTAGTTAAATGTGTATTTTGCTTTGTCATCATGCGCGGCCCAGATCAGGGTTTCATGCGCATTGGTGAAACGCGTGCCTTTGAAATTCGGCATCGGATTGGATTTGCGCCAGACGATGTCGTTCAATATCCAAAAACCAGCATCCTGCACCGCCGTTCCAACGCGGAAGATGTTATGATAGCTACCGATTACCCACAGGCTGCCATCGGGTTTCAAAATCCGCCGCGCCTGTGCCAACCATTCGCGGGTGAAGCGGTCATACGTGGCGAAGGTTTCGAACTTATCCCACTCGTCATTCACCGCATCCACGGTGCTGCCATCGGGACGCTGCAAATCGCCGCCTAGCTGGAGATTATAGGGCGGGTCGGCAAACACCATATCGATGCATGCATCGGGAAGCCCGCGCATCGCCTCGATACAATCCATGCGCAGTATCTGGTTTAGCGGCAGGTCGTGCTTGACCACCGGATTCGTCTTTGCCGTTCTTTTGGTACGCGGCTGAATCCGCTCGATAACGCCCATATTTCGCCCTTTTCTTTGACCCGAAATACCACCGTTGAATCCGCAAATGGTTAACGTCAAGCGCGTTAACCCGCGCCGACGCACCCCCAATCGCATCATCTGGGGCAGAACAAAAGGAGTCACCTACAAGATATAGAGTCTGGGGAATCCGCCATGACTCAACAGGTGGTGGTGTTGCCTAAAGGACTCACACACAAGATTTTACATTCGGTTACGTTGTTTGCTACGAGTTTCGAACAAGCACCCGCGCCACCGGAGCAAAACTGCGCCGATGCAGCGGCGTCGCACCCAGTTTTTCAAGCGCCGCCATGTGCACCGCGCTTCCATAGCCCTTGTTGCTGGCCCAGCCATATCCGGGATATTCCGCATCTGCTGCTACCATCAATCTGTCGCGGTGTTCCTTGGCAATTATGCTGGCCGCCGAAATGCAGGGATGGCTGGCGTCGCCGCCAATAATAGCACGCGCAACATAGCGCCATTTGGGCAAGCGGTTACCATCGACCAGCACTTCAGACGGATCAATGAATAGCGCATCCACCGCCCGCGTCATCGCCAGCATCGTTGCTTGCAAGATATTGATCTCGTCGATTTCCTCGACGCTGGCGATACCAATCGCCCATTTGCACCGCGCCTTGATTTCGGCCTCTAGCACCGCGCGGCGTTTGGCGGTCAATTTCTTGCTGTCATCCAACCCGGTTATGCCGCCTTCACACAGCACCACTGCGGCGGCCACAACCGGCCCGGCAAGCGGCCCGCGCCCTGCCTCATCAACTCCGGCGATCACGCCGCCTTCAAATCCGCCATGCGGAGTAACGGCGATTTTCCCCGGCCTGAAACAGACAGATAACATTACCAGACGGATCAACCAACCGCGCCTCACGCCAGCCCCAGCTTTCGTCTTGCGGCATTTGATCAAAGGCAAATCCGTCGCTCAAAAGCTCGCTCACCCATGCGTCGAGCCGCCTGCTTTCGAAATAAACGACTGCCCCGGTCGCCGCATCATCGCTGGCGTGAATAGACAAGGTGACGCCGTTGGGCGCCTCAAAACGCGCATAGCCATTGGATGGGCTGCCGACGATTTGTGTCAATCCAAGCGCGGTAAAGAAAATAACCGAAGCGCCATAATCGCGGCATGGCAGGGTAATCTGGTTCAGTTGCGGCCCCGGCAACATCGCATCCTCGCGCACCGATTGATGCGCCATGGGGCCATGGCCTTTGCCGAGAGGGACGGCGCCGCGCATCGCCAACCGAACGAAGTCTATGGCGCGCGCGACCGCGTCCTCTGCCGTCATTCCCTGACCCATACCAGTCGCCAAAGCCGCTGCCAAAGTACAGCCGGTACCATGCGTGCTTTGGCTATCGATCCGGTCATTGCGCCATTCGCGGACATTTCCGCCGGGGGTTATCAACTGATCGAGTATCTCGTCACCCTCCCCGTGGCCGCCTTTAATCAGCAGATGGCAGCCATGGCGCAAAATCGGCGCAGCGCCGCCCAGCGCGTTCATTTCCGGGATATTGGGTGTGACAACGCTGGCCAGTGCCATCAGCTTTTGAAATACCGATATAGTCCGCGCATCGGCCAACGCCGCGCCGCTGGTCGCAACCATCACTGGATCGAATATAATTGGCACGGTCACTTGCTTCAAATAATCGGCAACCGCTTCTGCCGTTTCCGCGCTACCGATCATGCCGATTTTGACAGCGTCCACTCCAATGTCGCTAACAACGGACTCGATCTGGGCTATCACTATGTCGGTGGGAACAGCATGCACCGCTTGCACGCCGACTGTATTTTGTGCTGTGATTGCGGTGATCGCAGTCATCGCATGACCGCCCAGCATCGTCACTGTTTTAATATCGGCCTGTATCCCTGCACCGCCGCCGCTATCTGATCCTGCGATAGTCAGGATACGCGCCGTCACTGCGCAAACTTTCGCACAGCCGAGGCCGGATTTTTCTCCAGTAGTTTTTTGGACCGCGTCGGCCGGTCGGTCAGCTCACCGCCGCAATTGGGGCAGCGTTCGTCCAGATCATCGGCGCATTCAGCGCAAAAAGTACATTCAAACGAACAGATAAACGCACCCGGAGCATCGGCGGGTAAATCTACGCCGCATTTTTCGCAGTCCGGGCGCATTTCCAACATCAGCCTGCAACCTCCGCAACAACGGCACAAATGCGATCTACAACCGCGTTGACCTGCTCTTGGTTGTCGCATTCCGCCATAACGCGGATGACTGGTTCAGTGCCCGAAGGCCGAATAACCAATCGGCCTGTGCCTTCCAATTCTTTTTCCGCGCCCGCAATGACTGCCTTAACTTTGGCATCATCCAACGGCTTGCCGCCTGCAAACCGAACGTTTTTCAGCAGCTGTGGCACCGGGTCAAACAGATGCAGCAATTCGCTTGCTGGCTTTCCGGTATCAACCAACTGCGCCAACACTTGCAGCGCCGCAATCGTTCCGTCGCCTGTTGTCGCGTGGTCGAGCAGAATCATGTGCCCGGACTGTTCTCCGCCCACGTTGATGCCGTGTTTGCGCATTTCTTCCAGCACGTACCGATCGCCGACTTTCGCCCGAACCAGCTTTAGATGCTGGCTATTCAAATAGCGCTCTAGCCCCAAATTGGACATGACGGTCGCAACGATGCCGTCTCCGGTCAGCCTGCCCGACTTACTCATTGCAGTGCCCAGCAACGCCATCAACTGGTCGCCGTCCACGATCTGGCCTTTTTCGTCGACGACGATCAACCGGTCCGCATCTCCGTCCAGCGCGATGCCGATGTCAGCGCCCGACGCAATCACGGTTTCCTGCAATGTGCCGACATAGGTGGAACCCACCTTGTCATTTATATTCTTGCCATTGGGCGTGACACCGATGGTCGTCAATTTAGCGCCCAATTCCCAGATGGCAGTGGGAGCAACTTGATATGCAGCACCATTGGCGCAGTCCAGAACGACATGAAGGCCATCAAAACGAATATGTTCCGGCAATGAAGCTTTGATTGCGTGAATATACCGGCCGCGGGCATCTTCGATACGGCGCGCACGGCCGATATCTGGCGCGGCTGCATGTTTTGTGGGCGCGTCAATCAAAGCTTCGATCGCCAATTCGTCCGTATCCGATAGTTTAAAGCCGTCGGGACCAAACAACTTGATGCCGTTATCTTCATAAGGATTGTGACTGGCCGAAATCATGACCCCCAAATCTGCGCGCATGGACCGCGTCAACATTGCAACCGCTGGTGTCGGGATGGGACCAAATTGAACGACGTCCATGCCAACGCTAGTAAATCCGGCAACCAAAGCATTTTCCATCATATAGCCCGAAAGCCGCGTATCCTTGCCGATAACAACGCGGTGCTTATGATCGCCGCGCAAAAAATGCCGGCCCGCAGCCTGCCCCACTTTCATCGCAGTTTCTGGAGTCAACAACCCTTCGTTTGTCCGGCCTCTGATTCCGTCGGTCCCAAAAAATCTGCGCATTTATGCGTCCACCCTTCACTGAATTTGGTGTTCCCTCTAACGCAAAACATAAATTAACGCTATCGACCAAAATGCAAAATCTTGCCTATTGCTTGCCAGAATGTTGTTGCGCTGTATTTGCTGCAAAAGAACGATAACGAAACGGGGATAATCATGCGCAACGCTTTAATCATTTTGGCATCGCTGATCATGGGTTTGCTGACCGGAATTATCACCGCAGGCAAGGCACCTTGGTTGGAGGCATCTGCGGATATCATCGGAACCATGTGGCTTAATGCCTTGCAAATGACGATCATTCCGTTGGTGGTTTCTCTTTTGATTGTCGGCGTTACACAGGCCGCCCAAATGGCGCGCGCCGGGCGAATGACAACGCGTGCGATTGTCACAATGATCGTAATCCTATGGGCTTCGGCGGCAATGGCGGCTGTATTGATGCCCATGCTTCTGGCCGCTTTTCCTATTCCAAGCGGTGCGGGTGAAGCGTTGCGAAGTGCGTTGTCGTCTGCGGAACCTGCAACTGCAGCCCCGCCATTTTCAGAATTTCTGCGCGCGATTATTCCGACAAACCCGATAACCGCCGCCGCTGACAACGCTATCCTGCCGTTGATTGTCTTCACCCTCGCTTTTGCATTCGCCCTAACCCGCCTGCCAGAGGCTAAGCGGTCGTCACTGACTGACTTCTTTTCCGCCATCTGCGACACGATGTTGATATTGATTAAATGGATATTGGCATTGGCTCCGCTCGGAGTATTCGCCCTTGCGCTGGTGGTAGGCGCAAAGGCAGGAGCAGAGGCCTTTGGCGCGTTGTTGCACTATGTGTTGATTGTCAGTTCAGTTGGCATCGTTATCTGGCTGGCCTCGTTTGTGCTGGCGGCAATTGGTGGGCGCAAGAGTCCGTTGGAGTTTTTCCGCGCCTCTATGTCCGCCCAGGCTGTGGCGATTTCGACGCAAAGCTCTTTGGCATCGCTTCCTGCAATGGTCAGCGGCGTCAAGACAATGGGCGTCGGCGACCGCACAGCGGACGTCGTATTGCCGATCGCCGTCGCACTGTTCCGCGCCACTGGCCCTTGTATGAACCTAGCCGTTGCTATTTATGTGGCAAATTTGATGGGCATAGAATTGTCCGTAACTGCGCTTGCCATCGGTGTTGCAGCAGCAGCGATTACAACGATGGGCGCCGCCAGCCTGCCCGGCTCCGTCAGCTTCATCTCCTCCGTTGCGCCAATAAACATTGCGATGGGGATTCCGGTTGAACCCTTGGTGCTGTTGTTGGCGATTGAGGCGTTTCCCGACATTACCCGCACGCTTGGCAATGTTACGATGGACATGGCCGTCACCAGCACAATTGCACATTTTGAAAATGATACGGCTAAGCCAGAATTGATTTAGGCCATGCGCCATTTACAGCCAGCGAAAAATTCCCGCCGGCGGCACCGCAAAATAACCATGGGCCCATGTGGCTGCCAACCAAATTGCCAAACCGGCTATCCAGTTTGATATTGGCACACGGATGATACCGGAAATTCGCGGTAAAAAACTTGTCCGTCGAAGCCACATTTCCCACTCGACGCCCATCATGTTTGCCTTTTTGAATTCCTGTGCGCGTGCGCCGACGAGCGCCAAAAAGATGATGCTGCCGTTGAGTATCAAAGTGTCCAACCGCGGCGCAATGATGATATGGGCAATGCCCCAAAGTGCAAATGACCACATCATGGGATGGCGCGTAACTTGAAAAATACCGATCGGTATCCGGGTCGCAAGTTCGGATGAGGCAAGAGTTGGCAAGGATGGATTGCCGGACAGTGATCCTGCAAAGAGCACTGCGGCGGTCAATGTGATGAATGAAGATATCGCCCAAAGGACGTCGTTGCTTTGCCAAATGGGCGGTCCAGCCGGAATTGCGCGAAACGCGAAAACCATGGCAGCAAAAAATGCGATGGAAATTAGCGAGTAGACGACCAAAAACCCGCTTTTGCCAAAGTTGCGGACCATCGACTTACGAAGCGTATGCGACATCGCAAAATGGCTGCCGACAAAAGCTGCACAAGTTAATATGAGCCAAATGTAACTGGACATTGCTGTTTTTCTCCGCCCCCGGATTTAAACATTCAATCTATTTTTCATACGCCTTTGGCAACGCGTTTTCACCTGGTGTTCGATAACGATCGCGCAGCCTTGATTGGCGATTGTCAAGCGGCTGCAGTATTCCGTCAATATAGACAGCTTCTGCTGCGGTGGATAGCTCAAGCGGGTCACCGTCCCAAATTACCAGATCAGCTGCACGGCCCGCCTTTAAACTGCCAAGCATAGCGCCAACGCCCATGATTTCAGCCGGGCCGGATGTGATCGCTGCGAAAGCATCATTCCAGCTCAATCCGGTCGCGCGTGGCACTTGTCCCAAGCTGACCAGATTGCCTGCATATTGCAAAGAATAGCGCAGCTGATGGGCATCGCGGTCATCAATCATGCCAATCGCTACTTTAACGCCAGCCGCTTTCATCCGTCCGATATTTGATTGCGTCGCCGCCAATTGTTCAAAACTTGCGGGCAAGTCGTTGAGCGCCGATGCGATAACCGAGACATTCGCGGCCACAATTTGGTCGGCGACCCGCCATCCTTCACTTGCCCCCACCAAGACGAGTTTCAGCGCCGGAAAGTCACGCTTTAATTCCATTACGCGCAAAATGTCGTTTGCGCCCTCGACGTGAACGAGCATCCGCGTTTCGCCGCGAATAACAGGCAGCAACGCCTTTGCATCTTCGGCGCGCAGCAATTGATCATCAAAAGTGCCGCGGCCCGCTGCGTAATCCTGCGCCTCTCGCAACATCGCACGGAAAGTGGCGTGCGATGCGGACCGGCTTCCGCCCGATTGCCGTGCGCCTTCTTCGCCGAATTCAACGAATTGGAATGCGCGCGCTTTGGTGACCGCGTCGCTGTCATTGCCCAAATCGACGATAGCACCCTGCCCTGCGAACATGTTGTTGCCAGCCTCTGGTGCGACCACGGCCCGCGTCACTCCGGCGGCGCGGTTGACGGCAAATGGCGAGCGGTACGGGTCAATCGCAGGGGCTATATCCAGACCAGCGTTAAACCCGCTGCGTCCCGCACTTTTGTCATTCGCGCCGGTAACCGCGTCAACTTCGGCAAGGCCAAGTCGGCTGAAACCGGCAAATATGCCCGGCGTAACCCACTTGCCATTGGCGTCGACAATTGCCGCGCCGACGGGTACGGCGATGTTGCTCCCTGCGGCTACGATGCCACCATCGCGAATGACGACCGTTCCGCCTTCAATTGGCGCGCTGCCATCGCCGACAACGACTTTCCCTCCGGTAATTGCGATAGTTTCGGCGTTCGCTTTGTAACTGACAAATGCTCCAGCAAACGCGCAAACAATCCCAAGTGCACCCCACCATGAGAGGCGGGGCTTTATCCGGTTTATAGGTTTTGTCATTTCACATCTCCTGAACCGGGTTGGCCCAATTCAAAGTCGCTCACCGGGCGGCGCGCCGGATCAGCAGCATCAAACATCAATGCACCATCGATCCAGACTTTCGATGGCCGCGAATACACGCTGAACGGATTGCCGTTCCAAAGCACAACATCGGCCATCTTTCCCGGTTTCAAACTGCCAGTCAACTTGTCGATTCCCATCGCCTTTGCCGGATTGATCGTCAGCCACCGCATCGCATCGGCATCGCTGATGTTGATGCCCATCCGCCGCCCATCGGCGATTGCCTTTGCCGCCTCTTGATTGAGCCGCTGTATCTGGTTTTCATCATCACTGTGGATAATGGCGCAAGCGCCCGAATTATGAATTAGCGCAGCATTTTCGGGAATGGCATCATAAGCCTCCATCTTGAAGCCCCACCAATCCGCCCACACCGCAGAACATACCGCGTTAGCTTTCAATAAATCTGCGATTTTGTAACTTTCAACGGCGTGATGAAACGCGGATATTTTATAGCCGAACTCCTTAGCCATATCGAGCACTTGGGCCATTTCGTCGGCGCGGTAGCAGTGGTTGTGCACCAATATGTCGCCGTCAAGCACGCCTGCCAACGTCTCCATGCCAATATCGCGTGTAAACTCCTTACTGCCGTCGCGTTTCTTGCGGTATTCCTGCGCCTTGATCCATGTTTGCCGGTTGACCGCCAGATTGCCCATGCGTGTCGACGGCATGCGCCCTTTGGCACCATAAACCCGCTTGGGATTTTCGCCGCAAGCCATTTTGAAGCCATAGGGCGCGCCGGGAAATTTCATCCCCTGTGCCGTGCGCGAATACACATTCTTTAGTGTGACCGATCGCCCGCCCATCAAATTGGCTGAGCCGGGAAGAATCTGCAGCGTAGTGATGCCGCCATTGGCCAATGCACGGCTAAATCCCGGATCCTGCGGCCAAACGCTATGCTCGGCCCAAACCTCTGGCGTGGTCGGAGATGTCGCCTCGTTTCCGTCCTGATGCGCGTCCACCGACGGCGAAGGATAATTACCCAAATGCGAATGGATATCGATGATGCCGGGCGTGACGAACATGCCTGTTCCGTCAACGATAGCCGCGTCTGCCGGAATTTCGGCATCGGTCGATTTATCGACGACTTGGCTGACTTTGCCATCACGGAACAGCAACGTGCCATTGTCGGTACGTCCGCCCTCACCGTCAAATATCGTGACATTGCGGATAGCAGTCGGAACGCCTGAATATGCTTTGTAGGTCGTTGCAAACGGCACAGCAACTTTCGCCACGACGGCTGGTTTCGCAGACACGCTTTTCGGCGCGTCCTTGCCACCATTTGCGCAAGCCATTAACCCCAAGGGCAACACCAAAGCTGCCCAGTGAAACCCAGTTACCCGCATTTGAAACCCTCGCTTAGTTTTTAGTCGCAGGATGAACGCCGCCAAAACCCGGCTCGCCCACTGCATTGCCCGCCAGATCG
>JAYUPJ010000056.1:0-8702 GCA_043760195.1 Sphingomonadales bacterium | reverse complement strand
GCCCTAAAGAGCCGCCCCGCCGGAATGCCGGTAGCGGACAATTTCCAAATGGTCGAGACCCCCGATGCGCCGCTTGGCGACGGCGAGTTCCGGATTGCCAACAGCTGGCTATCGGTTGACCCGTATATGCGCGGCCGGATGAATGACGTGAAAAGCTATGCGCCGCCCTTTGGCATTGGCGAACCGATGACTGGCGGCGCGGTCGGTACGGTAACCGAAAGCAACAATGCCGATTATCCGGTTGGCGCGAAAGTGCTGCACATGGCCGGATGGCGGGACAGCGCGGTTGCAGGCGGCGGCGAAATGCCGGTTGGCGGAATGCCGCCTGTCAAACTGCCTGACATTGGTGTGTCCGATCAACATTGGCTCAGCATCATCGGCATGCCGGGCGGTACAGCTTGGTTTGGCTTGCTGAAAACGGCATCGGCAAAGGCGGGTGACGTTGTGTTTGTTTCCGCCGCTGCTGGCGCAGTTGGATCGACCGTTACACAAATTGCCAAAGCCAAAGGAATGACCGTTATCGGTTCGGCTGGCGGCGCAGACAAATGCGCGTGGGTGATGGAATTGGGCGCAGATGCCTGCATCGATTACAAGGCCGGTCCGGTGTTGCCGCAATTGCGCGCGGCGCTCAAGGATCTGGGCAAGCCTGGCATCGACGTTTATTTCGACAATGTCGGCGGCGAACATTTTGACGCTGCGCTGGCCTGTTCAAATGAACGCGCCCGCTTTGCAATATGCGGCATGATTGACGTGTATAACGATGGTAAAAAGCAAGAGATGCAGTATCTGACAATGATCATCGGCTTGCGGATTACGATCACCGGCTTCCTCTATCCCGACTTCATGGCGCAAATCCCTGAATTTAACGCTGACATGGCGCAGCTGATCGCATCGGGTGCAGTCAAGGGCCGCGAAACGGTGATGGATGGTTTGGAAAAAGCACCAGACGCCTTCATCGGCCTGTTCACCGGCGCGAATACCGGCAAAATGTTGGTCAAGGTTTAAGCCCATATAGCGTCATCCTGAAGTTGTTTCAGGATGACGTTTGGTGCGCGATGCCCGGTTCAAGCCAGAATGACAGGTGATGCCTCGCCGCTAAAGCGCCGTGCCGTTAATCTGGATCATTCGTCATTGCGAGCGAAGCGAAGCAATCCAGGGTTGTTCTGCGCGACTCTGGATTGCTTCGTCGCTTCGCTTCTCGCAATGACGATTCATATTTTATGTGTCTCGCCCTAGCTAACTCGGCAGACTAAACGCCAAACCCTACGCTTAAGAATCCGGGCATTGGTCCGTTCCAACCGTCGTCGTTGCTGTCTTCGGCTTTAGTCACTGCTGCCTTTGGCGATGCTGGCTTCGGCTCTGGTTCACGCTCCGGCTTGCGCTCCGGCTTCGGTTTTTCGGCGCGCTTCGGTGGCGGGTTAGCTGCGCGCGGTGCAGCCTCCAAAGCCTCCGGTTTTTCGGAGGCGACGGTGTCTGACACTGGCCTCTTCGCGCCGCGTTTGCGTATTTTTGGCGCTGCGGCGGTAGCGGCTTCTTCGGCACTCGCTGGGCCAGCCGGAGCAGCCGGAGCAGATTTCGCTCCGCCCAAACGGTCGATCTTATACCCGATCAGCTTTTCGATATTGTCGATCGCTTCGGCATCCGCTTTGGTGACGAAGGTGAATGCTTTGCCCTTTGCTCCGGCGCGGCCAGTGCGGCCAATGCGGTGGACATAATCATCGGGATGCCACGGCGCGTCATAATTGAACACGTGGCTGACGCCCTTGATATCCAATCCGCGCGCAGCGACGTCTGACGCCACCAACAAGTTGATCTGCCCGCTTTTGAAAGCTTCGAGCTGACGTTGGCGGGTGCCTTGGTCAATATCGCCGTGAATTTCACCGGAACGAAAACCGTCCCGGCTAAGCGACTTGTTCAATTCGCGTACCGTCGTTTTGCGGTTGCAAAAGATAATGCCGGTTTCGACTTTTTCAGCGCGCAAAAGCGAATTGAGCACCTCGCGCTTTTTGTTCGGCGCGACATCGACAAGCATCTGTTCGATATTCACGTTGGCCGTCGCAGGACGGGCAACTTCGATATATTTTGGATTGTTCAAAAACTTATCAGCCAGTTTTTTGATCGGCGGCGGCATGGTCGCGCTGAACAGCAAAGTCTGGCGCTGTGCAGGCAGCTTTGTACAAATCTCTTCGATGTCGGGGATGAAGCCCATGTCGAGCATCCGATCCGCCTCGTCAATCACCAGCAGGTCGCAGCCGTTCAGCAATATGTTTCCGCGGCCAAACAAATCCATCAAACGTCCCGGCGTAGCGATCAACACGTCAACGCCCTTTTCCAGCGCCTTCACCTGATCACCCATTGAAACGCCGCCGATCAGCAACGCCATGGATAGCTTGTGATACTTGCCATATTTGACAAAATTTTCGGCAACCTGCGCGGCCAATTCGCGGGTTGGTTCAAGGATCAAACTGCGCGGCATCCGCGCACGCGCACGGCCTTGCGCCAAGATGTCGATCATCGGCAAAACAAAAGAGGCCGTCTTACCAGTCCCGGTCTGGGCAATCCCGATAATATCCCGCATCATCAACACAGAAGGGATCGCTTGCGCTTGGATAGGGGTTGCCTCTTCGTAACCGGCGTCGGTTACGGCACGCAACAATTCCTCTGATAGGCCGATGTCGGCAAAACGCATATTTTGGGTTCCGGAAATAAAGAGCGCCATTGGTATGTCTTGGGCATTTACCCTGACTACCAAAGCTGCGCTGCGCTTAGGCCTATAGCCGCACAAATGTCAAGAAAATTGCCCGGCCCGCCAATGCTGGTATCGACTATTTCTTTTGCACCAGCAGGCGGAATTTATCAATTTCGCATTTGGCTCCGGTCCTTGCATGCATCAAATCACGATCAACACAGAGCCTGCCGTCATTGGGGCGTTCCATATACGCGCCCGCATAAAACTCCCGCGCCAGACAACCGTCGCCAAGATAGGCACGAATCAGTGATCCATCGCGGGTCATCAGTTCCAGATATTCCTTTGATCCCGATCCCGGGCGAGACGCAACAAACCGGTCCATATTCACGCATTTGCCGATTTTGGTTTCATTGTATTTGATCGGCCGGGTTGTGAGCGTTCCTGCGGCAGGGCTCAATGCTGACGTTTGCCTTATCCGGGGCACGCGAATGATCACGCGCTGTTCAACGCGCATTTGAAAATTGCCCGTATTTTCAAAAACGGGTTCCGCTTGTTGAAGGAACAACCGGAATCCCTCTTCGCCGCGCGCAGCTATGCTGCCCAGCAAGACCACCCCCAAAAACATCGAAAAAGTTAGAAAAATCCGCAATCCGAATCCTAAGACATGCTGCAATGATTGCTTTGATAGACTATGTCATTGAACAGGGCATTAATTGACAGCAAAATAACCATAAAGTCTGTAGTCGTTAAAAGGGTTCTATCATGGTCGACACCAAAACCGCGCATCCCGCAAATCGCCCTGCACTAGATGCCTTTCGGCAGCTGCTGGGACCAAAGGGTTTTAGCACCGATTCGGCTTATATAGCACCGTGGTTGACCGACTGGCGTGGGCGTTACACCGGCAAAGCCGCCGCGATGTTGTCCCCGGCTAACACCGATGAAGTATCCGCGTTGGTAAAAATCGCGGCCCAGCACCGGATCGCGCTTATCCCGCAAGGCGGCAATAGCGGCATGGTGGCGGGCGCGACCCCCGATGAAAGCGGCGACGCTGTTTTGCTGTCGCTGCGGCGGATGAATGCGATTGGCGAAATGGCCGATGATGGCAGCATTATTTGCCAAGCAGGTGTTATCTTGCAGAACCTGCATGAGGCCGTTGCTGCGAAGGGCCGCCGTTTTCCGCTCACATTGGGCGGCAAAGGTTCGGCCACAGTCGGCGGACTGGTATCGACAAATGCAGGCGGCACTCAAGTCTTGCGCCACGGAACAATGCGCTCGTTGGTAACGGGGTTAGAGGCAGTGTTGCCCGACGGTTCAGTGTACCGGGGATTATCGCCGCTTAAAAAAGACAATCGCGGCTATGACCTTAAACATCTGATGATCGGCGCAGAGGGGACGTTGGGGGTTGTCACCGGCGCGACGTTGCAAACTGTTCCGGCGCTTGTCGATCGCTGCGCCGTGTGGGCCGGTGTGGATACGCCGCAAACCGCGTATAAGTTGCTGCTGCATTTGCAAGCGCAGGCCAAACAAGCGCTTGAGGGTTTTGAAATTTTGCCGGAATCGGCCTTGCAAGCCGTGATCACTCATATCGCCGGAACGCGCGCTCCGTTGCGGGATCGACATGGCTGGCATGTGCTGATCGAACTGGTTCAGGACGATCCAGCACAACCCGCGCCCGATGAACTTGCCACGCGCATATTGGCCAGCGCGATGGAGGCCGGGCTTCTCCAAGACGCCATTGTTTCGGCCAGCGAGACGCAAGCGGAAGCCTTTTGGAAAATCCGCGACTCGATTGCAGCGGCGGAACGCGCCGAAGGCCCGGCATTGCAGCATGACATCAGCGTGCCGGTCGCCGATATGGCCCGCTTTATCGCCCACGAAACGCCAGTTATCGAGGCCAAATTCGCGGGCACAAAGGTCGTCGCCTTTGGCCATCTGGGCGACGGCAATATTCATTTTCATGTAAAAGCACCGATGGGATCACAGGCCGACGATTGGTATGCACGATATTCGCATGACATCAGCGGGCATGTTTATGACCGGGTGGCGGCATATAATGGGTCCATTTCGGCCGAACACGGAATAGGTCAGCTAAAACTGGCGGAATTGGCAAGACTGTCTGATCCGGCGCGCATCGGGGTGCTGCGGGCGATCAAGCATGCCATTGATCCGCTTGGCATCATGAACCCCGGCAAACTTGTTCCTCTTGCGTAGACGCGCCGACCTGCTTAAAGCGCGACGATTATTATTTTTCTGAATGGAGTTACCCATGGCGACTGCGCCCGCACCAACAAATTTGCCGCTTTTTTATAAAGATCTCGTGCCGCTGAACAGCAATGAGCATGGCAACTGGAAATCGAAACCGCTGGAAAATGCAAGTTTCATGGTCGGTCAGCATGCGATACCGTTGACTGTCGAAGAATTTGTTTCGGCATCGCGCAACTACCCGATAATTTTCTCCGATTCCCCAACCCCCGTTCCGCTCGCTTTGATGGGCATGAACGAAGGCGTGAACACATTCATGGGCGATGATGGAAAATTCACAACGCCGGTTTACATCCCTGCTTATGTCCGCCGCTATCCTTATCTGCTCGCAAAGTTGCAGCCTGAAAGCGAAGAGCTGTCGCTGTGTTTTGATCCGACATCGGGCGCGCTGGGCGAATTCAAAAAGGACAAGGAAGCAACAGCTTTGTTCGAAGACGCAAAGCCAACCGAGCATACCCAAGCGGTGCTGCAATTTTGCGAGAATTTCGAAGAAGCTGGTGCCCGCACCGAAGCGTTTATGTCAGAACTGGTGAAGTCAGGTTTGTTGATGGACGGCGAAGTGTCGATTCAACAGGAGAATGTCGAAAATCCGTTCCTATATCGCGGCTTCAAAATGATCGACGAAACCAAATTGCGCGAACTGCGCGGTGACGAGCTTCGCAAGATGAACCAGAACGGCATGTTGCCATTGATTCACGCCCATCTGTTTTCACTACAGTTGATGCGCGATGTGTTTGCCCAGCAAGTCCAGCAAGGCAAAATGCCGCAAGTAACGCTGGCACCGACGGCTTAATTTTTCAGCCTATTTGCAGGTGGGTCCGCGGTTAGGGGCTGCATTTGCGGTGCTACTTGCCGCTGTGTGAAATTGATTCATCCGTTCCATCTTGATTTTTGAGAATGGAATGTCCATGTTTAGGATCAGAACGGAATTATCTCCCTCCCTCGATTCCGTTCTGACGATGCCCACTTGGGCATCACCTCCCTGAACCTTGGCCACCCCGGTGAATTCCGGGGTGGTTTTTTTCACATCAAAAGCAGAAGTTAGATCTATTCTGCGGCCATCAGCGTTCTGCTGCCCATTGCTTCATCGGCCAGCAATTGCGCCAGTTCCGCCACTATCCGCGACATTTTGGCAAGCCCCGTCCCCGGCTCTCGCATGATATCATCCAGGTAAAGTGAACGGTCTATTTCCAACTGGATGGCATGCGTGCCACCATCAATATCGCCGTGCCTGCGGAGCATATGATCACCTGAATAAGGGTGATTCAATGCGACCTGAAATCCGGCCTGACTGATTCGTTTCATCAAAACTTCGGAATAGCGAGTCGCGGCGCTGCGTCCAAAAAGGTCGCCGACCACGATTTGCGGCGACTTCTCGGTCAGATTCAAATGCAAGGGCGGCATGCTGTGCAGGTCCAACAGGATCGCCACACCAAATTTGTCTCGCATCCGCGCCAAGATGTCGGCAATGCCGACATGATAGGGCCGGTGGTACGTGGCTATGCGGTCATTCACATCGGCCAAGGCAATGCGTTGCCGCCATATATCGCCTGCCCCCGACAATCGCCGGGGAATCAGGCCCAGCCCGCCCCGTTGTTTCGCGCCGGGCGCCGGCATGCTGCTGCGATCAACGCCGTCAACCAGGTCGGCATCAATATCGGTCTCATCGCGGTTCAAATCGATCCACGCCCGCGCCCGGTGCGCGATAATTGTGGGCACCGAACACCCAATGACATCACGCGCCAGCAGATCAGCATACCGGTCCTCTAGCCGCACCAGCACATCGGGCCGCAAACGAAGGTTTTTAAAGATCGCTTCGGGATAATCACGCCCGGCATGGGGCACCGACACCAGCAGCGGCACTTGCAATTCTTTTGCATTATATAGCGTAAAACCGCTGTTTTCCGGCATGCTGTGTCTTTGCTCCATTCCTGCTTGCGGCGAATCTTAACGGTTTTGACAGAAAATCGTCATGAATGTACAAAAAATTAAACCTAATACGGTATCACGCTGTCCAAAGGCCGGTCATTTAAGCCGGCTCAATTTGAAACAGGAACACACATGACTCGTATCTTGCTGGCCGAAGATGAACAAGCGATGCGCGAATATCTAACCCGCGCGCTCGAAAAATCGGGCTATGAAGTTGCGGCTGTCGACCGCGGAACAGAGGCGGTGCCGTTGCTGGAAAACGAGCATTTCGACCTTTTGCTGACCGACATTGTCATGCCCGAAATGGACGGCATCGAACTGGCGCGGCATTGCAGCAAAGTTTCGCCGCAAACGCAGGTGATGTTTATTACTGGTTTTTCGGGTGTCACCCTGCGCGCTGGTCAATCGATGCCCAACGCCAAAGTGCTGTCGAAACCGTTCCATTTGAAAGATCTGGTGCTTGAGGTTGAACGGATGTTTAATCAGGAAAGTGCCAGCGGGCTCAATTGATGCTTGAATGCTGGACGCTGTCTCGCTAGAGGCGGCATCGGAATGGGCGTATAGCTCAGCGGTAGAGCACTGCATTGACATTGCAGGGGTCGCAAGTTCAAACCTTGCTACGCCCACCATCAATATCCCCGCCATCCCAGAGGGTTGGCGGGGATTTTCTTTGTCAGAAGCCCATCACGATACCCCCTCTGTAACCGGTGTTTGTCCGACAAAATCGGTTAAATTCGAGCCATTTTGGGCAAATACTGGGCACGAAAATTCGAGGCACTGTCGATCCTGGACCCCGACTTGGCACTTCGACTCCCTTCATCCTACAACTCAAATTAGCTGTTCCATCCCGATTGATGGCGACGGCTGGACTGACGGTTTATTGGTCTTCTGGCGCAACCAGATCCCTGACCAGCGTCGGCGTCGAGGTCAGGGATACAGAAGGAAGGGCCATTGGCTGGGTGATATGGTAAGGCGGCGGTCGTCTCGTGCTGATGATGATACGGTGGGGTCGCCGCGTCTGGTCGATGCGTCAAAACAATCGCAATCTGGTCCATCGTCGCTGCTCACTCCAAAAGATGTTCTTTCGAGGCTCTCGATGCGCAGCACCGATCCCGCGCGATGGATGCGCCGAATTTTCAAACAGCACAATATTCCTTTTCTCCATGTCGCCGGCCAAATTCGCGCCACGGAGGACCAACTTCAAATTTTAATGGAGAAAATCACATGCTTACCATGCGCCGCCGCGGAAAGAACGGTATCTACTATTTCAGGGGCTCAGTTGCGCTCGGCACGAAACGGATCGATGTCAAAGAGTTCAGTGCAGGAACGAGTGACGCAGATGCTGCATCGCACTTAATCGCGCAATACGAAACAAACCTGCGGGCCCTGTCAGAGCAAATGCACCGGCTAGTCGGGGTGGCTGAGAGCCGCTAGCTGTGGGGCATGCCAAGACCCAGGAAGCCAGCCACCCCGTTCCGTTATTTCAACTCGTCGCCTGAGGTGATCCGGCTGGTGGTGATGATGTATGTGCGATATCCGCTGTCATTGCGGAACGTTGAGGATCTGTTGTTTGAGCGGGGTATTGATCTCTCCTATGAGACGGTGCGCTTCTGGTGGAACCGGTTCGGACCATTGTTTGCGGCTGATATCCGCAGACAGCGGGCTTCACGGATGAAAGGGTTCAAGCACTGGCAGTGGCATCTGGATGAGATGTACGTGGAAGTTGGTGGCGAGATTCACTACCTGTGGCGTGCGGTCGACTAGGAGGCGAGATCATCGAGAGTTATGTCACCAATCGCCAAACCTGCAAGACCAACCGCTC
>JAYUPJ010000055.1:0-3717 GCA_043760195.1 Sphingomonadales bacterium | reverse complement strand
ACACACCAAGAAAATGTCTTGCGTTCAAAACCCCCGCCGAGATATTCCTACCAAAACAACAATTGTTGCACTTCGAATGTGAATCCACCTTCCCGCCTTCGCGGGAATGACGGCATGTTTTTGTTAAAAATGTAATTTCTGAATGCCATCCCACCCTAAAGCGCGGATTGCAGCCATTCTTTCAGTGCGGCCTTTGGCGCGGCGCCCACTTTGGTGTCGGCGATTACGCCGTCTTTAAACAGGATCATCGTCGGAATGCCGCGCACGCCGTATTTTGCCGGGGTGTCAGGATGTTCGTCGATATTCAACTTCATTATCGAAACGGCATCGCCCAATTCATCGCTGATTTCTTCAAGGCTGGGTCCGATCATCTTGCAAGGCCCGCACCATTCTGCCCAAAAATCGACCAGCACCGGCTTGCCTGCCTTCAACACATTCGCTTCAAAATCGCTATCGCCAACTGATACTGTTGCCATCGGGAATCTCCTTTTAATTTAGCCATGATGTAGGTTCCAGAAACAACGCTGGCAAGACGGGCTGACAATAGATTTCTTTGGGCCGTTAGCAGGCTGGTTTGTACCGCGCCAATTCGTCCGCTGGTAAAGTAATCAAACGCGGCTCGTGCGTGAAAAGTAACGATGCTTCGACCCGCGATGATTTGAAAATAGTTTCAAGCGCCGCAACATAATGCGCCATTTGCCGAATATAGGCGATGGGCACGGCTGCCATATTCTTTGGGACATTGCGGCCGGTTTTAAAATCAAGCACCCGGACCAGACCAGGTTCGATCACCAGCCTGTCGACCCGGCCGGTGATAACCGTTTCACCGACGACCGCAGCCAACGGCACTTCGGCAAGCGAATCCGGGCCAAAGAATGCGGCCCATTCCGGGTTCGTGATTACGTTCCGGACGCCCGCGGCAATTTCGGCGTTGGAAATCATGCTCTCGACATTGTTGCTCTCCAGCCAAGATAAAGCGCGTTGGTCAAATTTTTCGATGTCGTGTGACGCAAGCCGTTCAAACAGCGTGTGGATCAACCTGCCCTTTTCCGTCGCAACCCGCATTGCCGCCGTTGCCGGTGCATCGCCATAGTCATCGCTGTCGATATGTGATGGAATCAGCGGTTTTGGCGGCCTGACTTCATCCGGAGCATCAACCAGCAACCAAGACGGCAGCTGGGTCAATTCAACCGGCGGCAATTTTGAACTAGTGGCAGATTTTGCCTCGGGCGTTTCTGTCCCGCAATACCGCATCACCCGGCCCCACGGCAGCTCGGCCTGCCATTCACAGCCAAGCGCCTCCATGCCGCTCAGAATCTTGCTATACCAGCTTTCAGGCGCAGCAACGCCTTTCGCCTGTTTGCCCAGCGCGCCTGCCATAACCAGCCGTTCTTCGGCCCGGGTAATCGCCACATAAAGCAGCCTTGCATGTTCTTTTAATTCGCGCTCGTTTTGAATATTCGCGGCTTCCTCCAGCCTTCCGACTTTTTCTGACGACTTGATGTTCAACAACGGCAACCGTGATCCATCTTCGATCAATAGCTCGTTCGAACCTGTAGGTTTGCGTTTCGGATCGCCGGTGACATCGGCCAAAATGACCACGGGTGCTTGCAGGCCTTTTGAACCATGGACCGTGAGAATACGGACTTCATCATTGCCCGAAATCCCTTCCCGTTTCACATCGCTATCGCCGCTTTCAAACCACGCCAAAAATGCTTGCAGTGTTCCGCCGTGGTTTTGTTCAAACTGCAATGCCGCATTTAACAGCTCTTCGATCGGCACCAATGATGCCGCACCAAGCCGGGCGACCATTTTTTTGCGCGCTTGCAGCGGTCCAGATAATATCGTTTCAAAAAACTGATATGCGGTGGTGAAATCTGCCATCGCCAGAATGTCGCGCAATGCTTGAATTTCAATTGCAATCTCTTGCTGGCCGCGCAAATGTTCCCAAAGGCTGACTGTCCTTGGCCGGTATCCGTATTGCAAAAGCCGTTCTTGCGGCCAGCCAAAAATTGGGGAAACCAGCAAGCACGCCAAGCTCATATTATCGCCGGGTTGCAAAACAAAGCGCACCGCGGCCATCAGATCCTGAACGGCAATTGGTTCCACCAGCTTGAGCCTGTCGATGCCCGACACCGGAACATTTGCCGCATGCAAGCGGCCAACAAGGCTGCTGGCCAAATCGCTGCGATTGCGCAGCAGGATCATTATGTCCCCTGCCTTCAGGGGTTTTCCTGTACTTTGCAAAACCGGTTTTTCGTCGATCAGCCGCCGCACATACGAAGCAATCCGGTGCGCCAATATGGCTTTCTCTTTGGTTAGCCAGCCTTCCTCATTCTCGTCATCGCTATCACCCGCCGTATCGTCGTCCGCATTTGGCGGGGTGACGGGGGCAAACAACTCGATCATCCCGCAATCGGGCTTTTTGCCGTAATGGTCTGCTACCGGATCGGCCACATCAAATGCTTCATGCCCAGCCTGAGAGATAACCGCATTGACAAAATCCAACACCGGCGCGGTGGACCGAAAGCTTTGCGACAATTTCAGGTTTTGTAACTCGCCGCCGGTGCTTTCTATTTTATCGCCGAAATCTTTGCCAGCTTCAGCATATCGTTGCGGGTCGGTGCCTTGGAATCCAAAAATAGCCTGTTTGTAATCGCCGACTGAAAAGATCGTTCGGTTGCGTTCGCCTTTTGCGCCAGCTCCGCTAAAAAAATCGTCGCACAATGCCCGGATAATATCCCATTGTGCTGCGTTGGTATCCTGCGACTCGTCAACCAAGATATGATCAATTTGCCGGTCCAGCTTAAACTTGACCCAATCCGCCATTGCCCCGTTGGTTAGCATATCCGACGTCTTCCGGATCATATCGTCAAAATCAACCAAGCCGCGCTGCGCCTTGCCTTTGGCATAATGCGCCGAAAACACTTTACCGACGAGCAACGCGCCTGAAAGTCGTTCCGCATAGCTGGCCAGAGTGATCTGTTCTTTCAGATTTCTGCCCCACTGAAACAGCCCCTGCGCAATGCTTTCATAGGCGTCATTTTTGGGAACGACTTTGGCTATCGTGCCGCTCTTAATGCTCCAACATAGCAACAATGAATTCAGCTCGGCGGCCCGCTGCGCCACATCCAGAACCAGCCAATCGCGGATAGCATCCGCGCGCTCCAATCCGGTCTTGGTTCCCCATTCCGCATTCAACAAGGCAATTCGCTCGATGGATGTTCTATCGATAACGCTGTCTGAACATGCCGCCTCAACCATATCAGACAGCCTGCCTTCAAAGTTGATACCAACCAGCCCGCGGGCATATACTGCCGCGCCATTTCCATCGGGTACACGTGCAATGGCATCGGGTTCACCGGCACATCGTTTCAGAAACTTAAACGCCGCCACTTCGCCCATGGTCAAGCTCATGGATTGCAGGTTTTTTACAACCCAGTCGTCGGCCTCTGCCTCTGATGCGATGATCATTTCGGCCAGTGCTTCGTTGTATAATTCTTCCTGCTCGCGGCCTTCCACCGGTTTAAATCCCGGAACCAGACCAGCCTCTTGGGGAAAGCTGCCGAGCAAGCTTTGGCACAGGCTATGAATTGTCAGAATCTGCAATCCGCCGCCCGGTGCATCCAGAACTTTGGCAAACAACCGGCTGGCTTTTTGCCGCGCAGGAATGTCGCTAACCGCGCCTATCGCTTCAAGATCGCTAAATATCCCGGT
>JAYUPJ010000054.1:0-8762 GCA_043760195.1 Sphingomonadales bacterium | reverse complement strand
GCCAAGACCAGCAAGGAAGGCCGCGACTATCTCTCGATCAAGCTCGACGATCCCAGCTTCAACGCCCCGATCTTCGCCAGCCTGTTCGCCGACGAAGACGCCAAGACCTTCAACCTCATCTGGTCGCGCGGTCGCACATCGAACGGCAACTGACCACATCGCCCAAGCCCCGTCCGGTTCTGCCGGGCGGGGCTTTGTGGCGTCCATATTGACAACGCCTCATATGAAGTATATATCGGCCTCACTTGATACAGGAGCAAAAATCATGGCGACCCAAGCAGCAGCAACCGTTGAAACTCTTCTCGGGGTCAATCCCAATATCGGCAACACCCGTCTTGGCTTAGCCAACTCCATTTTGAGCGGGCTGCCAGTGAGCGCGCTTGACCGGCTCGCAGGCGCGGTCGCGCCCGACGACGCGCGGTTTAAGTTCCGGCTCATTCCCAAGGCGACACTCGAACGCCGCAGAAAATCGGCAACGCGGCATTTGACCAGTGAAGAAGGCGACCGGCTTGCACGCTTAGCGAAGGTCTATGTGTTTGCGCTCGATATTTACAAAGACAGCAAAGACGTACGCGAGTTCCTAAACCGTCCCCATGCAATGCTCGATGGCAAGCCGCCGCTCGATGTTGCACTTGAAACCGGCCCCGGAGCCGATGCGGTCATCAATCTGCTTGGGCGCATTGCCTATAGCGGTGGCGTGTGAGCGGGCAAAAGACTGACCGCGTATTAACCTGTTTTCGTATTGGTGACCCCAAGGGCGCGCACCCGATCTACGACAGCCAGGGCGCGCGCCTTTATCCGGGGCGATGGAACACGCCCGCCAGCCCGCTGATCTATACGTCCGAATATTATTCGACCGCGATGCTCGAAAAGCTCGTCCATGCCAGTTCGGTTATACCCAACGGCCAGCATTATATCCGCATCACGATTCCTAATGGCACCAGCTACGAAATCTTCGACGCCGCCAAGCATTCAGGATGGGACGGCAAGCGCGAGACAATCTGCAAACGCTTCGGCCTAGCTTGGGTGAAAGAGGCGCGGTCGGCTATCCTGATCGTGCCGTCGATACCGGCTCGGTTGGACCGAAACATTTTGATCAACCCCGCGCATCCCGATGCTGCCAAGATCACCCATGAATTGCCCACGCCGATCTGGTGGGATGAGCGGCTCTATTCATGAAGCCGTCATGATTCCGCTCCCGCCATCCCCATGTATAGATATTTGCAAGCTGGACCGCAGCGCCAACGTCTGCACCGGCTGCGGTCGCACACTACGCGAGATCGCCGAATGGAGGAGCGCGACCGCCAGCCGTCAGCATGAAATCATCCGGAGATCTTCGGCCCGCCTACTTGTGCTTGGCTGCGCCAAAGGGTGAAGCAGAGCTTCGCATCCAGCCTGAAACCTCAAACCCCCAAGCGCGCCCAAAGCTCCTTATTGTCAGAAGTAGAAAGCCGCTTTGGGTGTGCTTGTCTTAGGGGGTTTGTCTGATTTGTCTTTAATGCAGGATATGCCTTGCGGCGCGAGTTGTCTTACATTGCCCCTGTTTCACGACGTTTCACGCAGGCATGTTGGATGGCGACAAATCTATCAGCGAACAGCAAGACGCTTACCATTCGGCTCGACGCCGATGCGCTAGTTGCGTTCGACAGCTTCGCGGTCGGGCGTGGCGGACGAAGCGCGGTATTGCGGCAGATGATCGAACGTGCGCTGGAAGATAGCGCCGGTCGCCCCTTCATTGACCGCCCCGAGGGAGCAGCGCGAAATCGCGTTTCGTTGGGGTTTACGGATGTCGAGATTGCCGTGATCGCACACCGTGCATCGCAGCGTTCGACTGATCGCGCCGGATGGATCAAGGCATTGGTGCGCCGCCACCTCGCGCTGAAATCGCGGGCGGATGACGGCCTGCTGGCCGAGCTTGCGCCAATCAGAATGCAATTGCTGCGTATCGGCCGCAATCTCAATCAGGCGATGAAAGCGGCCAATGCGTCGATGCTCGAAACCGGTGACAAACAGATTGAACCGGATCTGCAACGGATCGCCAACATGCGGATGGAAATCTCCGAACAAGTGACCGCCGTAGGCGAAGCCATGCGCGGTGATGCTAGCTACTGGGCTGTGCCTGATTGATGGCGCGAGATTGGTGAGCCTAGAATCCGCCTTGTGGGAAGCAACCCGTCCGGCATTTCGGGTGCGCTATATCCATGACCCCACCAGCACGCCGCGCGTTCCGCTCTATGCCAGCTATGGTTTTGCCACCGGCCCGACCGCGCGGGCCAAACTGGCGAGGATTGTTCGCAAGGCACCCGAGGTTGTGGTCAAGGTCACAGGTCGGCAACGGGGCGGTGTCCACGTCAAAGCCCATCTTGAGTATATCGGGCGCAAGGGTGAGGTTGAGATCGAAACCCGCGACGGCGAAATTTTGACAACCAAAG
The DNA here is from genome assembly GCA_043760195.1 of Sphingomonadales bacterium. GTDB lineage: Bacteria > Pseudomonadota > Alphaproteobacteria > Sphingomonadales > Sphingomonadaceae > Sphingorhabdus_B. The sequence continues at coordinate 6,330 of JAYUPJ010000054.1, read as the reverse complement.
AGGATATTGCCGAGCGTGCGGCGGAGTGGAGCGACACGCTCCAATGGCGGTCGCTGCCTACGGTGTCATCGGTGTCACTGATCTTCTCGATGCCCGAAGGCACGGATCCCGACAAAGTGCTGGGAGCCGTCGGCGCGCTTGCTCATGCCGAGTTAAGCGACAACCACGATTACGTTCTGGCCCTCCACACCGATACGCCACGCCCCCACGTTCATCTGACGGTGCAGGCCGAGGGGCTGGATCGCACACGGTTCAATCCCCGTCCGGTTCAGCTCAATCGTTTCCGTGAACGCTTTGCTCGTGAGCTGCGCGCGCGGGGCGTTGCCGCCGAAGCAACGCCGCGACGGGCGCGAGGACAGGGAATCGCCGGATCAAGCATGGCGTTGGTCAAATTACGAGCGCGGCTGCGCGCCGAAGGGGGGCGTCAGATCACCCAATCCGACCGCCGCACCAACGAGCAGGCCATCGCCGTCGCCAAGGGCGAGGATCAATTACCGCCGTTCATCGCAGCCGGCACAGTCCGTTGGCAAGAAATACGTCGTGCCTATGAGCAGACCGCCGCTGCGCTGAACGCCACCGGGCAAGCGGACGACTTGGAGCTTGCAAGTGATGTGCGCACGTTCCTCGACAAGCATCAGAGTATGAATGCCACGCCCGAAGTTTTTGCGGCGCGCCATGCTCAAAACCTTGGCGTGAAATCTCATAATTCTATGTCCCAAGCGCCCGATCCGTTTCCGCGTGATCGCGGCCAAAGCCGATAATTGGGGTTAATTGGTGCGCCCATTCCCGCCGTTTCGAACAATCTCAGTGCTCTCAACACTCGCCATTCGTTCAAAAATCTTCGCAATCAGCGTTTCCGGGTAAATTGAAGAGTAGAAGAAGCAATCATCGCACCACCGATGGGAATAGTGCGCCGAAAACGAATCAAGTTTCATTGGATGCGAGATACAATGCGCAATAGGCGATGCCCCAGCCCGTGCCCATGCCGCTTTTTAAGGTAACGGGGGCCTTGCTGCGGATGATTGGTATTGCGGCTTCATCGTGCACAACATTTGGTGGACTTTAGACAATGACATCGTGGAGGATCCGGCCAAATGCAACAAGTCTGACCGAATTAAACCCTCAAAAGAGCGCCGTCGGCAAATCGCCGTAATTCAATTATCGATACCAACCAATAGTATACCAAATCATTTGCATTGACGGTTCTAATATTGCCCTTTAGCCAGTTGTAACACAAAGATTTTTTCTGCGCCATTTTCCTAATGTTATTGAGGCTGCCTCTATGAAATATGGTTTTCTTAAATGTATAGCGCTGGTCTTGGTTTCCGGATCGTTGTCATCTTCTGCCATCGCCGCTGAGGCTCAGAAATATCGCTATGATGCCAAAGGACGCCTGGTGAAAGTTGAACGCACTGGCACGGTTAATAGTGGCGTTACGAGTGAATACACTCATGACAAAGCGAACAACCGTATTCGGGTAAAAACGACTGGTTCGGCCAATATTCCTCCTCCTTGATTGGCTCATTTGGCTTGGCCATCAATTCAATTCGTAAGTTTTAAAACAATAAGCATAATTTGAGGAATTGTCCGATGGGGATACGGAGCGGAGTATTTGGAAAGAGATCGAAATATTGCGCGGCGTTAATGGTTTCTACCATATTGGTATCTGGAATTTCTGCAGCGGCCAAGGCGCAAGCTATTCCGGAAACGCCGCTGCCGAATGTTCGCGAAGCGCTGGATGTCAATGCTGTTGATTTAGCGACTGGTACTGTGCAATTGCCGATTGCGTCGGCTTCGATTGGTAGCGGTGCAGATGGACTTCAATTTGGCCGTGATCAGGAAAGTTCGCAGTTCCGTGATGAGGTCAACGGATCTATTAAAATTGGGTCGGCGACAATCCAGACCATCGTTTCTATTGGAGGGCAAGCAGAAGCATTTTTGATGTCAGGAACGACTTTTACCAGCGTTGAGATAAACGGTTCAACACTGGTGAAAAGCGGCAATATTTATACCTATTCACGCAGCGATGGCACGGTGGCCGTATTCGATTCGATACAAGGCCACGCAACGAAAACGGGTTCAGTTACCGACTACAACACGCCAGTTTTGACGATTCTGACATTACCGAACGGTACAGTCAAAAACTATGCTTATACGCGTACCAATTTTATTTATGTTGCAGGTACGCCAAATGGGGATGTCTCGGTTCAGCTTTCGCGAGTTCAATCTGTCACTAACAATATCGGTTTTCACATCAAGCTAAAATATCCGGTTGATGCAGTTACAACTTCCTTGCAGTTTGGTGATTTTATGAGGCTTTCAAAAATCACCGCGCTCAACAACCGCGTCGATACGTGCCTGCCAACGGCGTTTGATTGCACCCCGTCAGGACCGCGCCCGTCAATTACTGTTGCTGCACCTGCGGTCGCAGGCGGCGCAACAACCTATACCGATACAGCGGGCAATGTTACGGCTGTAACTTCAACAGCAACAAGCCTATCCATCCGTACCCCCGGCAAAACCTTAGACAATATCGTATATGCGCTCGCATCGGGCAAAGTAACCCAAGCCACCATCAATGGCATTGCTACCACTTATACATATGCCGACGCGGCGACTGAACGCACCACCACACGCATTACGCCAGCGGGCAGCGAGGTTTTCAAATTCTATATCCCGACGCTGCAACTAACATCGTATAAAGACCCGCTGAATAACACCACTACCTATACCTATAATGCGCAGCGGCAGTTGACACGCGTTACCCAGCCAGAGGGCAATTATGCCGAATTTACACTCGATGCACGCAGCAACGTTACGCAGACGAAATTGGTCGCAAAGGTGGGATCGGGCCTTGCCGATATAATCACTTCGGCGGTATATCCCGCAACCTGTGCCAATGTTAAAACTTGCAACCAACCAACCAGCACCACCGATGCCCGCGGCAATGTTACCGACTATTCCTACAACACGACGCACGGCGGCATTTTAACCGTGACGGCTCCTGCGGCCGTAACTGGCGGGATTCGTCAACAAGCGCGTTATGGATACGCGTCCGTTGGCGGCATTACAAAGCTGTCCAGTGTCGCAAGTTGCCGCTCCACAGCGAGTTGTATTGGCACAGTAGATGAAACCAAAACCGTCATAACTTACGGCACGCTGGCATCTAATAATCTACAACCGCAATCGGCCACGACTAGTGCGGGCAACGGCACCAATGCCGCCACAGTCAGCGTCACTTATACGCCATTGGGCGATGTTGAAACTGTCGATGGTCCGCTTGCCGGAACAGGTGATACCAGCCGCACAGTTTATGATTTGGCGTTGCGCCGTGTGGTTGGCGTCGTCGGCCCCGATCCTGACGGCGCCGGAACCGCCAAACCTGCGGCGCAGCGTTACAATTATGACACCTCCGGCCGCGTATTTTTAACCGAATTTGGCAACGTGAACAGCCAGAGCAATGCCGACTGGCCCGGCTTTGTCGCATCGCAGGCGCAGCGCAATGTTTATGATAACAATGACCGTGTTATCAGTAGTCGCTCGGAATCTAGCACGAGCACGTTCGTTATGACGCAGTACAGCTATGACGCCGCAGGCCGATTGGATTGTGTAGCCACCCGAATGAACCCGGCAACATTTGCCGCGCTTCCGGCCAGCGCATGTACCGCTGCCGTCGCCGGGACCGCGCCCAATGATTTTGGCGCGGACCGGATCAGCCAGAATATTTACGATGCCGCCAGCCGGATCGTACAGGTGAAAACAGCGGTTGGCACACTCGACGCGGCAACGGAGGTAACCACTGCATACTCCGCCAACGGCAAAACCCAATTTGCGATTGATGCCGAGAATAACCGCACGACGTATGTATATGATGGCCATGACCGGCTTTCAAAAACTCAGTATCCCGTGCCAGCCAAGGGCGCGAATGCCAGTTCGCTGACGGATTTTGAACAATTTACCTATGATAGCGCAGGCAATGTAACGCAGCGCCGCCTGCGTGACGCGCAGTTGATCAACTATGTGTATGACCGTCTGGGCCGTATTTCATCGAAGGATCTGCCAGCCGCAGAATCGGATGCCACCTACACCTATGACCTGCTTGGCCGTGCATTAAGCGCCACGCAAAATGGCCAAACACTTGGGTTCGTGCATGACGCGCTTGGCCGCAATACCAGCCAGACCGGACCATTGGGCAATATCACCTACACGTACGATACGGCTGGCCGCCGTACCGCGATGACCTATCCCGGTGCAACCGCGCTGACCATCAACTATGATTATGATATCGCAGGCCGATTGCTGAAAATCCGCGAAAATGGCGCTACGTCCGGCACTGGCATATTGGCCGCCTATGCGTATGACAATCTAGGCCGCCGCACGTCGTTAACCTATGGCAATGGCGTCGTGCAAACGGTAGCGTATGACGCGATATCGCGGCCCTCTATCATGGCCAATAACCTGACCGGAACGGTAAATGATCAAAGCGGAACGTTTACCTATAACCCCGCCAGCCAGATCAATACACTTACCAAGACCAACAACGCTTATGCGTGGAACGGCCACTATAACGTTGACCGGCCTTATGTTGCCAACGGCTTGAACCAACTCACCGCGGCGGGCGCGCTTGCGCTTACCTATGACGCGCGCGGTAACCTGACCGCATCGGGGGCGAGCGCATATACTTATACATCCGAAAACTTCTTGAAATCTGGTCCCGGTGGTGCGACGTTGAGCTATGATCCGTTTGGACGCCTTTATCAAACCAGCACTGGAACCACGCCGACGACGACGCGGTTTTTGTACGACGGGGTGGATATGATCGGCGAGTATAGCGATACGAATGCGTTGCTGCGCCGATATGTCCACGGCCCGGGCGACGATCAACCGCTGGTTTGGTATGAAGGCGCATTGCTGACCGACAAACGATATCTGTCGGCCGACGAGCGCGGCAGCGTGACCAGCATCACGCGGCAGGACGGCAGCTTGCTAGCCATCAACGCTTACGACGAATACGGTATCCCGGCGGCGACCAACATGGGGCGCTTTGGCTATACCGGGCAAACATGGCTGCCCGAGATCGGCATGAATTATTACAAGGCGCGGGTGTATTCGCCGACGCTGGGGCGGTTTATGCAGACCGATCCGATTGGCTATGCCGACGGGATGAACTGGTATGCGTATGTGGGTAGCGATCCGGTGAATGGGCGGGATCCGAGTGGGTTGATTGTTTGTCGTGAAGAATATTATCGCAGCTCAGTAATAATGGAAGGCTACCCCGCAGCATGGCTGAGTCGAACAGTGTGTCAGCAAGATCCTAGTTACCATGGCGACTGGCGGCCAACGCCACGTGGTGGTGGAGGGGGTGGTGGTGGCGATGAATATGGGCCGCCGGATGATACAACTGTTGTAACAATTCCTACACCGCCGCAATGCAATACTGGAATCAATCAACTTGGCGAAGGCTTTGCAGAGGTTGGGGAATTCGTTGAGAATGTTGGCTATGCTCTGGCGGTAGGCGGAGCGGTCACTGGAGTTGGTGGAGGGGGCGGCTTGGCCATTGCTGCTGCGGGCGATGTGCTTCAAGGTATTGGGTATTTAACCCAGTTCGCTGCCGGAGACCGAAATGCTGGAGCTGAATTTCTGGCAGCGCTGGTTCCCGGACCCAAAGCCTTGGTGCCGAAGGATTTGCGGAATGACCCTGGCGATGCAGCATCAGACTTCGCTTATAGTCAGGCATCCGGAACCACCAGCCCTAATAAACCGGGGTGCTAAAAATGAAATCGGGAGGCCTAACAAGTTCATCAATACTCGTCTGGATCAGCTGTGTCATCTACGCTGTCGGAATGATCACAGCAAATTACGCTGTTGGCACTGGTGCCCTTATTGTTGTTGCGCTCGATCTCGGTGCAATGTTGGGGTTGTGGATAATGAAACTCACCTATCGGTTGCGCTTCACCGTTTTACTGGCAGCCGTTTTAACTCTTCATGTGGCCGTAATCCTCCGGCCCGACACTCAACCCGTAGCTAATCTATGGCTCTTGGGCCTTTCGCTTATCTTGTTCCTAATATCTCTGTTTTTGCCTCGTAACGATGACGTTCCAAACAGCTGACAGCGGTTGGAATTACGGTGCCAGTTTACTAAATACACTAATTAATCCATACAATTACGAACTACGGGGCAGTGGGCGGTGTCAAGTTGAAGCGCAACACTTGTCGCCATTAGCTTGAGCGTGTGCGACCAGTCTAGCAAAGACCTCGTTTGGCGTTTCAAAGCCGAGTATTTTACGTGGTCTGTTGTTGAGGCGTTCGGCGATGATGTTGAGTTCGTCT
>JAYUPJ010000053.1:0-8774 GCA_043760195.1 Sphingomonadales bacterium | reverse complement strand
CCCTCTGCGCTCTCTGCTTCCTCTGCGCCTCTGCGCGAAACCCATTCTGCCCTGCGGGCTGGAGCCACGGTATGAGCCTTCAAGATAAAGACCGCATCTTCACCAACCTCTATGGCTTCCAGCCATGGAACCTTGCTGCGGCGAAAAAACGCGGCGATTGGGATGGGACGAAGAAGCTGCTTGAAGCTGGCAACGACGCCATCATCGACAGTATCAAGGCATCGGCCCTGCGCGGACGCGGCGGGGCTGGTTTCCCGACGGGGATGAAGTGGAGCTTTATGCCCAAATCACCGTCGCCCGAACGGCCCAACTTCCTTGTCATCAACGCTGATGAAAGCGAACCCGGCAGTTGCAAAGACCGCGAGATTATCCGCCACGATCCGCACAAATTGATCGAAGGCGCGCTGGTCGCCGGTTTCGCCATGCGCGCCCGCGCCGCGTATATCTACATTCGCGGCGAGTATATTTTCGAAGCCAAGGTACTGGAGGCTGCGGTCGCAGAGGCTTATGCGGCGGGATTGATCGGCAAGAACGCCAGCAAATCCGGCTATGATTTCGACGTCTTCGTGCACCGCGGCGCGGGCGCGTATATCTGCGGCGAGGAAACCGCCATGCTGGAAAGCCTTGAAGGCAAAAAGGGCCAGCCGCGCCTGAAACCGCCTTTCCCGGCGGGCGCAGGGCTCTATGGTTGCCCGACCACGGTCAACAATGTCGAGAGTATCGCGGTTACGCCGACGATCCTGCGCCGCTCGCCCGAATGGTTCGCCAGTTTTGGCCGCGAAGGCAATAAGGGAACGAAGCTGTTCCAAATCTCCGGCCATGTCGACAAACCCTGCGTTGTCGAAGAAGAGATGAGCATCCCCTTTCGCGAGCTGATCGAAAAGCATTGCGGTGGCATTCGCGGGGGCTGGGACAATTTGCTGGCGGTCATCCCCGGCGGTTCGTCAGTACCATTGGTTCCTGCACGCGAGATCATGGACGCGCCGATGGATTTTGACGGGTTGAAAGCCGTTGGTTCAGGCCTTGGCACGGCGGCGGTGATCGTCATGGATAAATCCACCGACATCGTCCGCGCCATTTCTCGGCTGTCCTATTTCTACAAGCACGAAAGCTGCGGGCAATGCACGCCGTGCCGCGAAGGCACAGGCTGGATGTGGCGGGTGATGGAACGCATGCGGACGGGTGATGCGGATATATCCGAAATTGACACATTATATGAGGTGACCAAACAGGTCGAAGGCCACACCATCTGCGCGCTTGGCGACGCGGCGGCTTGGCCGATCCAAGGGCTGATCAAGCATTTCCGGCCAGAGATGGAACGGCGGATTTTGGACGCCAAAGGCAGCGAAATGCTGGAGGCGGCGGAATGAAATTCTTCCTTACCGTCATTGCGAGCGTAGCGAAGCAATCCAGGGTGGTGCTGCACAACACTGGATTGCCGCGTCGCCTTTGGCTCCTCGCAATGATGGGGGTAAGAGCATGATGATACTTTCAGTAACACACCCCGTCACCCTGAACTCGTTTCAGGGTCCATTTGGCCTTTCTAACGCTGGGGGTGCTGCACGATGGATGCTGAAACAAGTTCAGCATGACGAAGTTGTTAGGGAGGCGGCGGAATGAAAAAGTCGCAAATATACGTTGTTTTTAGTGTTCTAGGATTGGTCTTGGCCATCGCCCAGGCATTTTTCAAATTTGGCGAGTTCCAAATTGGTCTAATCTCGCCGCTTCGCTATTTTTTGTTCGTCATAGGTCCTTTGTTAGTTACGACTGCGATGTTCATCCAATGGCGCAAAAACGTTGCTAACGGGAGCCGCGACTAATGTCTAAAGTCACCGTAGACGGCCTCGAAATCGAAGTCCCGCAGGGCGCAACCGTCCTGCAGGCGTGCGAAATCGCGGGCAAAGAAATTCCGCGTTTCTGCTATCACGAACGGCTGTCCATCGCGGGCAATTGCCGCATGTGTCTGGTCGAGGTTGCTCCCGGGCCGCCCAAGCCGCAAGCCTCATGCGCGCTTCCCGCCGCTGAGGGCCAGATCATTAAGACCAATTCGCCGATGGTGAAAAAGGCGCGCGAGGGCGTGATGGAGTTTTTGCTCATCAACCACCCGCTTGATTGCCCGATTTGCGATCAGGGCGGCGAGTGCGATTTGCAGGATCAGTCCGTCGCTTACGGGCGCGGCGCATCGCGCTATCCTGAGAATAAACGCGCGGTGACCGAGAAGTATATGGGCCCGATTGTCAAGACGGTCATGACCCGCTGCATCCAATGCACGCGCTGCATTCGCTTTGCCGAGGAAGTCGCCGGCATCGAGGAAATTGGCGCAATTGGGCGCGGTGAAAATATGCAGATCACCAGCTATCTCGAACGCGCGGTGACCAGTGAGCTTTCGGGCAATGTTGTCGATCTCTGCCCCGTTGGCGCGTTGACATCAAAGCCCTACGCCTTTGAAGCGCGGCCGTGGGAGCTCACCAAAACGCCGAGCATTGACGTGATGGATGCGGTCGGCACCAACATCCGTCTCGACAGCCGGGGCAGGGCCGTATTGCGCGCATTGCCGCGCATCAACGAAGATGTGAACGAGGAATGGGCGTCGGACAAAACCCGCCACGCGGTCGACGGACTGACCCATGGCCGCCTTGATAAACCCTATGTTCGCAAGGGCGGCAAATTGGTTGCGGCCAGTTGGGAAGAGGCATTCGCGGCGATAAAGGCGGTCAATGCAGGCGCATCGATGGCGGTTCTCGCGGGCGATCAAGTGGATTGCGAGACTATGTTCGCGGCACGCGAATTGGCCGGTTCCGATATGCTCGAAGGGCGTCAGACGGGCTTGGCTTACGACACGTCTTCGCTGAGCGCGGTCAATTTCAACACCACCATCGCGGGTATCGAAAACGCCGATGTCATCCTTCTCGTGGGCAGCGACACGCGGCGTGAAGCTGCGCTTGTTAACACCCGCATCCAAAAAGCTGTCCGCAAACGCGGCGCAAAAGTTTTTGCCATCGGACCACAAACCGATTTAAGCTATAAGGCCGAATGGCTGGGTGATGATCTTTCGGCGCTGACCAAGGCACCGAAAGCATTGGCCGATGCGCTGAAAAATGCCGAACGTCCGGCGATTATCGTTGGCGGCGGCGCATTGCGTTACGCAGGCGTCCATGGCGCGGCACTGGCGTTTGCCAAGAAATATAAGCTTGTGCGGGGCGACTGGAACGGTTTCAATGTGCTCCATTTTGCGGCGGCACGGATGGGCGGGCTGATGCTCGGTTTTGCGCATGACGGCGGCATCAAGGCGCTTGCGGCGAAAAAGCCAAAGCTGGCGTTTTTCTTGGGCGCGGATGAGGTCGATTACAGCCTGTTTGCGGCTAGCTTTAAAGTTTATGTTGGTCACCACGGCGACAACGGCGCGGCGCATGCCGACGTCATATTGCCGGGCGCGGCGTATAGTGAAAAATCTGGCACTTACGTAAACCTCGAAGGCCGTGTCCAGCGCGGCGAACGTGCGGTATTCCCGCCGGGTGATGCGCGCGAAGATTGGTCGATATTCCGGGCGTTATCGGCGGTGTTGGGTAAGGCGCTGCCATTCGACAGCCTTGATGCGCTGCGCGCTGAAATGGCTAAGGCGGTTCCGGCGTTGGGGGTTGAAGGACTTGCCGATTATGGTTGGACGGAACCTAAATTGCCCGCCGATCCCAAAGGCAAAATCGCCGATTATCCGATCAAGGATTTCTACCTGACGGGCGCCATCTGCCGCGCCTCGCCGACGATGCAGCGCTGTTCGAGCGAATTGGTGCACGGGCAAGAGTATCTGGAGGCGGCGGAATGAGCGTGCTGTTTTTTAACCCTTCTCCCCTTGAGGGAGAAGGATACGCAGACTTGCCGCGACAAGTGGCTAGTCGCAGTTGGATGAGGGGCCGCGAGCGGCAAGCTGGCGCGCCTGCGTTGCGGGCGCTTACCCCTCACCCAGCTGCGACTAGGCGGACTAGCCGCCAAGTCTACTCAACCCTCTCCCTCAAGGGGAGAGGGGAGGTGTTGTTGTGACCGAATTCTTCCAATCCCTTGGCATGTCTTATGAAGGCGCTTGGTTCACTGCCACCGTTGCTGGCATCCTGTTGATCGCGCTGCCGCTGATGCTTGCCGTCGCGATGATCATCTATGCTGACCGCAAGATCTGGGCGGCGATGGCTTTGCGGCGCGGGCCCAATGTCGTTGGGCCGTTTGGCTTGCTCCAATCCTTCGCGGATGGGCTCAAGGTGTTTTTGCAAGAAACCATCATCCCCAGCGCGTCAAACCGCGGCCTGTTCCTGATCGCGCCGATCATCACATTCACCGTCGCATTGCTTGCATGGGCAGTGATCCCGTTTAATTCGGGCGCGGTGTTGGCGGACATCAATGTCGGCTTACTGTATATCTTGGCGATCAGTTCATTGGGTGTTTACGGCGTGGTAATCTCGGGTTGGGCATCCAATTCCAAATATCCGTTCTTCAGCGCGATGCGCGCCGCCGCGCAGATGATAAGCTACGAAGTTTCCATCGGTTTCGTCCTGATTTCAGTCGTATTATGGGCTGGCACGTTCAACTTGGGCGGCATAGTCGAGGCGCAAACGGGCCATGTATTTGGCATCATCAATGCGTTCGGCGTCAACCCGCTGCTGTTCCCGATTGCGGTGGTGTTCTTCATCTCCTCACTCGCCGAAACCGCGCGCGCGCCGTTCGATTTGACCGAAGCCGAGAGCGAGTTGGTTGCGGGGTATCAGACCGAATATTCGAGCATGAGCTTCGCGCTGTTCTGGCTCGGCGAATATGCTAATGTGCTGTTGATGTGCACTTTGAACGCGGTGCTATTCTGGGGTGGTTATCTGCCGCCGCTGAATGTGGATCTGATCCCGTGGTTTGATATCCCCGGTATCATCTGGTTGTTCGCCAAAATCCTGTTCTTCTTCTTCCTGTTCAGCTGGGTGAAGGCGACCGTGCCGCGTTATCGCTATGACCAGCTGATGCGTCTGGGTTGGAAAGTGTTCCTGCCGATCTCGCTATTCTGGGTGTGTTTGGTGAGTGGGTATTTGATGTGGATTGGACATTTCGGATGAGATTCGTCCACAGCATCAAAACTTCCCCTTCCATCGTCATTGCGAGCGAAGCGAAGCAATCCAGTGTTGTACAGAACTGCCCTGGATTGCCGCGTCGCTTCGCTCCTCGCAATGACGAGATTGGAATTGTGTTATGAGTTATGTTTCTCACCTCATTAAATCCTTCACCCTTTGGGAATTCGTCAAGGCGCATTGGTTGACCTTGCAATATTTCTTTAAGCCCAAGGCGACGATCAACTATCCGTTTGAGAAGAACCCGCTGTCGCCTCGGTTCCGCGGTGAACATGCGTTGCGGCGGTATCCCAATGGTGAAGAACGCTGCATTGCGTGTAAGCTGTGCGAGGCGGTGTGCCCGGCGCAGGCCATAACGATTGAGGCTGAACCGCGCGATGACGGTTCACGCCGCACTACGCGCTACGACATCGACATGACCAAGTGCATTTACTGCGGTTTCTGCCAAGAGGCGTGCCCGGTAGATGCCATCGTCGAAGGCCCGAATTTCGAATATGCCACCGAAACCCGTGAAGAGCTGCTCTATGATAAGAACAAGCTGCTTGATAATGGCGACAAATGGGAACGTGCGATTGCGGCAAACCTTGCCGCCGACGCGCCGTATCGTTAAGGGGCGCGGGCTATGATCCAAGTTATCTCCTTCTACCTCTTCGCCTCGCTCCTTATCGCGTCCGCGGCGCTCGTCATATTTGCGCGCAATCCGGTGCATAGCGTATTGTGGCTGATCGTCGCGTTCTTCAACGCTGCTGGCCTGATGGTGCTTGTCGGCGCGGAGTTTATCGCGATGCTGCTGGTCATCGTTTATGTCGGGGCGGTCGCGGTGTTGTTCCTGTTTGTGGTGATGATGCTCGACATCGACTTTGCCGAATTGCGCGCCGGGTTTGCCAAAAATTTGCCGCTCGGCGCTTTGTTGGCGATCATATTGGTCAGCGAATTGATTTTGGGCATCGGCGCGTACCGTGCGGGCGCGGCGGCGGCAGGCGCGGCGACTGTCAACGATAAGGTGCCGAACATTCAGGCGATTGGCGATCTGCTCTACACCAAATATATCTTTCTGTTTGAAAGCGCAGGCCTGATCCTGCTGGTGGCGATGGTCGGAGCGATCGTTCTGACGCACCGCAAAAGCAGCGGCACGCGCGGCCAGAATGTCAGCCGTCAGGTCCAGCGCCGCCCGCAAGATGCCGTCCGCAATATGCAGCCCGGCGTCGGGCAGGGGATGGAGCTATGAGAACTGACCCTTCCTTCACCAACTACGTCACCCTGAACTTGTTTCAGGGTCCATGTAACCTTTCAAGCCCCGCCCCGGCTGCGCGATGGATGCTGAAACAAGTTCAGCATGACGGATCTTCGGATATCGGGGGAAGCTCATTATGATTGGCATCGAACATTATCTGGTGGTCAGCGCCATCCTGTTTGTGATGGGGGTGCTCGGCATTTTCCTAAACCGCAAAAACGTGATCATTATCCTGATGGCGATTGAGCTGATCTTGCTATCGGTAAATATCAATTTGGTAGCGTTCAGCGCCTTTCTCGGTGACCTCACCGGCCAGATTTTTGCGATGTTTGTGCTCACCGTTGCGGCGGGGGAAGCGGCAATCGGGCTTGCTATATTGGTCATATATTTCCGCGGTCGCGGTACAATTGCGGTTGATGATGTTAACCGGATGAAGGGGTGATGCGCGTGCCGCACCAAATTTTCGTCATGCTGAACTTGTTTCAGCATAACGCACAAACGTCGCTTGGTATCCTGAAACAAGTTCAGGATGACGAATTGGGTAATCAGAGTCACGAATTGTGGGGTGTTGCGTGAGTTCAATCGCAATCATCGTTTTCGCGCCGCTTCTCGCCTCGCTGATCGCCGGTTTAGGCCAGCGGTTCATCGGCGCGACTGCGGCTAAATCAGTCACCACTGCTGGACTGTTTGTTTCGGCCGCACTTAGTTGGCCGATCTTTTTGGCGTTTGTCGGCGGCGATCAAGCCTCTTACGTCGAACCTGTCATGCAATGGGTGCAGTCGGGCAGCTTGAAATTCAATTGGGAACTGCGCGTTGACAGTCTGACCGCTGTAATGCTGGTCGTGATCACAACGGTTTCCGCGCTCGTGCATCTGTATAGCTGGGGCTATATGGAGGAAGATCCGGATCAGCCGCGTTTCTTCGCTTATCTGTCATTGTTCACCTTTGCGATGCTGATGCTGGTGACCGCCAACAATCTGGTGCAGATGTTCTTTGGCTGGGAAGGCGTTGGCCTTGCGTCCTATTTGCTGATTGGTTTTTGGTATAAGAAACCCAGCGCCAATGCGGCGGCGATCAAGGCATTCGTCGTCAACCGCGTTGGCGATCTGGGCTTTATGCTTGGGATATTCGGCGTGTATCTGGTGTTTGATACCGTCAGCATTCCTGAAATTCTGGCCGCCGCGCCGCAACAAGTTGGCTCCAGCATCGGTTTTCTTGGATACCGTGTTGATACGATGAGCGTGCTTTGCGTGCTATTGTTCATCGGTGCGATGGGCAAATCGGCGCAGTTGGGGCTGCACACTTGGCTGCCCGATGCGATGGAGGGACCGACGCCGGTATCCGCGCTAATCCACGCCGCAACAATGGTAACCGCAGGCGTGTTCATGGTATGCCGCCTGTCGCCGTTGTTTGAAACCAGCCAGTTTGCGTTGAACGTGGTGACGATCATCGGCGCAACCACCGCGATATTTGCGGCCACGGTTGGATTGGTGCAAACCGACATCAAACGGGTCATCGCCTATTCGACCTGCTCTCAGCTGGGGTATATGTTCTTTGCAGCGGGTACCGGCGCGTATGGCGCGGCGATGTTCCATTTGTTCACGCACGCATTTTTCAAGGCGTTGTTGTTCCTTGGCGCGGGCAGCGTCATTCATGCGATGCACCATGAACAAGATATGCGTTATTATGGCGGATTGCGTAAAGCCATCCCGTTTACGTTTTGGGCCATGGTCGCGGGCACGTTAGCGATCACCGGCGTTGGTATAATCGGGCTGGGCGGATTTGCCGGATTCTATTCCAAGGATGCAATCATCGAAGCGGCCTTTGCATCAGATTCGACTTACCACATGTATGGTTTTGCCATCGGCGTGTTGGCTGCGCTTTTGACCAGCTTTTACAGCTGGCGGCTGATATTTCTGACATTCTTTGGCAAGCCGCGCTGGGATCAAAGCGAACACATTCAGCATGCGGTGCATGATGATCATCACACGCACGACGATCACGCGCACGGCAGCGACGACGGCACTGCGGGTTATCACCCCCATGAAAGCCCGTGGTCGATGCGCATTCCGTTGTTGGTGCTGGCGTTGGGTGCGGTGTTTGCCGGACTCTTGTTTCACGGTGCATTTATTGAGGCTGATACCGGCGCTGCATTCTGGAAAAACAGCACGTTGGCGTTCAACGAACATTTGATGCACGAAATGCATGAAGTTCCGATGTGGGTTAAATTGTCATCGACTATCGCCATGCTGACCGGATTGGCTGTCGCCTATATGATGTATATTCGTTCCGCCGATGCGCCGCAGAAACTGGCGGCGACGTTCCGTCCGCTGTACAATTTTTTCCTCAACAAATGGTATTTTGACGAGCTGTATGACGCGATATTTGTCCGTCCCGCATTCTGGCTGGGCAGCTTGCTTTGGCAAAAAGGCGATGTTGGT
>JAYUPJ010000052.1:0-8782 GCA_043760195.1 Sphingomonadales bacterium | reverse complement strand
CGTTTTGTTTGAGCGCGGCATAATCGACACGGTTCACGCCGTCTTTGGAGACTTTGACATATTTGGAAAGCAGTTGTTCCCAGATGACATGGTCAATCGTTTCGGTGGCGGTTCCCGCCTTTAGCCATTTCTGGTCCGCATTACCGGCCGGTTGTGAGCAGGCCGCCAGCAATAGCAGCACGGGGGCCGCGGCCAAAAGAGTCCGGCGTCCCAAATGGCGGGTTGAAGAATTCATTCGCGTCACACCTTCCCTTGTCCCCAAAAGCGCATCCGGGGTGTTGTTCTCCCTCTCTTTTCGGATAAGGACGGGCGAAGGTTACGGATGGGTGAAAATAATTTTTTGGGCCGCTGCTGGTAACCAAACGGCTTAAAGTTGCGGAAGGATTGATCATGGCAAAATGGAAAATCGGTATTGTTGGCGGGTCGGGCCTTTACCAGCTTGAGGCGCTTGAGAACCCGGAATGGGTTGAGGTGGAAACGCCATGGGGCAAGCCGTCGGATGCGCTGTTGACCGGCAGTATTGCTGGCACGGAATGCGTTTTTCTGCCACGTCATGGACGCGGGCATGTGACCGGACCGAGCCAGCTCAATTTTCGCGCGAACATCGACGCGCTGAAACGGCTTGGCGTGACGGATATTGTTTCGATCTCCGCCATAGGCTCGCTTGCCGAACATATCGCACCCGGCGATTTTGTTGTTGTCGACCAGTTTATCGACCGGACGTTTGCGCGCCCCAAAAGTTTCTTCGGCGATGGGCTTGTTGCCCATGTCTCAATGGCCGACCCGGTTTGCCCCCGCCTGTCGTCGCTTGTTTTGGCCGCAGCTGAAACAGCAGGGGCAAAGGTGCATGACGGCGCTACCTATTTGGCGATGGAGGGGCCGCAATTTTCGACCCGCGCCGAAAGCCATATGTACCGTCTATGGGGCGCGCATGTCATCGGGATGACGGCGATGCCCGAGGCGAAACTTGCGCGCGAAGCCGAGCTGCCATACGCTTTGGTCGGTATGGTCACCGACTATGATTGCTGGCGCGAGAATGAAGCGCCGGTCGAGGTCGAAGCAGTGATCGCGCAATTGATGGCCAATGCCGAAAAGGGCCGCGACCTTGTGGCGCATCTGCTCGCGTCTTTACCTGCCGAGCGCGAAGCCAGCCCCATTGATACCGTCCTCGATTTCGCCATGATTACCGATCCTGCGCTGCGCGATCCTGCATTGGCGGCAAAGCTTGATGCCGTTGCGGGGCGCGTGCTGTAAGCTTGATCCTAGATCACGAGCCAGCCGACTATAGCCGCCAATGCAGCCGACATGGGCAGCGTAACCACCCATGAAAGCAACACACTGCGGATCGCCGAAAGGTCGACGCGCCCGGCGGATACCCCGCTGCCGATGATCGAGCCAACCGAAACATGCGTCGTTGATACCGGCAAGCTAAAGCGGCTCGCCGTCAGGACAAGCGCGGCGGTGACCAGATTGGCGGTCACGCCCTGCACCGGTGAGATGTCGGAAATTTTGAGGCTCATCGTTTCGGCTACGCGGCGAGACAGGAGCCAGCCGCCCGCGACCATCGCAGCGGTCGCGGCGAGTGCGCTGTTCACCGATGACAATATCCCGGCGCCCATCATCAACGCCGCCAATTTGGGCGTATCGTTCACCGCGCGGGCGAAACAGATGGCGACGGCGGACGCGATGTGCGTGCCGTTCAAGATTGCGCTGTTTGGCTCAATGTTGCCTGGACCATTGGCCGTGATGCCTCCCGCATAAGCAGGCGCAAATTGGCGCTGTATGAGTTTCGCGCCGCCATATATGCCGAAGGCAATCGTGGCGGAAAGGAGCGGGCTGACCAGCAGCGGCAACATGAAACCGCTGCCGAGTGCACTCCAGTGCAGTGCGCTGCCGCTCACCAGTCCCGCACCGGTCAAGCCGCCGACCAGCGCGTGTGTGGTCGAAATTGGGAAGCCAAGGCGGGTCGCGAGCATTACGGTTGTGCCCGCACCTGCGGCAACCGCAAAGCTGAAGGCCGACGATGCAGCGACCGCATCATCAATCAGCCCGCGTCCGGAAAACTGTTTGACCAGACCGCCTGCGATAATCACCGAGGCGACCCCGCCTGCGAGCGTTGCAGCATTAGAAAGGATGATCGCGGTCCGGTAGCTAAGCGTGCCGCAGCCCCAAATGGTGGCAAAGCCCTTAAAATTATCATTGGCCCCGTTGCTGAAAGCAAGGAGCACAGCGGCCGCGACCAAAAGAACAAGCATTGCAACTCCGAAGTTATTGGGTTTGCAAACTGTTCGCAGGGGCGGGCTATTTGGTTACGTTGGGATGTTGATGGCGGGTTTGTTGGGGGGAGCGGACTGTCCGGAATTGGGGCCTACAACCTGAAAAGCGGACATTCTCGCTTTGCTATTCGTCCTGCTCTCTCAGCCAAGGCCGACCATCTGCCGCGCGACTTGCCGTCCAACCCGGTGGCAGGTCCGCAATTTCAACAAGTTCCGGATGAACGTTCAACACTTCTGACATTGCAACAACCAGCGCTTCAGCAAGGTCAAACGGTTCTCCGTCAAGGAACGCCCAAGAATGGTCATCGTCATAGTGCGTGACCACTAAAACAGGCCTTTCGTTGAATATCGCGCGACTCGCGATGCAGGCGACATTCGGCGCTTGGTCAAATTTCCATGTCATACTGCAGCTTACTCGATTTAGCAGACGACTGCTATTGAACTATGCTCTGGCAAAGCCGAACGACCAAAAACTTGTCGGTTTCACCCCAGTGACCCAACTTTTGGGATCGACTATTTCCGAGCCAAAATACGCCGTTCCGGTGCGCCACTATGAACGTCGGCTCGCGCCGGAACCAGTCATTTGCTGGCTAATCGCAGAGATCGAAGAGCGCGGGTGCGCCATCCCATGCCGAATACAGGTTCCGGCCGTCCCAGTAACTTACCTCGCCGTTGTGGACGGACCGCTTCGCGCGGAAGACGGTATCCGCTGTCAGGCGATCGAGGCACGCGGGGCCGGTGTCGGGCACCTCGCTGCCCCTCTGCTCGTAACCATCATGTGAGATGATCCGCGCAGGGATAGCCATCAACAGCGCTGCGTGCTTCGTCTCTTTTAGGACGATCGCGAACTGGTTCATGATCACAGAGTAGCCTGTGCTTGCGCGGACGATGCGGGGATCCCTGGAAGTGAGGCCTTGAAGCAGCGAAGAGACCGCTTGGGGTGTGACCAGCTTCGACTTGTCGCGGATAATCCCGTCGCTGGCATCCCGGCACCAGTCGCTGACATCGGCAGAGGTCGAAAGCGTCATCGGGATGCGGGTCCGGCCAGCGAACTTCCGTGCCGAGGGAAGGTAGTCGGAGGTGGTAACGAACATGCTCTTCTGGGCCGCTTCGACGTCGGCGACGCCATGCAGCGCCGCGACTGCCGATAGGTCGATCTTGTTCCTGGGGGCGTAGCGCTTGGCTTGGACCAGCGTCAGAATGTCGCCTATTGGATCGCGCTGGAGCACGCGGACGTCTATGCCTCCATCGTTCGAACCTGGGCCTAGCTCGCAGGTGAACCCTTGAGCCTGAAAGATCCGGAAGAGTAGCGTTTCGAATTCGCGCCAGGTGAGGCGGTGTAGGTCCTCCGGGCGTTTCGCGAAGTACGAATACAGCTCTTCATAAACGTCTGCGACGTCCTGCTGGACCATTCCGCAAACCCACTGCCAGTTCTCGCGGTCGAGGAACGGTCGGAATAACACACTGTCGTCCTGTGGATATATATGGACGCTGGCACTGTCGTTGCGCTCATACCAGAAGCCCTGTTGCTCGAGCAGATCGAAGAACTCGATGTCGAGACCATGGAAGTCGCCATCGAGCGCGCGTCCGAGGTCGCCATCGAAGTGCAGGATCGTGACGACGGGGGTCTCCCCAGGCTCTCCGTCGACCCGTTCGGCATAGGACTGGAAGCCGCAGTCGAACCACAGATCGTGACGGGTCGCCCACTCCTTTATAGAACGCTGCAGGCCAGAGACCACCACGTCGAGCTCGGCATCGGACGGTGTCTGCGCGGCGGCGCTCGGATCCGGCCCTCCGTCAGACATGGTTTGGTTCCGGCCCGGTTAGTTCTTGCATGGCTCTATCTCCTTCGCATCCTGCTCGACTGTCATCTACCATGCCTAAGCAACGTCAACTATAACACAGGTCCCGATCTTTTCTTAGTGATAGACTTCAAATGCAATATCGAGCATCTACCATTTTAGCTAAATTGATAACATTTTTGATGGGCTTTCCATTGCTTTCACCCGAGGGCGTACAGATCATCATCCGCCGGTTTCCGCCGTTCGGATTCGAGCTTAACAAACGGCTGCTATTACAGTCGTGGGGCTCTACCAGAATGACCGCAATCTTGTCGGCAACAGACATCAGCAATTGGCTGCAATCCCGCCCCAATCCCCTCAACCCGCGCAACTCGCGCCGCCCAAGACACAAAAGCGTGCACAATGCGGGTGGTTGAGCGCCACATCGCGGGCAGCCTCGGTCAATGTCGCACCCATGTCGAAATCGGCATGATAGGGCAGCAAGGTGCAGGCGGCGACGCGGGGGGCTGCTTCGCCCTTGCGCTTTACCACCATGCGGCTTGATGCGCACATCATGCTGGCGGGAGCGACTTTGAGGATATCCCAACAGCCGGTGGAGATTTCCGAAATATCCGCCGTCTCGTCCATTTCTGGAAACAGGACGAGCCGGGCCGGATCGCTGGCATTGATGGAAAGGCCGTGCGCTGCAAACAGGCGGCGATAACCCTCACGCGCATTGGCCTCGGGTTCAGTGCCCAGATGACGGCCCGCGACCGCGATGTTGAAATTGTTCTCTGCCAGCCAGATCAAGCCGCCGATGGCCTTGGCCCAGCTGTCTGGCCCGCGCTCGGCTTCGTGGATGTCTTGGGTGTAGTGATCCAGGCTGACCCTGATGGTGAGTTTCTCGCGGCCCTGAATGGCCAGCAGCGCGGCTTCAAACCGCCGCATCGGCCGCATCGCGTTGGACAGCACCAACACATCGAACCCGCGATTAAGGCACAGCTGGATGATCGGTATCATCTCGCGGTTCATGAACGGTTCGCCGCCGGTAAAGGCAATTTCGCGGGTTGGCAGCGCGTCGCGCGCGATTTCATCCAGATAGGCCCGCACCTCGCCAACGGTGATGTACACCAAAGCGTCGTTGGTGGGCGAGCTTTCGATATAGCAGCTTTTGCAGGCAAGGTTGCACAATGTGCCGGTGTTGAACCACAATGTGGTCAATCCCGTCATCGCGACATGCGCGCGCCTTTCACCCTTTACAGTGACCGCAGGATCAGCAAATTTTTGCGGCGCAAGTGGCTGCATACTGCGCAGCGCGAAGGGAGAAGAGGTTTGGTTCATCGCTCTGTTTCGGTCACGATCAGTCAAAGGTTACATTCCCCATGCGGTTGCCATTGCTCCTTTAGCCAATTGTTCCTGTAACCAAAGGCGCGTTGTTGGCGAACTGTTTTTGTATTCCCGATAAACAAATGGAAGCCTCGATGAATTTAGAAAATAGCCGTCATTATTATGGTGAAGTCTTGCAGGGCACAGCTGACCTGCTAACCGACGCCTGCAATATGGCCGATGCGCCGCCGCCGCACGTGCGCCGCGCGCTCGCCAACGTGCATGAAGAGGTGAAGGCGCGTTATTATGGCTGCGGCCTGGTTGCGCCGTCGGCGATTAAAGGCGCACGGATACTCGATCTGGGTTCGGGGTCGGGACAGGATGCCTATCTGCTGGCGCAACTTGTCGGCGAACATGGCGAGGTTGTCGGCGTCGACACCACGCCCGAACAGCTCGCAGTTGCCCGCGCCCATCTGGAATGGCACCGCGAACGCTTTGGTTATGCCAAAAGCAATGTCCGCTTCATCGAAGGCGATATCGAACGGCTTGGCGCGCTTGATCTGGAACCCGCCAGCTTCGATGTCATCGTCTCCAATTGCGTGATCAATCTGGTTGCCGACAAGCAAGCGGTGTTCAATGCTGCCCATCGCCTGCTGAAGCCCGGCGGAGAGATGTATTTTTCCGACGTCTATTCGGACCGCCGCGTGCCCGCGCACTTGCTTGCCGATCCCGTGCTGCACGGCGAATGCCTGCCAGGCGCACTCTATTGGGGCGATTTTTTGATGCACGCAAAGGCCGCTGGTTTCGATGATCCGCGCCTCGTCAAGGACCGGCCCCTCGGCATTGGTGATCCCGAAATCGCCGACAAGCTTGATGGCATCCGCTTTTTCTCCGCCACGTACCGGCTGTTTAAACTGGACGGGTTTGAACCCGAATGCGAGGATTACGGCCAAGCGGTCATCTATCACGGCGACATAGTCGGCGAGGAACGTGCGTTCACGCTCGACAAGCATCATGTGATCGAGGCGGGACGGGTGTTCCCCGTTTGCGGCAACAGTTGGAAGATGCTCGCCAAAACCCGCTTCGCCCCGCATTTCGATTTCGTCGGCGATTTCAGCCGCCATTTCGGCGTGTTTGCCGGATGCGGCGGCGGCCTGCCATTCGATTTACCACAAGAGGCACAGGCGGCGGCTTGCTGCTGACGCAGGGACGGATCAACGAATATCGGGATAATGATCGGCAAGCCGTTCGCGCGCGCCCATTGCCCACATCATGCCCACTTTGAAATAAATCCAGTTGGCGCGCCAGCGGCCCCATGCGGCGATGCGGCGGTCGGATGTCCACACCCATCGGCGCACCATTTTCGTGCGGCCAAAACGGGCGAGTTTGATGCAAAGGTCGGCTTCCTCCATCACCGCAACACGCTCGTCACAGCCGCCGACGGCAAGGAAATGTTCGCGGCGAAAAAACATCGCGTGATCGCCGAAAAGTAACCGCACCCCTTTGAAAAACAGATGCGGCCGCGCGAGCAGCGGCGCGTACCAGGTTTTGACCCAGTTATGGAATGACGACCCCCAGCGTGTACCCCCCGGGCCAACGAGACGCGGCATGAAGCTGGCGAG
This sequence comes from Sphingomonadales bacterium, assembly GCA_043760195.1. Lineage (GTDB taxonomy): Bacteria > Pseudomonadota > Alphaproteobacteria > Sphingomonadales > Sphingomonadaceae > Sphingorhabdus_B. The sequence continues at coordinate 1,777 of JAYUPJ010000052.1, read as the reverse complement.
GGCGAGTTTCGGATTGGCCATGTTGGAGCGGATTACCGCAACTGCGTCATGCGGCAGGAAGCTATCGGCGTGCAGCACGCAAACCACCTCACCCACCGCCATTTCAACCCCGTGATTGATTTGCGCGCCTCTGCCTTTGTGCGGAGCCGTCACCGCTGTGATGCCGCTTGCCTGCGCTATCTCCAGCGTCCGGTCATCGCTGCCGCCGTCGACAAGCAGGATTTCATCGGGCTGCGGGGAAAGCCGGGCGAGCGAAGCCAGCGTTTCGGGTAGCGCCTTTTCCTCATTATAAGTCGGGATAAGGATGGTAACCCTGATCATACCGCCCCGGCGAATATAGAAAGGTCTGGCCAACAGGCAAGGTCTTCAGGGCGGTCGCAGTCGGACAGAGTTTCGAGCAGAAGCGGTTCGGTGCCAAGCCGCTTCAGCCGCACCAAAGTTTCCGGCAGCACTTGCTCCGTGCTCCAGGGCATGCCGACAAACAGTTCAGGCCGGGCTTGGCGCATTCCGATCAGGTAATAGCCGCCATCTTCGGCCGGGCCAATCACCACTTCATGCGTTTCAAGCGCGGCAACGGCTGATGCGACATGATGGTGTTGCAGGTCGGGCGTGTCCGCACCGAAAAAGATAACCGGCGCAGGGTCCAGACAGGCGAGCAGCTTGGCGGTCAAATCGCCCTCGACCTGCTCGGTCAGCGCGATGCCATCACCCAGCCAAGTTTCAAATTCGCGTTTGTCTGCGCCGGTATAGGCTATGGTTACCGGGCATCCGCTCTGCTGCAATATGGCAACGGTACGTTCCGTCAGATGCCGGTGGAGTGCAGCTGCTCCCGCTGGCCCCAATGCCGGGATCAGCCGCGTCTTGCATGCGCCCGCCGCCGGATAGCGCGCAAACAGCAGTAGGCGGGGAACAGGTTGCAAAATTATCTCCTCAACCGCGCCGCCAGGCATGAAATTTCTCCAACCACGGGAACACCCATTCGGGCGCATTGGCTTTTTTCCAGTTACCTGCGGCAAATTTATTGGCCTCGATCATGGTCGGATAGGCGTGAACGGTGCTCAATATCTTGTTGAGCCCCAATCCGTGACGCATGGCAAGCATATATTCACCAATGATCTCTCCGGCATGCGCGACTTCGGGATCAATAAAGGTCGTCCAAGCGCGATGATCTCGGTGGCAATCAGGATTTTCTTCATTGGGGATGTTTCTTTCGAGAGGCGCGTTTCAAAGGGTGCGGCGTTTAATAAGTGTTCGGCCTAGCCGGACAAAAGGGTTTCAACCGCGCGCATTTTCTAGAATGGAGATTATGGCTTTCGGCGAGTAGCATCGAAATCGCCATAGGCTTCACGCCCGATGACGTATAGTATTTTGACGCCAGCTTTCAGTACGCCGTCGATTGTGCCGGAAATTTTTGAAACGCCAATGCGGCGGCGGTAGCCCGTTGGAACTTCGATTGTCCGCAAGCCAAGTTTCGCCGCGCGGACCTGCATTTCGATTGTCCAGCCAAAATCCCGGTCCTGCATGGAAAGCGCATCCAAACTGCTCCGCCGGATGGCACGAAATGGACCGAGGTCGGTATAGTGCACGCCCCAGATCAGCCGCACCAACATTGGTGCCAGCCAGTTGCCGAAGCGTTGCGGCGCGGTCATCGCACCGCGTTCTATTTTGCCGAGCGTTCTTGATCCAATGACGAGATCAGCGTCGCCCGCGATGATTGGCGCGACTATCTTTGATGCGTCGGTCAACACGTCGGAACCATCGCTGTCGAGAAACAGGA
>JAYUPJ010000051.1:0-3758 GCA_043760195.1 Sphingomonadales bacterium | reverse complement strand
TCGGTACCGGCGGACATATTACCGGCTGTGCCGAAGTTTTGAAAAAGGCGTGGCCGAACATGAAGGTATTCGCCGTCGAACCGACATTGTCGCCCGTCATCAGCGGCGGCCAGCCAGGGCCTCACGCGATCCAGGGCATCGGCGCTGGCTTCATTCCGGCAAACCTGCATACCGCACTGCTCGACGGTGTGATTCAGGTCGACCCCGATACCGCCAAGGAATTTGCGCGGCGGGCAGCAAGCGAAGAGGGGATGCTCGTCGGCATTTCATCAGGCGCGACACTTGCCGCAATCGCGCAGAAACTGCCCGAGTTGCCGGCCGGTGCGCGTGTGCTTGGTTTCAACTACGACACCGGCGAGCGTTACCTTTCGGTGCCCGACTTCCTGCCAGTCGATTAAGCGACCGCAAACATCCTTGGTTCGAGCGCCATGATTGCTTCGCTGCCCGCTTCGATCTTGCGACGAAGCGCACCGCAATCGGGCATATACCTCTCGGCAAAATAGCGTGCGGTAACCAGCTTGGTTTCGTAAAAAGCCGAGTTGCCTGTGCCTGCATCCAACGCGCGTTGCGCCGCCTCGGCCATCCGCAACCATTGCAGCCCAAGCGCGACGATGCCCATGATGTGCATATAATGATGCGCACCAGCGCCGATATTATCGGGGTTGGCCATGCCGTTCTGCATAAACCACATCGTCGCCGCCTTTAATTCGGCATTGGCCTTTTCCAACCGCGCGGCCAGCTCGGCCAGCGGTCCAGCCTTTGCCGAGGCACATTCCTCGTCCACGACTTTAAAAAACGCCTGCACCGCTCGACCACCATTTTGCGCCAGTTTGCGTCCGACGAGGTCCATGGCCTGAACGCCGTTGGTGCCTTCGTAAATCATCGCGATCCGCGCATCGCGGACATATTGCTCCATGCCCCATTCGCCAATATAGCCATGGCCCCCATAGACTTGCTGGGAGTTTGTGGCGACGTCATATCCCTTGTCGGTGCCATATCCCTTAATCACCGGCGTCAACAGCGACAGCAAATCATCTGCCGACAATCGCTCTTCTTCGGTCTGCGCTTTGTGGACCAGATCGGCTTGCAACGCGGCCCAAAGGCATAGCGCCCGCATGCCTTCGGTGAACGCTTTGCCGTCCAATAACATGCGGCGAACATCGGGGTGAACAAACAACGTGTCTGCCTTTTGCTCCAGATCCTGCGGCCCGGTAAGCGCCCTGCCCTGACGCCGATCACCGGCATAATGCACCGCGTTTTGATAAGCGACTTCGGCGATACCAAGCCCTTGTTGGCCCACGCCCAGCCGCGCCACGTTCATCATGATGAACATCGCCGCCAGCCCCTTATTCTCATCACCGACCAGATATCCAGCCGCGCCGTCGTAATTCATCACGCAGGTCGAGTTGCCGTGAATGCCCATTTTATGTTCGATCGAACCGCAGGACACGGCATTGCGGTCACCCAGCGTACCATCATCATTGACGATAAACTTGGGCACGATGAAAAGCGAAATACCCTTAACGCTGTCCGGCGCACCGGGGGTTTTGGCCAGCACCAGATGGATGATGTTTTCCGCCAAATCATGTTCACCCGACGAGATGAAAATCTTCATGCCCGTGATCGCAAAGCTGCCGTCATCATTGGGAACGGCTTTTGTCCGGATCAAACCCAAATCAGTGCCGCAATGCGGCTCCGTCAGGTTCATTGTTCCGGTCCATTGCCCCGACACCATTTTCGGAACGAACTTTTCCTTCTGTTCTTGACTGCCCTTGGCCAAGATCGACGAAATCGCGCCGTGGGTTAGCCCCGGATACATCGCGAACGCCATATTGCCGCTGGCCATATATTCTTCAAACGCCATTGAAACGACATGCGGCAATCCCTGCCCGCCAAATTCTTCGGGCGCAGACAGCGTGCCCCATCCTGCTTCGCAATATTGCTTATACGCATCTTTAAACCCGGCCGGAGTGGTCACACTGCCGTCCGCATGACGGGTGCATCCTTCCAAATCGCCGACTTGGTTAAGCGGGAACAGGACATTCTCGATGAACTTGCCGCCCTCTGTCAGGATCGCTTCGATCATGTCCGGGCTCGCGCTTTCAAATCCGGGCAAATTTGCAAATCGTTCAATGCCCAATACTTCATTCAAAATGAATTGCGTGTCGCGAATTGGCGCTTGATAACTGGGCATGTTAAAATCCTTTGAGGGCAATTGTGTTCAGCAAAAGCGGCGTTAGGCCGCAGCTGTCTTGTTTTCCTGGGTTTCCACCCGCGCCACCAAATTGACAAATTCGGTAAGCTCTTTGATCGCGCTTTCAATATCGTCACGCTGCGCTTGCAATGTCGATATGCGTTCACGGCATTTTTCGATTGTGACCCGGCGCTGCACATTTCGTCCGTCGCCCAAATCGTATAAATCGATCATCTCGCGTATTTCAGAAAGGCTGAAACCCACCCGCTTTGCCCGCAATATCCACGCCAGCCGCGCTCTGTCTCGCGGCGAATAAATTCTGGCAAGCCCGTGACGTTCCGGGGCAATCAACCCTTGGTCCTCATAAAAGCGCAGCGCCCGCGCGGTAACGTCAAACTCCGACGACAAATCGGAAATAGTAAAGGACGTCCGGTTAAAGACGTCCGGCGTTTCAATTGTCGCATGCGCCCGGCTTGGCTCATCCATTAGCTGATCCATCATTATGCCCTCACTCACCCATTCGTTCATGGTCATGCGCTACTTTACGTTAGCGTAAACGTCAAGAGGGGTGATGCCAAATATGTAAAGGCCGTCGTAAGGGAAACAGGTGTCACCAAACGGCCCGGCATATCCAGAATATCGCGGTGCAAGAAGCAAACGCCGCAAAGGCCCGCGCCGCCATGGCCAACATCGATGCGCAGCTGATGCGGCTGAAGGGAAGCTTTAGCAAAAACGCAGTGACGCAGCCATCCGAAGCGCAGGAAAAAACCGGACTAAGCTGCAAGGAGTGCCAGCGACTATTGCGAATGACGGCGCGGTCATCCTATTGTATTTATTTAATAATTTTCAATATTCTGTTGACTCGCCCAAGTTTAAGTTTATACCAAAAAATACCGGTAAGGACTCGCCTTGCCGATGTTGTTGTCTCGTTGGGTTACCGCCCAACGAAATTGAAAGTCCTAAATTCTGCTCACGGACACAAAGATATGAAAGATACTGCACGCTATTTCTGGTTTCAAGCACAGCACCGCAAGGATGCCATTGACGGGGTAATCCAGATGATAAGAAATTCGCAGAGACCACCGGCTGAATTTATGGGTGTGCTAAGTGAAGTTGATGACGTGGTGGTTGAATGGACTATAGAAACGGTCATTCAAGGTGCCGTGCTTAGGGAGTACCATCATTGGGAGACCGACACGAAAGACTATTTCAAAGCGATGCATGATCGAAAAGGTGTTGCTGCACCAAAAAACAGGAGGCTTCCTCACGCGTCATGGGTGCAAGGCCAGCTAGTGCTGTTTAGGCTCGACTTTCCTGAATTCAAAAACTTTGATGATGCTCGAATTTTAGTGAAAAACATGAAGCACGAAGGGGTTAAGTGGGCGACGGTAGCGGATTTTGAGAGGCTGCGAGGTGCGGTCTCTGATTTCTGGTCACGACTGTCAGGCTCTGAGTTACGGTGACGTGACGGTGTCAAGCTGAAGCGCAACACTTGTCGCCATCAGCTTGAGCCTGTGCGACCAGTCTAGCAAAGACCTCGTTGGGCGTTTCAAAGCCGAGTATT
>JAYUPJ010000050.1:0-3772 GCA_043760195.1 Sphingomonadales bacterium | reverse complement strand
TGGGATGCAGCAATTGGTCGAGCGCCATCGGATCAATCCGCAGCACGGCTTCATTCTCGGTAATTAATCCCTCGGCCACCATATCGACCGCGATTTTCAGCGCGGCCTTTGCCGTGCGCTTGCCGCTGCGGGTTTGCAGCATCCACAATTGCCCGCGTTCGACGGTGAATTCAATGTCCTGCATATCGCGGTAGTGCGTTTCCAAAATCGCAAAAACCCGTGCCAGTTCGGCGTAAACCACGGGCATTGCCTCTTCCATCGACAAGGGTTTTGCGCCTGCGCGTTCCCGCGCCGCCGTGGTCAGATATTGCGGCGTGCGGATGCCCGCGACCACGTCCTCGCCCTGCGCATTGATCAGATATTCGCCGTAATACGCGTTTTCGCCGGTCGCCGGATCGCGGGTGAATGCCACTCCGGTGGCCGACGTTTCGCCCATATTGCCGAACACCATCGCTTGCACATTGACCGCGGTACCCCAGTCGGCGGGGATGTTGTTCAGGCGGCGATAGACGGCAGCGCGGTTCGATTCCCACGATCCAAACACCGCGCCGACCGCGCCCCATAATTGGTCATGCACATCCTGCGGAAACGGCTTTCCCCATTGATCGGCGACGAGTTTCTTATACTCGCCCACCAACGCGCGCAGGTCATCGGCGGTCAGTTCGGTGTCGAGAAAATAGCCCTGATCCTCCTTGGCGATTTCCAGCGCTTCTTCGAACGAGCCATGGTCGAGTTCCAGCACGACATCGGCATACATTTGAATAAACCGGCGGTAGCTATCCCATGCAAAACGTGCGTCGCCCGATGATGCCGCCAGCCCCTCGACCGTCGCATCGTTCAGGCCCAGATTAAGCACGGTGTCCATCATCCCCGGCATCGACACCCGCGCGCCTGACCGGACGGAAACCAGCAGCGGATTTGCGGGATCGCCAAATTTGCGGCTTGTGACGCCCTCGATATGGGCCAGGCCGTGGACGACCTCGGCCCGGACGCTGCCTGGAAAGCTTTGGCCGTGCGCGTAATATGCGGTGCACATTTCGGTGGTGATGGTGAAGCCGGGGGGCACGGGCAATCCGATGCTGGCCATGCCGTCCAAATTCGCGCCCTTGCCGCCCAGGATGTTCTTGTTGCCGCGAACATGCTCGTCCCCGTCAGATACGCCGCCACCGAAACGATACACATATTGGGTCATAACTTACTCCAAATTTCTCCTCTCCCCTTGAGGGAGAGGAGCGAGACTTAGCAATTTATTGCCTAGTCGCAGCGGTGAGGGGTGATTTGTGTGAGGACACGCCCCACCCCCAACCCCTCCCCTAAAGGGGCGGGGCTTTCATGTTTGCGCTACCCCTCAATCTTTGAAAAATCAGCGACCGTATGAACGGCGTCGCGGAAACGGGTGAGCAAGCCGATGCGGAATGCGCGTTTATCGGGGTCGGGATCGTTGACCATGACGCCTGTTTCCTTGTCAAAAAACGCGTCGATGGGCGACCTAAGGATCGCCAGAGCAGACATGGCACCTGCGAAATCTTCGGCGGCGATTGCAGCGGCGGCAAGCGGTTCGGCGGCGTTGAGGGCGGTGAGCAAGTCACGCTCCGCATCCCCCAATTCCTCTCCATCGACTTGCGATGGGGAGGTGGCAGGCGGCGCGATAGCGGCGGCTGACGGAGGGGCCTCAGGTGTTGCTGTCCCCTCCACCACCGCTTCGCGGCGGTCCCCCTCCCCATCGCAAGTCGATGGGGAGGATTTCGCCTCGCCGCTTCCCTTTAATATATTCGCCGCGCGTTTATACCCCGCCAGCAAATTCACGCCCTCATCCGTACCCACAAAAGCCTGCAAAGCCTTAACCCGCGCCAGCAACCGGACAAGATCATCCTCCTCGCCAAGCGCAAACACCGCGTCGATCAGGTCGTGGCGGACACCCGCCTCGCGTTGTTGGACCTTTAGGCGGTCGGCGAAGAATTCGAGGAGGCCATACATGAAACCGAGATCTATAGGAGCTTCGATTTCACCACGAATTTCTGCAAGGTGGAAGTCATTTACGCCGGGCTTCTTTTTTATGTCGGCAACTTTAGCTAACCAATCCAAAGTGGACCGCCGAACTTCAATATCATTATCAACAGGAACATGCAGGCAAAGTAAGTTCGCTTCATCCAATGCAAAATCATGAAGATTCAATCTTATATTCGTTTCAGTCAAAATACGAATAACTGATATTGCTGCTCTGCGAAGAGCAAATGGATCTTTTGAGCCTGTAGGCTTTTCGTCAACAGCAAAAAACGCCGACAAAGTATCCAACTTATCCGCCAAACTCACCGCAACCGTAACAGGCGCAGTCGGCACATCGTCGCCTTGCCCGACGGGTTTGTAATGGTCTCGCACCGCATCAGCTACGGCGTCGTCTTCGCCTTGGGCGCGGGCGTAATATCCGCCCATGATGCCTTGCAATTCGGGGAATTCGCCGACCATTCCGGTGACGAGATCGGCCTTACATAGGCGTGCTGCGCGTTCGGCTTGGGCGGCTAAATTCCCTCTCCCATCGGGAGAGGGAGGGAGCGACGCAGTCGCGGAAGGGTGAGGGTCTTCATTGGTCGCCCTCACCTTCCCAAGCTGCGCTTGGGCCCCTTCCTCTCCCGATGGGAGAGGAGATACAATCCCTTCCTCAACCAACCACCGCGCCAGCTTCGCCACCCGTTCCACCTTGTCCGCAACTGTCCCCAATTTCTCGTGGAACACAATCGACGATAATTTCAGCGCCTGCGTTTCCAGCGGGATTTTCAAATCCGCTTCCCAGAAAAACTTCGCGTCGCTCAAACGCGCCGCCAGCACTTTCTCATTCCCCGCCACAATCGCCGCGCCGCCGTCACGCGCCGTAATATTGGCGGTGCAAACAAACGCATTGGCCAGCTGGCCATCCGCGTCATGGCACACAAAATATTTCTGGTTTACCCGCGCGGTCAGTTGGATAACCTCTTGCGGCACATCCAGAAACGCCGGATCAAACCGCCCCAGCATCGGCACTGGCCATTCGGTCAACCCCGCATTTTCATTCACTAGACCTTCGTCAGGAACGAGCGTCAATCCCGCATCACTCGCGGCTTTTTCGGCACCCTTACGAATAATATCGCGGCGTTCGTTCTGGTCCAATATGACATGCGCGGCGCGCAATTTCATTTCGTAATCGGCGGCGTTGCCTATCGTGATTTCGCCTTTATGATGAAATCTATGCCCCATCGTTGCCGCGCCCGAAACGATCCCGTCAACCTCGCAGGCAACGACATTGTCACCCAGCAACGCCAGTATCCCCTGCAACGGACGTACCCATCGGAGGCTTTCGGTGCTGGCCGATGCCGCGCCCCAACGCTGCGATTTAGGCCACGGGAATGCGCGGATGATCGCAGGGATGGCTTCGGACAGGACGTCGGCAGTCGCACGGCCAGCTTTTTCGGTCACCGCAAAATACACGCCGTCGCGATCCACCAGTTGATCCTGCGTCAGGCCAGTTTTGCGTAAAAAGCCCTCCATCGCTTGCGGCGGCGCGGATGTTTTCGGGCCTTTGATTTCTTCGCTAACAGCTTCGGTTTGCAACGGCAGGTCGCGGGCGATCAACGCCAAACGTCGCGGCGTGGCGTAGGTTTCGATTGCCGACGCGGCCAGCCCGGCCTTGGCCAGTTCTGCAGCAAACATCCGCGCCAAATCGTCGCGGGCTTTATCTTGCATCCGTGCGGGGATTTCTTCGCTGCGCAGTTCGAGTAGGAAGTCAGTCATAGGCCCA
>JAYUPJ010000049.1:0-8921 GCA_043760195.1 Sphingomonadales bacterium | reverse complement strand
ATACTCGGCTTTGAAACGCCCAACGAGGTCTTTGCTAGACTGGTCGCACAGGCTCAAGCTGATGGCGACAAGTGTTGCGCTTCAGCTTGACACCGTCTGCATTCACTATGGGGTAAACTCTCATTCCATCCTCGGCCTGTAGTGCAGCGCCGTGCAAATGTTTCACGCAAAGGGCGCTAAGATTTTTAAGAGGTCTGGTTGATCTGCATCGCTGTGTTCTGATTTTGCTCAGCTTTACGCCGCGATTTTTACGGAAAATATTCTCGACCTACAGGCTGATCTCTTAAAAACCTTTGTGTCCTTTGCGTGAAATATAATCCGGTCGGGGTTGCTGTCTGGCGGTGGTTAAACAGATACTCGCACAAAGGCACGAAGGCACAAAAGGGTAAAAAAAGGGGGGGAGTGAAGGGAAGTGAAGGCGCTTGCGGGGGATACGCTTATCCATACCTCTCCGCGTCTCCGCGTCTCCGCGTGAAACAATTTTGTTCGCGCAGAGTCGCAGAGACGCAGAGGGGTACGATTTGATAAGCCGTGCATGCATTTTTAGACAAAGAAAATAATATGCCGCCGCGCCCGGCCTCTTTTTCCTTCTTTTTCTTCGTGTCTTCGTGTGAAATAAATGGCACGATATTGCGGCGCAAAGCTGGGTCGCGGTGATGGGGGTGGCTTAAATTTCGGATGTTTTCTTGGCACAGTTACAGCTGGTCTTGCGGATCGATGGATCCTGAAACAAGTTCAGGATGACGTCGTTCTATCGTTCTATCTAAGTTCTATCGTTCTATCTAAAATAGCCCGCACCAAATCGCTTGCAATGTAGGATTTGTTCTGGGACCACAGCGCATGCCTGCTTTTTGGGGCCGGTTCTTTGACATGGTTGGGTAGCATTTCTTCACCACCAACACCGACATTAGCGCCTTCGCATCGGCATTCGTTGTAGGAATTTTCGCGGCGGCAAAAAACCAGCATGGCCGCGATGTTGGAAATTATCTTTCGCCGGACTGCTGATAAATATCAAAATGGGCGTCAATCTTGTCAACTAGGTGTCAACTTGGTGGTTTTGGCCGGAAATACGGCGCGGCGATGAGTTGGAGTTTTTGGAGGGTTTTGCGGAGGAAATTACCGCACGACCAGGGGCGCAACTTGCGGAAAAATGGTGGACGCACACGGGCTCGAACCGTGGACCCGATGATTAAGAGTCATCTGCTCTACCAACTGAGCTATGCGTCCCCACAGATGCAGCGGAATCGCGCAGGCATCGTTTGAAGCCGCGCGTTTGGTGTGTTTTGTCTGCCATGTCAAGCAATGTTGCGGCGCGATATCGGGGCGGACTTATCCAAATTGTCCTTGGCGCGTGCCCGGGTGGCGATCAACCGACATGATGATGCCAATACAGATCATGATGGTCAGCATCGAAGAACCCCCGTGGCTGATGAAAGGTAACGGGATTCCGGCCACAGGAAACAACCCCATCGCCATTAATAGGTTGATAGCGATGTAGAAAAATATCGTACACGTCATCCCCATCGCGACCAGCTTGCCATATCGGCGATTGCTTTTCAGCGCGACTTCGATGCACCAGCGCATCAACAGATAGAATAGGCCAATGATAATCAGCCCGCCGAACAATCCCCATTCTTCGGCCATTGTGGCGAAAACGAAATCGGTATGCCCCTCTGGCAAATAATCGAGATGGCTTTGCGTGCCTTGCATGAAGCCTTTGCCAAACAAGCCGCCGGAACCGATGGCTATTTTGGACTGCATGATATGGTAGCCCGCGCCGAGGGGATCGCTTTCCGGATTGAAGAATATCAACACGCGGTTCTGTTGATACGGCCGCAGACCAAAGAAATAGACCAGCGGCGCCAACACCGCCGCGCCGCCGCCGCCGATCAGGAAATATTTCAGTGGCAATCCGGCCAGAAACCCGACGATGATGACGCAAAAAGCAAACACAATCGCGGCGTCAAAATCTGGCTGGATGATGACCAATATGCAAGGCAAGATCAGCAGCCCGGCCATTGGCAAGAACACATCGAAGCTGTTGATGCGGTTCGCAGGCAGCCGGTCAAAAAACCACGCCGTGGCCAAGACCAGAACGGGCTTCATCAATTCGGACGGCTGTAACGTTATGAAACCCAGATTGATCCACCGCTGCGAATTGCCGCCAATCTGGCCGGTGATTTCAACGAATATCAGCAGGATCAGCGTAATCGCATACGCGGGAAACGTAATCTTCTTCCAAAATTCCAATGGCAGCCGCGACATAATGATTGCCATCGCAAGGTACAATGCGAACCGCATCAGGTGCTTACCGGCATAGGGCGAGAAGCTGCCGCCTGCTGCTGAATAAAGGACGGTTGCGCCGCAGCACACCAGCGCGGTCAGGATAAATATCACGCGCCATGGCAGCCCCAATATCGGCGCAGGAATGATGCTGCTGCTCATCGCGCGGCGTTCTCTGCTGGCGGGCTGTTCCCTGCTGGCGCGGTAGTGCTTGCATCGTCGGCCTGCGATACCGGGGGAGGCGGCGGCGCGTTGAAACTGTTCAAACTGCGCGCCATGCGTTCTTCGATCGTTCCGCCCCAGCCAGACTCCAATGCGGTCAATGCCGCCATAGCTTTGTCGCGGTCATATAGAAAAGTGAGGACGTCTTTCGCAACTGGCGCAGCGGCCCGTGCTCCGCCAAGGCCGTGTTCGATGACGACGGCAGCGGCATAGCGCGGTTCTTCGACAGGCGCAAAGCACACGAACAGGCCGTGATCGCGGTATTTCCATACGCCCGATTGGCCGCGCTGCGATCCTTCGATGCGGCGCACCTGCGCGGTTCCGGTCTTGCCTGCCATTTTAACGTCGGGCAATGGCAATCGGCTGCGTGCGCCTGTGCCCGCGCTATTGACCACACGGTTCATGCCTTCGCGTGCCAATGCCAAATGTTCGGGCAGAAAGGGCAGGGCGGCCGGGGGCTTCCTTTTACCGGCGATGATATTGGGGATCAAATTGCGCCCCGATGCAATCCGTGCCGACATCAATGCCAACTGAAACGGGCTGGCAATCATATACCCCTGACCGATGGTGGCGTTCAATGTGTCCGATGATGCCCAGACCTTGTTATATTTCTTCAGCATCCAGGCGCTGTCGGGAACCGTGCCGTATCGCTGCGACGGGAAAGGCAGGTCAAACTCCTGCCCCAATCCCAGCAGCTTCGCCACAGGCGCGATTTTATCATATCCGATGCGGTTGCCCATGGCATAGAAATAGGTGTTGCAGCTTTTCATAATGGCGTTGGCCATGTTGATTGAACCATGCGTGCCAAGGCATTTGAAAACGCGGTTGCCCAGCCGGTATCCGCCGCCGCAATAGACGGTTTCTTCGGGATCGACGCCATTTTGCTGCAGCGCAATCGCGACCATCGGCTTCAACGTTGACCCCGGCGGGTACAGGCCTTGCAGGCTTTTGTTGAGCAGCGGTTTGTGGTCATCCTCACGCAGCCATTTATATTCCTGACGGCCAATGCCATCGGAAAAACTGTTCGGATCATAGCATGGCATGGACACCATCGCCAAAATGTCACCCGTCAGCGTGTCGAATACCACGACAGAGCCAGACTCTTTGCCGAGCCGCCGGGCGGTATAATTGTGCAGGTCAATATCGATGGTTATTTGCACCGGTTTGCCCGGCGTGTCTGCTTTGGTGGTTAGTTCGCGCACGATTTTGCCGCGCGCGGTAACCTCCACCCGCTTTGCGCCAGGCGCGCCCTGCAGGCTGGCTTCAAATATTTTTTCCAGGCCGTCTTTGCCGATCTTGAACCCGGGGGTAATCAGCAGGGGGTTCTTGTTTTTCTGATACTCTTCGGCGGATACTGCGCCGACATAGCCCACCAAATGGCCGACGGCTGCACCGCTGGGATAATAACGCGAAAATCCCTGACGCGGGCTAACTCCGGGTAGATCGGGCAAGCGGACGCTGACCTTGGAATAGCTTTCATAATCAAGACCGGCGGCAATTTGAACAGGCTGAAATCCGCCCGCCGTTTTGATCTCCCGCGTGATCCGTTCCATGTCGTCCGGGGTCAGGGCAAGCAGGCGTGCCAATTGCGCCAACGTCGCGTCCTTATCCACCATGCGGTCGGGAACAACATCCACGCGAAAATCGGCGCGGTTGGTGGCAATCGGTTTGCCGTAACGGTCGATGAACCAGCCGCGGCGCGGCGGAACCAGTGTCAAATTGACCCGGTTGCTTTCCGATGCCAGCTTGTATTTCTCATTTTCGGCGACCGAAATATACGCCATCCGTCCGGCCAGAAGCAAGCCCAATGCGCCTTGCACGCCGCCGACAAACATCGTGCGCCGGGTAAAGGTAAATTCCTGCTGCGCTGATGAAACCGGCTTGTCTTTGTTCATACAATCCGCCGGATCATGTCGAAAGTCGCCATTGATCCAATCGCGCAATGACCCGAACGACCAGCGGATAAATCAAAATGGACAAGGCGATTTGCGGCAACAACGTAACGGCTGCTGGCCGTGCATAGGCCAAGCCGACAAAGAAATGACCTGCGCATAACGCGAGTATAATAACAACCGATGCAATTAACCAGTCCTGCAAATAATCTCGCCAAACCGCGCGGGCATCCAATATTTCAATTGCCAGCATAATGATTGACCATATTAACGCGGCGCTGCCAAATGGTTGTCCGCTGAACAAATCATCAAAGGCACCAAATGGCAATCCGGCCCATGCTGGCCAAAGGCGGGGCCGAACCAAGCGCCAGGCCAAGAAAAACAACAGCCCGAACGGCGGCAATATTGCCTGCGTACTCAGCATCGGCAATGTGGTGATGATCGAACCCAGCAACACCGAAACAATCGGGATTGCGATCATCTTGGTCGGCGATTGGACCTGCTCAATCCTTGACTGGTATTCGCGGCCCGATCGTAACGGCCGCGTTAGGCTGTTGAGCGCATTTTTCATGGTTCAACGGCTTGCGTGATAGGTACAGTTTCGGGCGCGGCCAGCAATTGCGCAGCGGGTGCCTCATAAATTGGCAGCACCATGACATAAGGTGATCGCGCCGGGTCAGACAGCGGCCTTGCCAATGCGCCGTCTGCGGTCTTGCGGACAATAATGGCATAGGGAATGTTGGGCCGAAACAATCCGCCGTTCCCCGAAGTTACAATGATATCGCCAACCTCAAACGGGTTTACTCCAAAGCTAACCGGCCGCACCGCGACCATTCCGTTGGCAAGTCCTTCGCCCGATGCGGCAACGCCGTCGGTTGCGCGCATGACCGGAACCGGGCTGTTGGCATCGGTGATCAGCAGAACCCGGGAGGTTGTAGGTCCGGTTTCGATTATCCGTCCGATCAGTCCGTTCGGGCTGCGCACCGGTTGACCTTTTGAAACGCCCATATTGGTGCCGATGGACAAAGTCGCCAATCGCCGGCTGCTGGAAGCAGACGAGCTGATCAATCGGCCAATCGCAATATGCCCGGCCTCGGTTTGCTTCAGATCGAGCAACTGGCGCAGGCGTTGGTTCTCGAGATTGATTGCCTTGGCCTCGATCACTTTTCGGCGGTTGGCTTGCACTTCTTTATTCAGCGCGGCATTTTTGGATGCAGCGTCAAGATAAGCCGAAGTGTTGGATGCGACATCGGTAAATGTCTGCCGCACACTGGTCAAGAAACGGGCCACAGGAGCGGTGATCTCCGTCCCGATTGTTCGCAACGCTCCAAAACCGGCAGGATCGACGATTGAGAGGATCAACAACAACGCAGCAAAAAACGCCCCGGCAAGCGCCAAGACATAGGTAGCAAATAAGCTAAATTGCGCCTTGCGGGAAAATCCCGGGCGCCGATTTGTCGGCGGCACCACGGCGCGGGTCCTTTATGCTGTTAACAGGACGCCGCGGAAGATCGGGTCTTCCATCGCCCTGCCTGTGCCGATTGCGACACATGTCAAAGGATCTTCGGCAACGGTCACGGGCAATCCGGTTTCATCGCGCAAGAATTCATCCAGACCCTGCATCAATGCACCGCCGCCGGTTAGCACTATTCCTTGATCGACGATATCCGCTGCCAATTCGGGGGCAGTATTTTCAAGCGCAATCCGGATGCCTTCCAAAATCGTGCCAATGGGCTCGCTCAATGCTTCGGCAATTTGGCCCTGATTGATCATAATTTCTTTGGGCACGCCGTTGACCAGATCGCGGCCCTTGATGTGGATTGTGTGGCCAATGCCATCGGCTGGCGCGCGCGCTGTTCCAAAGTCCTTCTTGATACGTTCAGCAGTCGCTTCGCCGATCAACAGGTTATGATGTCTGCGGACATAAGAGACGATGGCTTCGTCCATTTTGTCGCCGCCAGTTCGCACCGAAGTTGTGTAGGCCAGACCGCGCAGCGACAGTACCGCAACTTCGGTTGTCCCGCCGCCAATATCGACAACCATCGATCCGATTGGCTCGGTAACGGGCATGTCGGCGCCAATTGCCGCCGCCATGGGTTCTTCGATCAGGAACACTTCGGTGGCACCAGCATTTGATGCCGCATCGCGAATCGCACGGCGTTCCACGCTGGTTGAACCGGACGGAACGCAAATGACGATTTCATTGGAACTGAACAGCCGCGGCTTGCCATGCACCTTATGGATGAAGTGCTTGATCATTTGTTCCGCGACATCAATGTCGGCAATCACGCCATCACGCAGCGGGCGAATCGCTTCGATGCTATCCGGGGTCTTGCCCATCATCAATTTGGCATCATCGCCAACCGCTTTTACGCGCTTGATTCCGTTTAAAGTTTCGATTGCAACAACCGATGGCTCGTTCAAAACGATACCCTGACCGCGTGCATAAACAACGGTATTGGCTGTACCCAAATCAATAGCCAAGTCTTGTGAGCCGAAACGAAACCAGGGAAATTTGATCATATATATCCTACAAAAAATAAGGGCGCATTGGGCCCAAAATTACAACGCACTGCCCCGCACGCAGCCCTAGCGGAATTTGCTGTTTTTAAAAACAGATATTTGGCTGGATTGCTTGCGATTAAGGAGTCGCTTGCGAATGGCGCTTGGGCTAGGAATGCGGCGATGTCAATAAGAAGACTCCCAGAAGCATTGATCAATCGGATCGCAGCCGGTGAAGTGGTAGAACGGCCAGCCAGCGCGTTAAAGGAACTGGTTGAAAATGCCATAGATTCAGGCGCGCTGCAAATATCGGTGCGAATTTCAAATGGCGGCTTGGACTTGATCGAGGTCAGCGACGATGGCTGCGGCATGATTGCCAGTGACATCGCATTGGCGCTGGAACGGCACGCAACATCAAAGCTGGCGGATGATGCCATCGAGATGGTCGAGACACTCGGCTTTCGCGGTGAGGCTTTGCCGTCCATCGCCAGCGTGTCGCGGACCACAATAGAGAGCCGGATCAGGGGCGGCGACGGCTGGCGCAGGGTCGTCGATCACGGCGTATTGGACAGTGACGGTCCATCGGCGATCCCGCCGGGCACCCGGGTGCGCGTGGAAAATCTGTTTGAAAAGGTTCCGGCGCGGCGCAAATTTCTGCGTTCGTCGCGGTCGGAATATGCCGCCTGTTTGGATGTGGTCAAACGCCTTGCCATGTCGCGGCCTGATATTGGCTTTACGTTGGAACATGATGGCCGCCGAAGCCTGTCGGTGCAGCCGGGCATGGACCGGCCCTCCCGCGTGGCCGCGCTGACCAGCAACGATCTGGCAGATAACAGCGTCGGTTTGGATTATGAACGCGAAGGCATCAGGCTGGGCGGGATCGCCAGCGTGCCGACGTACAATCGCGGCATTGCCGACCACCAGTTTCTGTTCGTCAATGGCCGTCCGGTCAAGGACCGCTTGCTGATCGGCGCAGTGCGCGGGGCCTATGCCGAAATGCTGGCGCGGGACCGGCATGCCGTTGTCGCGCTGTTCCTCGATTTGCCGCCATCCGAAGTTGACGTAAACGTGCATCCGGCAAAAACCGAAGTGCGGTTTCGCGAACCAGCATTGGTGCGCGGCATGATCGTTTCGGGGCTGCGCCACGCGCTCGACAGTTCCGGATTTCGCAGTGTGCAGCGCGCGCCTGAATCGGCGTTGGCCAATTGGCAAAGCGAACCGCTTGTTTCTGCGCAGCAAAATATCTTCACCGCGCAAGGCAGTTTGCAGAGCCAAGCCTATATTCCATCTGGCCATTATCAATCGCGCCCTGCCTCTTCATCCTTCGCCGAAAACCGCTCCAGCTTTGCCGATATGGGCAGGGTTCAGGGCGAAGATTTGGCCCCGCTAATGGGCCGCGCGGCTGAAGCAACCGAGGCTGTCCCCGACGGCGTTCGCCACCCCTTGGGTGTAGCGCGCGGGCAGGTGGCAAACACCTATATCGTGGCAGAGGCCGAAGACGGATTGGTCATTGTCGATCAACATGCGGCGCACGAACGGCTGGTGCTGGAGCGGATGCGGCGCGCATTGGCGCAGGCGGGCGGCACGGTTCCGAGCCAAGCATTATTGCTGCCCGATGTCGTCGAACTCGACGAACCCGCATGCGACCGGTTGGAGGCACGGTCCCACGAACTGGCAGCATTCGGGTTGGAGCTGGAACGATTTGGCGCAGGCGCAATGCTGGTGCGCGCAACCCCCGCGATGTTGGGCAGCGGCGACGTGCGCGGATTGGTGCAGGATCTCGCCGATGAACTGGCCGCGTATGACGAGGCGCTGTCCTTGAAAGAACGCATCGATCTGGTCGCATCGACGATGGCATGCCACGGATCGGTGCGGGCAGGGCGGGTGCTGAATGTGGCAGAGATGAACGCACTGCTGCGCGAAATGGAAGTCACCCCACATTCGGGCCAATGCAATCATGGCCGGCCTACGTGGGTGAAACTGGCGCTGGGCGATGTTGAGAAGTTGTTTGGGCGGAAGTGA
>JAYUPJ010000048.1:0-8995 GCA_043760195.1 Sphingomonadales bacterium | reverse complement strand
TTGCCCGGCGCAAATCCCGCCGACGTTGCGTGGAAATTGGTCGCGGTGAACCTGTCCGACCTTGCGGCCAAAGGAGCGGAACCGATTGGTGTGCTGCTGGGCTTTATGCTTGGCGATGACGACTGGGACATTGGCTTTGCTAGCGGGCTTAACGCCGCATTATCGCATTACAATGTCGCATTACTGGGCGGCGACACCGTAGGCGGCGGCGACGGTACGCGCAGTCTGGGCATGACCGCAATTGGCCGGGCGACGCATATTCCCGTGCCATCAAGAACCGCTGCGAAAGCGGGCGATTGCCTGTATGTCACGGGCACGCTTGGTGATGCAAAGGCGGGGTTTGAAATGGAAAATGGCCATACCGGCGGCGACCAATCGCTGCGCGATGCGTTCAATCGCCCCAAAGCATTGCTTGCAGAAGGCCGCGCGCTCGCCAGCCTCGCACATGCGATGATGGACATTTCCGACGGGCTGTTCATCGATGCCCAGCGAATGGCAGCCGCCAGCGGCCTTAAACTGACGATCGACATTGGCCAAATTCCGCTGTCACGCGCTTTTGTGGATTTTTTCGGCGACACGCGCGAAAGCAGGTTGGAAGCGGGCAGCTGGGGCGATGATTATCAACTGCTTTTTGCGTGCAGCGATCAGGCGCAGTTAACCGTGACGGCAACCAAAGTCGGCAATTTTTCGCGCGGGTCTGGTCTGACACTGATGGACAATGGTTCGGCCATAGACCCGCCGTCGTCATTGGGCTTTGAACATCGCTAAAAAGGGCGGGTTTTGGGGTTGCCTTTGATGTTAAAGCCGCACTATAGCGTTGCCACATGCTTGCGGCTCTGCGGGTGCGTTTAACTATTTTTGAGAATAAACGGGGAGGGACAGATTTCATGTCATTGTCATTAATCGCCATACTCTGCGGCTTGGTTGCCGTTGTTTATGGTATCATTACCAGCCGCTGGCTGCTTAGCAAAAGCGCGGGCACGCCAAAGATGCAAGAAATTGCTACCGCTATTCTAGAAGGCGCTACAGCGTATTTGAACCGTCAATACACCGCGATTGGTATCGTTGGCGTCGTCGTCGCGGTTTTGGTCGGCTGGTTCTTAGGACCATTGTCCGCATTGGGCTTCGTATTGGGCGCTGTGCTTTCGGGCGCGACCGGCTTTATCGGGATGAACATCTCGGTTCGTGCCAATGTCCGCACCGCACAAGCCGCAAGTGAAAGCTTGCAAAAAGGTTTAACGATGGCATTTAGCGCCGGTGCAATTACCGGCATGCTGGTTGCTGGCCTCGCGTTGATCGCCATCGCTGGCTTCTTCTATTATTTGACTGACATTGCCGGAAATGCTCCCGACAGCCGCGTCGTCATTGACGGTCTGGTTGCACTCGCATTCGGCGCTTCGCTGATTTCGATCTTTGCGCGTTTGGGCGGCGGTATCTTCACCAAAGCAGCCGACGTCGGTGCCGATTTGGTCGGCAAGGTTGAAGCTGGCATCCCTGAGGATGACCCACGTAACCCCGCCACTATCGCCGATAACGTTGGCGACAACGTGGGCGACTGCGCCGGTATGGCCGCCGATTTGTTTGAAACCTATGTTGTGACCATTGGCGCAACGATGGTCTTAATCGCCTTGTTGGTCGCATCAACCGGTGCGGCGCTGATGGGCCTGATGTCATTGCCATTGGTTGTTGGCGGCATCTGTATCCTGACCTCGATCTTGGGAACTTTCTTCGTCCGTTTGGGCGGCGGAACCAATATCATGGGCGCGATGTACAAAGGCTTTTTGGTCACCGCGATCAGCTCGATCCCGGCAATCTATTATGTTACCAGCCAAGTGCTTGGCGATATGAACGCAGAAATCGCATTGAAAGCGGGCGGCGCTACCTTCACCGGCATGTCGCTGTTTTGGGCAATGATGGTCGGCTTGGCTGTCACTGGCTTGCTGGTATGGATCACCGAATATTATACCGGAACCAACTATCGTCCGGTCCGCTCGATTGCCAAGGCATCGGAAACCGGCCACGGCACCAACGTCATTCAAGGTCTGGCTATCAGCCTAGAATCGACCGCATTGCCAACTTTGGTTATCTGCGTCGGTATCATCGTTGCGTTCAAGCTTGCTGGATTGATCGGTATTGCGTTTGCGGCGACATCGATGCTGGCACTGGCCGGTATGGTCGTTGCATTGGACGCTTATGGTCCGGTCACCGATAACGCAGGCGGCATTGCTGAAATGGCCGAAATGGACGCATCGGTTCGTGAGAAAACCGATGCGCTCGACGCGGTTGGCAACACCACAAAGGCTGTGACCAAGGGCTATGCCATTGGTTCGGCTGCGCTGGCGGCGCTCGTGCTGTTCGGTGCGTATAATGCCGATCTGGTGTTCTATGCCGATCGTCTCGGGATTTCCGAAGGCGTCGATTTCACGTTGATGAACCCTTATGTCATCGTCGGCTTGTTGCTCGGCGCGCTGCTGCCTTACCTCTTCGGAGCGATGGGCATGACCGCAGTGGGCAAAGCGGCCGGCGAAGTTGTGAAAGACGTTCGTGACCAATTCGCAAGCAATCCCGGCATCATGGACGGCACCAGCCGCCCTGATTATGCACGCACCGTCGACCTTGTCACCAAGGCAGCGATCCGTGAAATGATCTTGCCTTCACTGCTGCCAGTACTCGCTCCAATCGCGGTGTATTTCATCATCAGCTGGGTCGCTGGCCCTGCACAGGGCTTTGCGGCTTTGGGCGCGTTGCTCTTGGGTGTGATCGTTGGCGGCCTGTTCGTTGCAATCTCGATGACATCGGGCGGCGGCGCATGGGATAATGCCAAGAAATACATCGAAGACGGCAATCACGGCGGCAAAGGTTCGGAAGCTCACAAGGCTGCTGTTACCGGCGATACCGTGGGTGATCCTTACAAGGACACCGCTGGCCCAGCCGTAAACCCGATGATCAAGATCACCAACATCGTTGCGTTGCTATTGCTGGCGGCGTTGGCACACGGCTGAATTTAAGCCGCTTAAATAGGTATCCGAAAGGCCGTCGTTCCAATCCGGAGCGGCGGCCTTTTTTTTGTTTCGGTTGAACTCGAACTTTTCAGCCGTTTTGTAAGTGCCAAGTTATCCACGTATAATCGTTTTTGGGCAAGTCACGGGTACAGGCATGTTTGCTGCGTGCTGGAATTCGCCGAAAATTGCGGATCGTTAGCAAAATCTTCGCTCCTTGGTGGTAGCAACTCTTTCAGAATTGCTATTGCATCAAGGAATAAGCGTTGCCGTGACAACAATTGGGGCTGCTCCATCGGATCAACTGGGGGTTGATACGCCAATTGCAGGGACTATTCCTGCAAAGGATTTGTTGTGCGTTGCGTGGACTGAAATTGTCACTGATGCCTTCATATCGCAATGGGATATCTTGGCCGCTGGTGCGGTGGAACCCAATCCGTTTTACGAAAGCTGGTTTCTGCTGCCTGCGTTGCAACAGTTTGATCCCCGCGGCAAAGTCAAGATTTTGGCGATGTGGCATGATACAGCTTTGGTTGGGCTGCTGCCGGTTGCTGATGCCAGAATTTACGGACACTGGCCGATTGCGCACCATGTGAACTGGCTGCATCATAACGCATTTTTGGGCGTTCCGTTGGTGATGCCGGGGTTTGAGCGGTCCTTTTGGGAGTTGGTTTTCAAAACCATGGATCAAAGCGGCGGCAAATCGCTTTTCTTGCATGTGAACGGATTGGTTATCGGCGCGCCAATTCAACACGCTTTAGAGCAAACATGTTTGACGCAACACCGGCGTTTTGCGCTGGTGGACGAACAGGAACGCGCGCTGCTGCAAGGGCCTGCAACCGCCGAAGAGTATTTTGAAGGCGCCGTTCGCGGAAAGAAACGCAAAGAATTGCGGCGGCAAAAGAACCGGCTCGCAGAATTGGGCGACTTGCAATTCCTGCGCGGCGATGGCGGCAGCAATCTTGAAAAATGGATCGACGAATTTTTGGCATTGGAACGCGCCAGTTGGAAGGGTGAGGCTGGTTCTGCGCTCGATTGCACGGCGGAAACGCGCACTATGTTTCGCGAAGCATTGCGCGGCGCGGCAGCAAAAGGCCAGCTTGAGCTTTTGGATTTGCGCCTTGAGGGCGTTCCGATGGCGATGTTGGTCAACTTCATCTGCGCGCCCGGCAGCTTCTCTTTCAAAACCGCATTTGACGAGAGATACGCGCGTTTTTCTCCCGGGGTGTTGCTGCAAATTGAAAATCTCGCATTGCTGGAACGCGGCGATGTCGACTGGTGCGACAGCTGCGCCGCAGAGGGGCATCCGATGATCGACAGCCTATGGACCGGCAGACGCCGCATTGGGCGCTACTCGGTTGCCATAGGCGGCGCTGCACGGCGCGGAGCATTTGGCCTGTTGTTGCGCGCCGAGCTTGCGAAGAAGAAAACACGCCCGGCGCAAATGCAAGTGGAAGTAACAGCAGCGGGTGATGAAGATTCGTGACTGCCTGACACAGAGCTAGGCCGCGAGCAATATGCAGGCGCAAGACGCCGTAGATCCGGGCCAAATCTAAAATCGTTTGCGAAAACTTAGTTCAAAATAGCGCCCTTGCGGGTCGAGATAGGCTGGCTGATAGCTCAATGGGATTATGCCGTTCTGATCCCGCACAGCTATGATATCATTCAGGACATTGTCGATGCTGAATGCAATTCTGCTGCCTTTTAAGAACGGTATCTTTTTGGTCAGATTGCCGCGATCATCGAAATTCAGGAAAAACCGCAAATTCAACGTCGCCAAGTCGCTGAACCGCAGGTCGCTGCTGCCCGGTAAGTCGTTGCCATCGGCGCGGGTGCTGCTGCGATAATCGCCATTGGCGCGCATCCCCAGGCCCTTGTAGAATATTCCGCCCGACAACTCGGTCCGGTGGCGCGGTGTGCCCCCCAGATTGCTGATCGCCGAACCGTTTAGCAGATCGAGGCGCGGGACACCTGACCGGATCAGCACCTCATCCTGAATTTGATAGCTGTGGTAGAGCGATAACTGCCATCGTCCAGCCTGACCGCCGCCCGGCCCGCCAAATCCACCGAATCCGCCACGGCCAAAGCCTCCTGCGCCCGAACCGCCACGACCCTGACCGCCAGAGTTCGGCCCACCAGTACCCGGCCCGCCAGCGCCCGGCCCACCTCTGCCTGCTTCGCGTCCGCCGGGCTCTCTCCCCGGTCCGCCGCCAAATCCACCGCCGCGCTGTTGCGGTCCGATACCGCCAGAAAAGTTAAATCCTGCGCGGATCTTTTGTGAGCGTTCTTCGTCAAAGTTAACTGACCGCTGGTCAACCCGCAATAATCGGCCCGCAGCATCGCGGGTAACACGAGAGGGAAAAGCGGCCTCAACTTCTGGCGTCAATATCGGGAAACCGGCAGTGGTGTTGCTGCTGCGATTGCGGAAATATTCGATCTGAAAATTCAGATCATTGATCTTTGCGGGGGTCCAATTGACGGATAGCTTTAGATCGCGCCGTTGCTCTGCGACCAGCGCCGGGTTTCCGCCAGAAACGACGTCGATCAATGCGGTCTCGCTGCGTCCGAAATCGAAATAGCTGACGTTGGGCGTTGTGATAACGGGATTGCCCAATTGGCCTATTCCAGGCGCGTTTTCATCGCCGATCAACGTCGCTTGAAAGCTGAGTTCTTTAATCGGTGCCCAGCGGATGCCGGCGGTATATTCGGTCAGCCGCCCGAAATCGGATAGCTTGCTGACGCCGTAATTGCCGTTGATGCCGATTTCGCCCAAGAAACCGAGCGCGCCGACACCGCGTTCCACCAACGGTATCTCGATGTTTAGCGAGCTGTTGAGGTTATCACGCTGTAAATGGGCGCTGTTGGTAATGCCCGATCGCAGGGCGGCGCTGTTCAACGTTTCACGGCCAAATCCGGTGCGCACGGTCACACGAACCGAACCTTGGGGCAGGCGGATGACTTCACCGGTTAATATGTTGGCCAAATCCAGAAATTGCGACGTGCTTCGGCTGGTATCGGCGGGCGAAAAAGTGAGGTCATTGCCGAACGCTTGGTCAAATGGGTTGGCCGTGCCCGCGATCAACCCGGCGCGCAAGGAGGCAAAATCGGCGTTGCGGACGGTGCTCGTTTGACTTTTGATGTGTTCGTAATTTCCAGTTGCGGACCAGCGGAATTCGGCGAGCTTTGTATTGAACGAAAACCCGAACTTGGCGCTGTTGATTTCCGCATCGCGCGTCAGCGGGCCGGGATTCTTGAAACTTCGGCTAATGATCGCGTCGCTGCCGGATTTTGAAAACGGGCTTGATCCCGGCAACAGCAAATTCGCAGAAGGCAACCCGAGCAAGGATTCCGATGCGTTCAGGCTGTAATTGGCGTTCAGTGACAGGTTGGTTTGCGGCGCCAGCATCTTGCTCCAGTTGCCGTTGACTTCAAAGACATCGCGGCGCGGTAACAATGAACGGAAATTGCGGATATTATTGCCGCCCGCATCCAATATCGCGCCGCCGATCGGGATTATACCGCGTTCGTCTTCTGTCAGCCTGCTGCTGTGTTGATATTCGGCATTCAAATTAAACCGCGTCGATTTGCCAATATTGGTCAGGTTGGTTTCAAATTGCTGCTTCGCATATCCGCCGTCTTGCGGCAAACCGCCCTCGATTTCAGCACTAACCGAGGCAAAATTGTCTTTCAAGATGAAGTTGATCACACGTTGATCCGGCCGGTATCCGTATTGCAACGCAACTTCTTCGGGAAAAACTTGTACTTGCTGGATGGCTTCAGGGGGCAGATCGCGCAGCTCGCGAAAGCCGGAGATTCGTTGCCCGTTCAGCAATATTACCGGCGACCCGCCTCCGCGGCCACGGCCTGAACCAGTTTGCGGCGCAATTGCCGCGACCAAATCGGTGATGGACGACGCCCCGAAAGATGCGATATCTTTTGCGTCAATCTGCGCGATGGGCGGTACGTCGGTAACGACAGAGCCCCTCAGGCGCGTGGCCGTTACCACGATTTCGCGCTGAACATCATCTGTCACCGCGTCATTCAAAACGTCTTGCGCAACGGCATCCGCAGACAACAGAAACGCCGAAACCGCGATAATCGAAGCCTTGCTGTAAAAAGCATGACGTTGCTGGACGGGCATAAACGGGATTCCAAGTTCTTGGATATTCAGGGAGAAATATCAGTTATCTTTGCGGGATTTGGAATAATTTAGATAGCAGGTAAATTACCGCGAAATGAACACCGATCAAGCTTTTGATGGCTACAAAGGATGGCTCTACTTTCGCATGGCCTTTTGTATGGCCTTTTGTAAGGATTGCCGTTAAAGGCGCTGCTAACAAACTTAACAGCAGAAATTAGGGGCCGAATGGCAAAAGAAGAACTTCTCGAAATGCGTGGCACGATCCGTGAATTGTTGCCCAACGCAATGTTCC
The DNA here is from genome assembly GCA_043760195.1 of Sphingomonadales bacterium. Lineage (GTDB taxonomy): Bacteria > Pseudomonadota > Alphaproteobacteria > Sphingomonadales > Sphingomonadaceae > Sphingorhabdus_B. Next base: position 1,563 of record JAYUPJ010000048.1, on the reverse strand, counting down.
GTGTCGAACTCGAAAATGGCCATGAAGTATTGGGCCACACCGCCGGGAAAATGCGCAAAAACCGTATTCGTGTGCTGGTGGGAGATGAGGTATTGTGCGAACTCACCCCTTATGATCTGACCAAAGGCCGGATCACTTATCGCTTTAAATAAGGCGGTCCATTCCGTTGGGCAGGAAAATTTGCGCCAAGATTTGAAACTCGTTTTGGCATCATCCAGCCCGCGCCGCAGGGATCTGCTGGCGCGTCTTGGCGTTGTGGCTGACCGTGTTGTCGCCCCTGATATTGACGAAAGCCCGCTAAATGCAGAGCTGCCGCGCGTTTACGCGATGCGGATGGCTTTGGAAAAAGCGAACGCCATTACGCGCAGTGCTGGCGAGATAGTTCTTGCCGCCGATACGACAGTTGCGGTGGGCCGCCGGATATTGCAGCAAGCCAATGATGCGGACGAACAGCGGCGATTTCTGCAAATGCTGAGCGGCCGCCGTCATCACGTTTTGTCGGCGGTCTGTGTTATCGATACGTCCGGCAAAGTGCGCAGCCGAATGAGCGATAGTATCGTCAGATTTAAGCAGCTGGGCACTGCCGAAATCGACGCATATATCGCAAGCGGCGAGGGGATCGGCAAAGCGGGCGGCTATGCCATTCAGGGCAGAGCGGAAGCGTTGATTGATTGGATGTCGGGCAGCCACTCCGGAGTAATCGGTTTGCCGCTTTATGAAACGCGTTCGCTGCTCATCGCGTCGGGTTATGATCTTGGCTGAATGGCTATACGAAGATGGCATCGGCGAAGAGCGCGCCATCTTGGTCGAACATGGCCGCATTGTCGAAGCGCGCATTGAACCGCGCGGCACTATTCGCGCAGGATTGGTGGCCAATGCCCAATTTGTGAAGCAGCTTGTTGCCGGAAAACGCGGGATTGCGCGGCTGGCGGACGGCACCGAACTGCTGCTGTCGCCGTTGCCCGCTGGATTAACCGAGGGCGCGTCTGTGGTCGTAGAAGTAACGCGCGCGGCGATTGATGAGAAATCCCGGTTCAAACTACCACTGGCGCGCGCGGCTCCGCAAAAACCGGTCGGGCCAGCGCCAACTCTGCTGGAACGGATCGGCGATGCCAGCATCTGCCGCGCCCATCAAGCGGACCGGTTTGCGGAATATGGCTGGAACGAAGTCATCGAAGAGGCGCGTTCCGGGCAGGTCGATTTTGCCGGTGGAAGCTTGCTGATTTCGGTGACTCCCGCCATGACATTGATTGATGTCGACGGCGATTTACCGGCCAAGGCGCTGGCGCACAACGCCGCGAAAACCGCTGCTGAAGCGATCCGGCGGCTTGGCATACAGGGCATGATCGGCATTGATTTCCCCAATGTCGCCGACAAGGCCGAGCGGCAGGCGGTGGCGGAGACTTTCGATTCGGCGATGACGGGACCGTTTGAGCGGACGGCGATAAACGGCTTTGGCTTTCTGCAATTGGTGAAACGGCGGACGGGGCCATCGTTGCCCGAAATGATGCAGCATCGGCGCACGCACAGCTATGCGATGGAATTGTTGCGAATGGCGGAGCG
>JAYUPJ010000047.1:0-26309 GCA_043760195.1 Sphingomonadales bacterium | reverse complement strand
TAAAAGACACGGTCTGTCTCCAGCTAGGGATTTATATTGAGCAAGCCCCTAGCTGTGACAGTGTGCAAAATCAAATATAAAGATTGCTTTATATCATTTGCGAGCAATTTTTTTCGGATCGGCGTTACATACCGTGCCAGGGACTTCTGAGCGGAGTATGACGCTTTCCGCCAAATGTGAAAGTGTCGCTGCATTCTCATCGCCTTGAGCGATGTCCTGCATCAAATCCTTTAATGCCCCGCAATCCATATCCGGATGTCCAGCTCCATAAGTATTGGCATAGCCCACCGATAGATTGTCGCTTTTCGCCAAAGCACCTTTTGGTCCCAAAGTCTTTGCCAGCTCCGCGCGAACAATTCCATTTTGCTGCCCGATCAATACATTGTATTTATTTACAAATTCATTGTACTCAGGCAAGAAATTATCACCCGTGTTGCGGCACCGCAATGCTGTTGCCATCAACATCGTATTAAGATGCTTGATCTTCAAGGCGTCAGTGGCGGTGTTGTTCCAGCACGCATTGGCTGGCTGGATGCCAACCGCAAACATGGTTGCAGCGATCAGATATTTGGTGATTGAAACTCTCATTTGATTTCCCCCTGTCATGGTCGACAAAGGTAAAAGTAACGGTCGCTGTTTACTGAATTTTCAACATCTGCAGTAAAGCGATATTAACCATCGCCCGCAATGATTTTGCCTCGTTTAAAACTTGCCCACCCTTAGTTGTGCTGACATTCAAGTATTAATATACAGAAAAACATACACTTCGTCATTCCCGCGAAGGCGGGAATCCATCACCTGACCTGTCAAAATTAAGCCAACTTGCGTAAAATTCGAGTTCAGGTGATGGATTCCCGCCTTCGCGGGAATGACGAAGCTTAGGTTTAAGTGTTGGAGAACTTTGAGTGTCAACACAACCAAGGATCGAGCTTGGAACATCTACCAAATATCGTGGTTGCAATGGGGGCTGGACACTTGACTTGCGCACGCCGCTGCATGATGAAGCCGATGAACTCCCAAAGCCATAAGGACATAATGATGACTATTTCAATCGGTGACAAAATTCCTGACGTAAAGATCGTAAAAGCTACATCCGACGGCCCTCAGCAGGTTCAAACTGCGGATTATTTTGCCGGCCGCCGCGTCGCCCTTTTTTCGGTTCCCGGCGCATTTACGCCAACATGCTCGGTAAAGCACCTGCCGGGTTATGTCGAAAAAGCAGGCGAACTTGCGGCAAAAGGCATCGATGAAATCGCGTGTACCGCCGTAAATGACGCATTTGTTTTGGGCGCATGGAATAAATCTGGTGGTTCCGACGCGATTACCATGCTGGCCGACGGCAATGCCGATTTCGTAAAGGCGCTTGGCCTTGAAATGGACGCCTCCGGATTTGGCATGGGCAAACGGGGACAGCGTTTCTCGATCGTCGTCAACGACGGCGTCGTTGAACAATTGAACGTCGAAGCACCAGGCGATTTCCGCGTTAGCTCCGCCGAACACATGCTGGAACAGCTGTAATCTCTGCGGCTTGGTTTTTGTGGCAAAGGGCGGAGTGCTTCTCCGCCCTTTTTGCTTGCGCGAACATATAATGTTGAACAATATCGGTTATGACCAACGAACGAACATCCGCAATAGTTGACCAGATTATAGCTGGTTACGACCAATCCGTTGCCAGGTTACAGGCCGCGCTGTCGGCATATTTGGCGAACGGAACCGCGCCCGATCAAAGGCAAAGAACGCAGTTCGATTTTTGCTACCCCGCGCTGGTGATCAAATATGCAGGCATGGAAAAGGCCAATGTTTCCAACCTTGCGTTTGGCCGCCTGGAAAAAGCGGGAACGTACAGCACCACAATTACCCAGCCGCGATTGTTTGCCAAATATCTGTGTGCACAGTTGGATTTGTTGTTCGAACAATATGAAATCGAGGTTGAGGTCACCCGCAGCACCCAAGAAATCCCCTTTCCTTATGTGATGGACGGCAGTGCCGATTTGGAATTGGGCGATGTCAATCCGTTGGAACTGGCGCGGTATTTTCCCACTACCGAGCTGGCCGATATTGGTGATGAAATTGCCGACGGCATGTTTGATACATCGAAAAGCGGCGTTACTCCTTTGGCGCTGTTTGATGCGTTGCGGACGGATTTTTCACTGGCGCGAATTCGGCACTACACGGGCACTGCGCCCGAACATGTGCAGCGGTTTATACTGTTCACCAATTACCACCGTTATGTCGACGAATTTGTCGATTGGGCCTGTTCGCAGGTCGGCAACGGTTTCTACACCGCGTTATCGGGTGCGGGCGGGCTGTTTGTCGACGAGCCAACGCGCAATGCAGCACAGCTTGTCGCCGACAGCACATGGCGGCGGCACCAGATGCCCGCATATCACCTGATTGCAGAAAACGGCGACGGGATCAGCCTTGTCAATATTGGCGTTGGGCCATCAAACGCAAAGACGATCTGCGATCATCTCGCGGTGTTGCGGCCAGAGGCTTGGTTGATGATCGGCCATTGCGGCGGCTTGCGAGAGACGCAGCGCATTGGTGATTATGTTCTGGCCCACGCCTATCTGCGCGACGACAATATATTGGATCAAGTGTTACCGCCTGAAATCCCGATACCGCCAATTGCCGAAGTACAGCAGGCCCTCGCCGCCGCCGCGCAAAGTGTTTCGGGCGCAATCGGCGACGATCTTAAACGCCGGATGCGAACCGGCACGGTGGTGACCACGGACGACCGCAATTGGGAACTGCGCTATTCAGCATCGGCGCTGCGTTTTTCACAGTCCCGGGCCATCGGCATCGATATGGAATCCGCCACAATCGCCGCACAAGGCTATCGCTTCCGCGTCCCATACGGCACATTATTGTGCGTTTCCGACAAACCCATTCACGGTGAGATCAAACTGCCCGGCCAAGCCAATAAATTCTACGAAGAAGCCATTGCCGCGCATCTGCAAATCGGCATAAAAACCTGCGAGCTGCTACGCAACGAAGGCAACAAACTGCACAGCCGAAAGTTAAGAGCGTTCAACGAACCGCCGTTTAGGTAATGGTTGCGGCCTGTCTGGTGTGAGGTTGCGAGGAGGCAGCATTGTTGGGGAGTCCAGAACGGCAGGTTTTGTTGAAAAAAGGGCGAAAGCTGCCGCACATTGCGTCAATAGCTCACTCAAATTAATGCGAATATTGTTCTGGACTTGTAGTGGTTTTGTGTCGCCAACGTGAGTGTTTTGAGCTCGCAACAGGAGACGAAAAACCTGACTAAGCATGCAGCAATAATCAAAAAAGGGCGCAGACTGCATTGGTCAGTGGCTGTCGCAGGCGCGTGTTGCAACCGACTTAGGGAAGCAGAAGATTCCTTCTTCGACCGCCACGTGGCAAAAACTGTCGGACCCACATTTACTATGTAATAATGCGACTAGACGTGCGATTATGCGGCGGAACTGTCAAATTCCCGGTGATTTCGTCTATTCAGCAAAGTCTTGCTGTGATAAATAAAAATGTCTGATGAAGCTGATGCCAGCTGGTCAGAGTCAACTGCAACCATGATACGGGGATTTTCAGCAAGGGAAGCCGTTATGGCCATTTCAACATATATCAATATGCTCTTCGTATCCGGTATTTTTCTCGGCGTGTCTGCCTATGCGATGCAGGCGGACGGCACGGCCATCGCTCCACCGCCCGAGTTGGCGACACTGCGACCACCGCCTCCAGAGGCCACAGAGGCACAACGGCTTTCTTCATTTGCGACGGCAAATGAGCCTCCCCAACTGCTGATCACGTTTGTTAGACCCTTGCAAGAAAACCAGATCGACGCGATTCTTCGCAAGGCTTCCGCAGAGCCGTTTAGGGTCTTTATGTATCTTGAAGGGCTGGCCGGGACTCACGCCGTTCCACCCTCTGATGCGAGCCTTACGGTTCTGGCGAATGCTAGAAGTATTTCGTTTCAGCAAACCCAGGAAATCGATGCTGCGTACCGGGCACAATTGAATGGTGTGGGAAAACTCGCGGACGCTGATGCAAGTAATAAAACAGTTGAGTTGGCCCGCGACATTTTGAGAAAGACTGAACAAAACGATCTCATGTTGAAGGCGTTTAAAACGGGCATTCCAATCATATACGCGGTGTCTGTAGTTTCCGGCGTTGACTCAATCACAGGTCTGCGGTCGAGTCCGAATGTGAAAAGCGTCGAAATTGGCTTCCGGCTGGAGAATGGCCGAGCGATAGTGCCGGTGCCGCAATTGCCCGAAGGCAAGAAGACTTGGAGGGAATCTCCAAGGACGGCAGCGCTGTCAAAAGGCCAAATTCTTCAGGAAGCCCGCGGACGAGGAACGGCACAATGAGAAATTCTATAAAATGGGCCACTGCCACTATCCTCGCGACTCTTGGTGTTTTGGCGAATGAAGCGCGTGCACATGACACCGTCGTTCGTTGGCCTCACGAAGGGCGATTATGGTATGGTGGCACGAATGCCGCCGAAGTGATCATGCTGTGGCACAAGGCGCCGGGTGCAGCTTTCACGGGACCCGACAAGTATCTGGAAATGGATGTTCAGATCCCAGCGGGATACGTAAAGAGTTGCACCACCTGGACAGACCTTCCCGCTCCCTATGACGATTGTGGGACTGGCGGTGTGCTTGATCCTGTTTATCAGAGCTATGGCTATGGCAGTTATTCGACCAATCTCATTGCCGCCAATCGTTGGTACACCGCTCGCTATTCGATTACAAGAGGGACCAGCGCGAGTACACCGAATGTTGTCAAATTTGGCTGGCAGGAAACCAAAAAGGCCCCGTGGTGCAGCTATCTGTTCTCCGAACCTTGGTGCTTGACCGGGCATGTCGGGGGGCGAGTGCATACCGGAACCTTTTGGCGACAGAATGTTATTTCAAAGTCGAGTTGGGTAACTCCGGTTGGGACGGTCGCACCTCGCGATTTGAGCTGTGACTATTGGTTCGACCCAGGGTGTGGGGGGACTTAATGGCAAGGTACAGTCGACGTGTTTGGGTGTCGATCTTTGGCGCATTCGTGCTCATCGTATTCGCCGGAGTCATCATCCAGCCCGAGGGCACAGTGGGGAAATACTCTATCGGGAACCTGCCGACTGCAGTGTCTGATAACGATAATGCGCTTCGGGTCGCAAAAGCCGCATTCGCCCGTTATCGCCCGTTCCAAAACCTGCTGATCGTTTCCTTCAAACTGGAAGGCAAGGAAGCATGGGATGTGCGCGCCACTGCTGGTTGCAATGACAAATGGATTGTATCTGCCCGGACGTTATTTGGATTCGAGCTGGGAAGAGCGGCATATTTGTGTGGTGGTATCGACAGTTACTGGATTTGAGATTAGCTGTGCCAGCGCAATTCCGTCAATAATTCGACAATTTTGCTTGGTTTGGCGCGCCGCGCGAAAAGCCGGGTTTGCGTTTTTTGACGTTTTCGAGACGCACCTTGCGCTGTTCGACGGCAAGCTATCTACGCTAACCGTGGCAAGTCCATTCGATGTCCGCTTTCGGGAACTACTTCCAAGTTAGTGAATGTCCGATTTCGTAGCGAAGGCAGCCGTTGAAATTCGCGCTTTGGTCCGCTGTCAGTCGTATTCGCAACAACGGGTTGGATAGGCAGGCTTGCAAATGCAATCCCCCCCCCCCCACCAACCAGAATGCACCCCCAAAACTACCAGCCCTTTTTCTTCCCCTTATTCTGTACCTTCAACCATTTCATCAGCGGCGCGAAATACTCGATCATTGGTTTGCCTGACATTTTCCGGGTTCCGGTGAACGCTTCAAGCGCGTCTGGCCACGGCTTTGATGCGCCCATTTCCAGCATTGCGTTCAACTTTGCGCCGACATCTTTGTTGCCATAGAAAGAACAGCGATGCAGCGGGCCTTTCCATCCTGCGGTGTCGCAGGCCGCTTTGTAGAATTGGAATTGCAGGATGCGGGCAAGAAAGTAGCGCGCATACGGGGTGTTGCCGGGAATATGATATTTCGCGCCGGGATCGAACCGCGTTTCATCGCGCGCGGCGGGCGGCGTGATGCCTTGATATTGCAGCCGCAGGTCGGTCCATCCCTTGTTATATCCGCTGGCCGGGATTGATCCGTCGAACACGCCCCAGCGCCATTTGTCGACCAGCAATCCGAATGGCAGAAACGCGACCTTGTCCATTGCCTGACGCAGCAACAGCCCGGTATCCTTGTCGGCTCCTGGAACCTGCGCCTTATCAAGCAGCCCAATTTGCACTAAATATTCTGGCGTAATCGACAAGGCCAGCATGTCGCCAATGGCCTCATGGAAACCGTCATTGGCTCCGTTCAAATGGAGATAGCTTTTGGCTTTATATCCGCGTTGATAGTAATTGTGGCCAAGTTCGTGATGGATCGTGGTGAAATCATCGCCGTTGACCTTTATACACATCTTGATCCGGATATCGTCTTTATTGTCCAAGTCCCAAGCGGACGCATGACAGACAACTTCGCGGTCAGCAGGCTTGGTAAATTGCGAACGCTGCCAAAATGTTTCGGGCAGTTTTTCAAACCCAAGTGACGAGAAAAATCCTTCGCCCGCTTCAACCATTTTCTTGGGATCATATTGCTTGGCGGCCAATAACTCGGTCACATCAAAACCAATGTCCCCGGCCCCGGCAGGCGCAACAATGTCATAGATATTGCCCCATTCCTGCGCCCACATATTGCCCAGCAAATCAGCGCGGATCGGGCCGGTTTTCGCCTGCACCGCGTCACCATATTTCTCGTTCAACTTGGCGCGCGTAAATGTGTGCAACTCGTCATAAAGCGGCTTAACTTCTTGCCACAGCGTATCCATCGTTTTGCCAAATTCGTCGGCGGGCATGTCATAGTTTGACCGCCACATCGAACCGACATCCTTAAACCCAAGCTCTTTTGCGCCGTCATTGGCGATGCCGGCCATTTTGGTGTAATCGCCGCGCATCGGTGCGCCGACATTGTCATGCCAGCTAAGCCACATTTCCTTGAGCTTTGCGGGGTCGCGGCTCGTGCCCATTTCGGCTTCGATATCGGAGCCGTTAATCGGTTTTCCGTCCAGCGTTCCCTTGCCCTTGCCATAAGCAGAGTTCAGTTTGGTGGCGATTTCACTCAATTGCGCCGCAGCGCCCTTGGTGGTTGGCGCAGGCAAAACGATTCCGCCGCGCAGGATATCGAGCTTACGCGCTGTTTCGGCAGACAAGCCCGCGACGTTTTGAAACTTCGCTGCCTGCAACGCGTAGTTGACGGATTTCTCGGTGCCAATCTCGCCATATTTTGCGGCAAGCGCGTCGGTATCATCAGTGATATATGTGCTGTTGATCCATGATACTTTGCCCGCTTCGACCGAGAAATCGAACAGATCTTTCTCGGCGGCGGCGATAAACGCCTCGGCATCGGCAACGGTTGGCGCGGCCATTGCCGTTTTTTCATGCGCGGCATGGTTGTCGGCTATCACCGGTGATGAAATGGCAGCAATAGACGTAGCAATAGCCAATGCGGCAAGCGAAACGAGATTTTTCATGATCGGTTCCCAAACAAATATTATGACGCAAGAGTGAAACTTTAATACGCGCTCGTCAAGCGTTGCCGCGCGTCATTCGCCGAAGAAACAGTGCGGTCAAAATGCCCAAAAATGTCGTCAGAAAGGCAAGCGATTTGATGGGTTGGGCGGTTGCCGCGATACCAGCCAAAACATCGCTGCCCCGAAACCGGATTGCTTGCACAAATTGACAGATAGTCTCTGCGTAGTCAGCTATTCCCAAGACGATTGCGCTCGCGGCAATCAACCATCCAAGCCGTTTTTGCACCGGCTTTAGTGAGCCTGCAAACAAGCGTCCGCCGCAATAGGCCCCGAATGAATAGACCGCGATATAAATCAGGTCGATAAAAATTGCCAATCGGGCGAGGCCAAGAACGCCCTGAGCCCGCCATGCGGCTTGAATCGCGTCGATACGCAGCGCCGTTCCTGCGGATTGATGATCGCTTATTCCCCAAGGCGAAACCTCATTGGAAAACCAAGGATTCATCGCAACCATAATTGCCAACAGCAGCAGCCCGCCCAACCAATACCGCCAGAAATTGCGTTCAAGGCTGCTTTCTTCACGCATCATCTTGGCCAAGGAAAGCGACCATCGCATCGGCAAGTTCGACCTGCGTCACACTCGACATATGCGTGCCAGGAATTTCAAAATATTCCGCATCGGATAGGTTCTCGGCAAGCACGGGTGCAGAGCCATTGTCGCCATCATCCGCGCCGCAAATCACCGCAATTGGTATGTCGATTCCAGACAGCGCGCCAGTATCGACTGGTGCAAAACTGTTCAACAAAAGCAACGCGGCAACGGGATCAAGTTTCTGACTCTTGAAAAACTGCGCCGCCATAAAATGCGGGTCATCGCGTTTAACTGTGTCGCGCATTTGGATGGCATCGATGAAGAACTGGCGGCGGTCATCCCAGCCTTGCAAGCCCTCCCAGCCCATACCCATCAACATGGCACGGCGCGGCTTTGCTCCGGCACATAATAGCTTGGCCGCCGTCCGTGCACCAAGTGAAAATCCTCCAAGGTCAAATTCATCCAGCGCGAGATGATCAATCAACGCCAGCATGTCGGCCACCAGAACATCTTGCGGATATGCCGCCGGATCATGCGGTGCATCGCTTTGGCCGTGCGCGCGAAAGTCCGGCATTATCACACGGAAACCCGCATCGGCGAGTTTTTGCGCGTGACCAAATTTAATCCAGTTCATGTCGGCATGACTGAACAGGCCGTGCAGTAAAATCAACGGCCGTCCCTCGCCCATTTCATGGACTGCCAACTGGACGTTATCAAAGCTGGTGAATTTGTAAGTCTTCATATCGTCTTTCAACTGGCTAATTTTCTATCATATCAAGACTGCTTTCGCCAACGAAGCGACATGCACGACAGCCCTGCATCAATTTTCCCGATTTGAACAACGGGCAGCGCAATTGTTGGAATTCCGAGGGAGTCTAACAAATCCCGTGTCTTGGGGAAGTGCGATCCGATCAACACATGGCCATTGATGTTGAGCAGATTTGCCGCCGCTTCCTCGCCGTCTGGCGTGGGAAAAACACGCAAGTGCGAAAATTCCGGGCAGCCCGCCATGGCCGGAACCGCAATCATTGTTTCGGCATCTATCAAGCTGCATCCGGTCTTGTAATGCAAAACACTTTGGGGCGTTTTCGCGATTACTGAGCGATATCCAAATTCTGAAAGGCATAACGACAATGCATCTGCCCCTGCCCGGTTGGTGCGCGCGGAAAGGCCGATTATGACGCGGTCCGGCAAAACCAGAACATCGCCGCCATCGGCAAAGCCCTCTGACATTTTCAATATTTGCGAAAAGTGCTCGCGCAAAACGGGTTCGATATGATCAACCTCACCCTTCCTGCTGTCCGCCCCGGGGTTCAGCAAAATTGCCCCTTCGCTAAACACCAATGCGACGTCTTCGACAAACACCGAGTCTGGATATGCTTCCAACGGGGCCAACACATTGACGGCCAATCCAAGTTCCTTTAGCGCAGCAACGTAAGTTGCATGTTCGGCTTCGACGCCAGAAAGCACCGGGTCGGCACCGCCGCAATCGCGCAGGCCATTGACCACTGAAGCACCCGGCCTTCGAACCAAAGCGCAATTAAATTCGCACGCACCTGTCAACATTGGCATCCGCCTTTGATCGCATCATCCTTTTTTCAAATGGCGCCGCCCGAGCAGCTCCGCGATTTGCACTGCGTTGAGCGCCGCGCCTTTCCGCAAGTTATCCGACACGCACCACAACACCAGGCCGTTTTCCACCGTGGGATCTTCGCGCACGCGGCTGACATAGGTTGCGCTGTCGCCGACGCATTCGATGGGGGTGACGTAACCGCCGTCTTCTCGCTTATCGACGAGCATGATGCCGGGGGCTTCGCGCAAGATGCTTTGCGCTTTTTTGGCCGAGATTTCGTTCTCGAACTCAATGTTGACCGCCTCGCTATGGCCAACGAACACCGGCACGCGCACGCAGGTTGCGGTCAGCTTGATCTTGGGATCGAGGATTTTCTTGGTCTCGACCATCATCTTCCATTCTTCTTTGGTATAGCCATCGTCGAGGAAGCTATCGATGTGCGGAATGACGTTGAACGCGATTGGCTTGGTGAATTTCTTTGGCTCGGCGCGGTCACCGACAAAGATGTTACGGCTTTGCTCAAACAGCTCGTCCATGCCTTCTTTACCAGCGCCCGAAACGGACTGATATGTAGACACGACAACACGGGTGATCTTGGCATAATCATGCAGCGGTTTCAGCGCGACCACCAACTGCGCGGTCGAACAGTTCGGGTTGGCGATGATGTTGCGCTTTTTATAGCCATCAATGGCGTCAGGGTTCACCTCTGGCACGATCAGCGGTACATCGGGGTCCATGCGATACAATGAGCTGTTATCGATCACGACGCAGCCAGCCTTGGCGGCAATGGGCGCGAATTTCAGCGTGGCTTCGGAACCTATCGCAAACAGTGCAATGTCCCAGCCAGCCCAGTCGAAATTCTCGATATTCTGGATTTTGAGTTGCTTTCCGGTTTCGCCAAAATCCACTTCGATGCCGTGCGAGCGGCTGGATGCCAGCACCGCGATTTCATCAATTGGAAACTCACGTTCGGCAAGGACATTCAACATTTCACGGCCGACATTGCCCGTGGCGCCTGCAACTACAATCCGGTAACCCATTTTACTTCCTCAATGCTGCTGTGATGTGGATAAAGAAAAGGCCGCGATCCTGTTGGACCCCGGCCTGTTCTGATTTGGTTTAGAACGAACGAGATCGCAGACTTATTCGCCGGTCTTAATCGCTGGTTTAATAGTGCGGGGATCGCGGCGTTCGGCGATACGCGCCTTCTTACCGGTCAAACCGCGCAAGTAATACAGCTTCGCACGGCGAACAACACCGCGGCGAACAACTTCGATGCTGTCTACATTTGGCGAATATAGCGGGAATACGCGCTCAACGCCTTCACCGAACGACATTTTGCGAACGGTGAAATTGGAACCCATGCCCTTGTTTGAACGGGCAATGCATACGCCTTCGTAATTCTGAATACGGGTACGTTCGCCTTCGATAACCTTCACACCTACTTTGATGGTGTCGCCAGCGCGGAATGCCGGAATGGTTTTCGTGGCGATCAAAGCCGTGATGGCTTCTTGTTCAAGTGTTTGGATGAGGTTCATGCCTCATTATCCTTTTCTACATCACGCCGCGCGCCAGAGGCAGGCTGGACCCGACCGGTATTGTACCGATCCCAAAGGTCTGGCCTGCGTAACCGAGTGTCGTTCTCCGCTTGGTGTTTCCGCCAAGCATTGATCTTCGCATGATCCCCCGACCGCAGCACTTCAGGGATCAAACGCCCGTCCCAATCATTGGGCCGAGTATAGTGCGGATACTCCAATAAGCCCCGTTCAAAAGACTCATCTTCCCCACTAGAAGCCGCGCCCATTACGCCGGGGAGCAGCCGAATGCAAGCGTCTAATAGCATCAGCGCCCCCATTTCTCCGCCCGATAGTATGATGTCACCCATTGAGACTTGTTCGATTTCGGGGTGGGCGTCGAACAAGCGTTCGTCGAAGCCTTCAAATCGGCCGCAAATAAGAGTTACCCCGGGGCCGGACGATAGCTCACGGATTCGCGCTTGGGTGATAGGCGCGCCGCGCGGGGTCATGGCGATGATGGGGGTCTTAAAGTCCCTCCTCCCTTCAGGGGAGAGGTTAGGAGAGGGGGCGGAGCGGCGCGAAGCGAGCGTAGAAGGGTCTAAGCGATCCCCCTCTCTTTCCGCAGCTTCGCTGCTCCCTTCTCTCCCCTGAAGGGGAGAGAGATACTTCGCCATCTCCTCCGCCGCAAATTCCACCGCCCGCGCCAGCACATCCGCGCGCAGCACCATCCCCGCCCCGCCGCCCGCAGGTGTATCATCCACTGATTTATGCTTATCGGTCGCAAAATCGCGGATCTGAATGGGCGAACATGACCATTTTCCCTCCGCCAAAGCGCGACCAGCCAGAGACACACCCAAAGGACCGGGGAACATTTCGGGGTAAAGGGTGAGGATTTGCGCGGCGAAGGTCATCTGCGCCGCAGCCGCCATTCCATCGCCGCTATCGCAACCAACGCGCATGCAAACGAAACCGCAATCACCAGATAAAAGAAATGCAACGGATCAAGGTCACCTTGGCCTACTTTGCTGCGGTAAATCATCCATCCCAACACCGAAAGCGGCGCCATTCCGGCGATTATCGAAACAATGATCCGTGCGATCTGGGGTAGTTTTTGCACCAACGCCCAGACGGCCGCGGCTGGCAGCGCGGAAAACATCATCATCATAACCAACGTAAACCAAAAAGGCATCAAACCGTCCAATTCTCAACTTTAAGCCCCGGCACATCGGCGAAGTCGGCTTCGTTATTGGTCACGAGTATCAGACCTAGCGCCAACGCATTGGCCGCGATCAATCTGTCGTAATTTGATCGCTTAAACGATAGCCGCGAATAGGCTTCGCCTGCTGCGGTATCAAATGGCAGCACGGGAATCTGATCAAAGAAGGACAATGCCTCATTAACGCGGGCCAGCTTAATCGCACCAATCATAACCTCTGCATAGACAATTGCCGAAGTAACCAATTGCCCGACAGGGCAATCGGAAACCCGAGCAGCGGCAATATCTGATCGCCCCTCCAGCAAATAAATACATATATTTGTATCAAGCAAAAAAGCGGGTTCAGCCACGCTTGGCGTCCGGATCACTCCAAGCACGTTCTTTGTGTTCAAAAACCTGCCGGGATAAACCTGGTATCGATCCGTAAATGCCAGCCAAATTGATTTTGCGGTCTTGCTTAACTTCAGGCTCGAACGTGAATTTACTGCGTTCTTCACGCAGGATCATAGTCGTGCCATCCTTTAGGCCAAGTTCTTTTGGTAGGCGCATCGCAAGGGAATTACCTGATTTGAATATTTTGGCTTTGTATTCTTTGTCCATGATATACTCCGTATACACAACATGTATATACTAAACCGCAAATGCGGAGTCAATCACGATCTGCTCCCCCCATTCGGGCACGGCGTCTTTGTTCAACGGCACCATGAATTTCTTGCCGTCCGGGCGCTGCACTTCGATGATGTCGCCAGCGCCAAAATTTTCGACTGCAACACATTTGCCAAGCTCTTCTCCGGTGGTGGAAACGCACTGCAAGCCAAGCAAATCGCTATGATAATATTCATCATCAGGCAGCGACGGCAAGGAATCGCGCGGCACGGTTATCAATGTACTGCGCAGCTTTTCAGCAGCATTGCGGTCGTTAACTTCCGCAAACCGGGCAATCGCGCCGTCCTTGTGCGGGCGCAGCGACACGGGCGTCAATGCGCCGTTGTTGAAGCTCTTATGCAGCTTCAAGCTATCAAGATTTTCGGCAAACAACTTAAGCCGCACCTCTCCCGTCACACCATGCGCACCGGAAACGGCGGCAAGCGTGACGGCGAGATCGTTGCCCTCCCGTATGCGGGAGGGGTTAGGGGTGGGGCGAGCCGAAGGTGAGCTTTGCGAATTGTTAGTCACAGGCCCACCCCCAGCCCCTCCCGCATACGGGAGGGGAGCAAGAGCATTAGCCCTCAGCCTTTTCTTCTGGAGCAGCTTCTTCGGCAGCGGGTACTTCTTCGGCAGCTACTTCTGGTGCAGCTTCTTCAGCAGCAGGCGCTTCTTCGGCGGCAGCTTCAGGTGCCGCTTCTTCGGCGGCAGGTGCTTCTTCGGCAACAACTTCGGGCGCAGCTTCTTCAGCGGCAGGCGCTTCTTCGGCGGCAGCTTCAGGTGCCGCTTCTTCAGCAGGCGCTTCTTCGGCAACAACTTCTTCAACCGCTGGAGCGGCGGCGGCTTCTGCAGCAGCGGCTTTTTCTGCTTCTTTGGCTTCTGCTGCGGCTACCTTAGCAGCTTCTTCTGCTTCGGCAGCAGCGACAAGCTTGGATGCTTTTTCTTCCAAGCGTTCTTTCGCATTTGTGCCAAGCTCACCCTTTTTCGGGTTGCTGCGGGCTGCGCGTTCAAGCACACCGGCGGCATCCAGGAAACGGGCAACGCGGTCCGATGGCTGTGCGCCAACCGACAACCAATGCTTTGCACGTTCGGTGTCGATCTTTACACGGTCCGGGCTGTCTTTCGCCAAACGCGGGTCATAATTGCCGATTTTTTCGATGTACTTGCCATCACGCGGGCTGCGCTCATCGGCAACAACGATCCGGTAATAAGGACGCTTCTTGGATCCGCCCCGCGACAAACGTAATACTACTGCCATAAAATTAACTCACCTTTCTGAAAACTACTTATCTGTAAAATTGAACTTATTTCTTACCGAGCAAACGGGCCAGATCTGGCGGCAATCCGCCCGATCCTGGTCCGCCGCCAAATCCTGGTGGCAAACTGCCTTTGGGCAATCCGGCCATGCCCTCCATGGCGCCGCCCAAGCCGCCGCCCATATCACCGCCGCCTTTTCCGAACATCGCAGCGAGGCCCTTCAGGCCGCCCATCTTCTTGATGCGCTTCATCGCCCGCGACATTTCCTGATGCATCTTGATCAGCTTGTTCACGTCCTGAACATTGGTACCGGACCCTTTGGCGATGCGGATCTTGCGCTTAGCATTCAACAGTTCGGGCTTGCTGCGCTCTTTCGGAGTCATCGAACCGATTATCGCATCCATCCGCAGCAGCACTTTATCGTCCATGCCGCTGCCAGCCATCGCCGCTTTGGCCTTTTTCATGCCCGGCATCATGCCAGCCAGCGCACCAAGCCCGCCCATTTTGGTCATTTGGCGAAATTGCATCCGCAGATCGTTCATGTCGAACTCACCCTTGGCCATTTTGGCCGCGAGTTGTTCGGCATCTTCTTTTTCGACCATTTCGGACGCGCGCTCGACCAGGCCGACAACATCGCCCATGCCCAATATGCGGCCCGCCACCCGTTCAGGATAAAACGGCTCGATGGCATCCAGTTTTTCACCAACACCGGCAAACTTAATCGGCTTTCCGGTGACCGCGCGCATCGAAAGCGCCGCACCGCCGCGCGCATCGCCGTCCATCCGGGTCAGAACGACGCCGGTCAATTCAACCTGCTCGCCAAAATTCTTGGCTACATTGACGGCATCTTGGCCGGTCAATGCGTCAACGACCAGCAACACTTCTTGCGGAGCCGAAACGCTGGCAACCGCCTTCATCTCATCCATCAACTGCTGATCGACATGCAAGCGGCCAGCAGTGTCGAGCATCAACACATCGAAACTTTGCAGCTTTGCCGCTTGCATCGCGCGTTTGGCGATTTCGACGGGCTGCTGGCCCTCGATAATGGGCAATGTCGCTACATCGATCTGCTTGCCCAAGGTGGCCAATTGTTCTTGCGCAGCCGGACGATTAACATCCAGCGACGCCATCAGAACCTTTTTGTTCTGTTTGCTCTTAAGCAGCTTGGCGATTTTAGCGGTGGTTGTCGTTTTGCCCGAACCCTGCAAACCAACCATCATGATAATCGCAGGCGGCGCGACCGATAGATTTAGCTCGCTATGTTCCGAACCCAGCATCTCGACCAAACCGTCATTGACGATTTTGACCACCTGTTGCCCCGGCGTAATCGACTTAAGGACCGACTGGCCAATCGCCTGTTCAGTAACCTTTTCGACAAAATCGCGGACCACCGAAAGCGCAACGTCAGCCTCCAACAGCGCCACTCGCACTTCGCGCATCGCTTCACGGACATCATTTTCAGTAAGCGCACCGCGCCCGCGAAGGCGATCAAACACCCCTCCTAAACGATCGCTCAGCTTATCAAACATTTGCCATCCTTTTCAAAACGAACAAAACGCCGGTGGACGAAAATTCATCAACCAGCGTGGAAAATTGTGCATTTCCAAATATATATATTGGAGTAATTACTCCGATCAAATGCGCCTACCCGAATTGCGCCGAAAGATCAACCATCGTTTATCTATGGCGTTTGTAAATGGCGTTTGCACATGACCGCTTTGCGATCTCGACATTACCGCAGCGAAAATCCGCTTCGCATCAAAATTAACCAAATATTGACCATTTATGTTCAAAACATCGGATACTTAAAAACGGAATCATGTCTTGAGCCAACAACACATAGAGAATGGCAAAAAAAGGTCTAGCCTGACTGCCACCCCGAACGGCGGAATGTCGTATGCCTATAAGGGCGTCGTGTTCTTCGCATTGGCGCTGTTTGTCTATATTGGCGGATCTGTCGGCAACCAGATCGTGCGCAAAGCAATCGGCAATTCGCAAGGCGCCGATCAAGCGATGGTAACGGCATTATTGCTGAACATTGCACTCATTCTGCTCATTTGGCGCCGGACATCTTCGTTGAGCGGTGAGATCGACGTATACCGGCAAGCCGAAGTCCACGCGCAACATCTCGCGATTACCGATCCGTTGACAAACTTGTTAAATCGCCGCTCGGTAAAGGAAAAAACCGCCGAGTTGAGTGCGCGTTCGGCCAAGCGCGGCAAATCGACGGCTTTTTTGATGATCGACCTTGACCAGTTCAAGCGTATCAACGACCTTTATGGCCATGACAGCGGCGACCAGCTTCTGCGCGAAGCTGCTGACCGTATGCGTGAAGTTGTTCCCCCCAGCAGCGTTATTGCTCGCCTTGGCGGTGATGAATTCGGGATATGCGTCGTATTTGAACCCGAATATCCCGAAACAGTCGACCGCCTGGCGGAGGACTTGATCGAAGCGCTGGCAAAATCGATTCTAATTTCCGAAGTCGAACAGAATGTCACAGCTTCCATTGGCATAAGCCGGCCTGATGCAGAGTGTGATACGATTGATACCTTGATGCGCAGAGCAGATATTGCGCTTTACGCCGCGAAGAAAAACGGCCGCAACGGCTATTGCTGGTTTGAAAAGGGTATGGAAACAGAACTGCGCACCCGCAACTCGCTTGAATCAGACATTCGTGCTGCGATACCGAACGAAGAATTTGTTCCTTATTTTGAACAGCAAATTGACTTGGCAACCGGCGAGCTGGTTGGTTTTGAGATGCTTGCGCGCTGGATTTCACCAGAGCGCGGGCTAATCCCGCCAGACAGCTTCATCCCGGTTGCCGAAGAAACCGGCATGATCGGTGATCTGTCGATGAGCGTCATCCGCAAAGCGTTGATTGAAGCAAAAACGTGGGATCAGGGCCTGACTATATCGGTCAACATCTCACCAGTTCAGCTGAAAGATCCTTGGCTCGCGCAAAAGATCGTCAAGTTGCTCGTCGAAACTGGCTTCCCTGCCAGCAGGCTCGAAGTGGAAATCACGGAAAGTTCTTTGTTCAAGAATCTCAGCCTTGCACAATCCATTATTGGCAGCTTGAAAAATCAGGGTATCAAAATCGCGCTGGATGACTTTGGTACGGGATACAGTTCGCTGGCGCATTTAAGGGCGCTGCCATTCGACCGGATCAAAATTGATAGAAGCTTTGTCGCGTCAATGATGGACAACTCCGAAAGCGCCGCGATTGTCAGCGCGATTGCAGGCCTTGGCGCAAGCTTGGGCGTGCCGATCACTGCGGAGGGTATCGAACGCGCCGATGTGATCGAAAAACTCAATTCATTGGGTTGTTCAAAAGGACAGGGTTGGCACTTTGGCAAACCACTCTCAATTGCGGAAACGCGGGCTTTGTTGGCTGATAAAGACATGCTCATTCTTGGCCTCATGCCGCCTGAACCAGCGAGCTTCGAGCAATCTGCAATCCATCAAATTTTGGGCAGAGCAAACGGCTGACGCGTTCCCGGCGGCTGCACGGCCAAAGCTCTGGACTTGGCGGCCACCGCCGCCTAAATGGCCGCTATGGCAAGCGGAAACTTTTACAAGATGCACGGTTTGGGCAATGACTTTGTCATCATTGACTGCCGCGAAGCACCGCTAGTTTTTAGCACGGAAAAAGCGCGCGCGGTATCGGACCGGCATACCGGTATTGGCTGCGATCAACTGATATTGCTGAATCACTCGGCGCTTGCCGATGTTAGGATGACAATATTCAACGCCGATGGAGCTGAGGTTGAATCCTGCGGTAATGCCTCGCGCTGTGTCGTTGCTCTGCTGGGCAAAGACTGCACAATCGAAACCGGCGGCGGTATTATCAGCGGCAGCTTGGCAGGCGATGCGGTCGCTATCAATATGGGATTGCCGCGATTTGATTGGCAAGACATTCCCCTCGCCTTTGCAATGGACACGTCGAATTTGCCGCTCGCTTGGGACGAGTTATCGAATGCGGTGGCGGTGAATGTCGGCAATCCGCACGTGGTATTTTTTGTTAGCGATAACGACGCGACAGATTTGCAGCGGCTTGGTCCAATCATTGAAAAAGACGCGGCTTTCCCGCAGCATATCAACGTCAATGTCGCCACTATTGCAGATGGCGAGATTATGTTGCGGGTTTGGGAACGCGGCGTGGGCCTGACGCGGGCATGCGGAACAGGGGCCTGTGCAACGGCGGTGGCAGCGATAAAGCAAGGTCTGGTAAAATCGCCCGTTGTTGTTAACTTACCCGGCGGAAAATTGAAAATTGCATGGCGGCCCGGTGAACCGGTGACAATGACCGGCGGCACGAGTTTCGTCTTCAGTGGCACCGCGGATTGGGACAAATTCGGATGAGTTCCGCCGAGGTGATTACGATGGGCTGCCGCCTCAACCTGGCCGAGAGCAACGCATTGGTTCAGCAATTGGGTGATGCGGGCGACTTGGTCGTTATCAACAGCTGCGCCGTCACCAACGAGGCTGTGCGCCAAACCCGGCAAGCAATCCGGCAAGCGCGCAAACGGCGGCCCGATGCGCGCATAATTGTAACCGGATGCGCCGCGCAGGTTGATCCTGAAAGTTTCGCGGCGATGCCCGAAGTGACCACGGTGCTTGGCAATGCCGAAAAACAGCGGCCCGACCTGTTCCTTGAACGATCAAGAAACAGCAAGATAATGGTCGCCGACATTATGGCAGTCAAGGAAACAGCACCGCACATGGTGTCGGCTTTCTCGGGGAAAACCCGCGCCTTTGTCGAAGTGCAAAACGGCTGTGACCATCGCTGCACGTTCTGCATCATTCCATTTGGCCGCGGCAACAGCAGGTCTGTACCCGCAGGAATGGTCATCGATCACATCAAAAAGCTGGTCGATGAAGGTTTCCCGGAAGTCGTCTTAACTGGCGTCGATGTCACCAGCTATGGCTACGACTTGCCTGGAAAGCCCAATCTGGGGTTGCTGGTGGAACGCATATTGCGCCATGTGCCGGACCTGCCCCGCCTGCGTCTATCATCCGTCGATGGCGTTGAAATCGACGCGCGATTATTTGACCTGATTACCGGTGAGCGGCGCTTAATGCCGCACATTCATTTGTCCTTACAATCGGGCGATAACCTGATCCTGAAGCGGATGAAGCGCCGCCACAGCCGCGAAGTCGCGGTGGAATTGGTGCAGCGAATGCAGGCGGCTCGTTCGGCCATTACGATCGGTGCAGACATAATTGCGGGTTTCCCGACCGAAGATGAAGGCATGTTCGCCAACAGCGTCAAACTCATCGAAGACTGCAAAATCGTGCATGGCCACATCTTTCCCTATTCCCCAAAAGCGGGCACGCCGGCGGAACGGATGCCGCAACTTGATCAGGCGATAATCAAGCAGCGCGCCCGCTCCCTTCGCCAACATATCGAGATCAAAAAGGCCGCTTGGCAGACGGCTTTGGTTGGCACCACCGAGAGTGTCGCTGTCGAAAAAGGCGGAATGTCTGGTCACGCCGAAAATTTTGCATATGTACAGCTAGACCGCAAAGTTTCCGAAGGCAGCATTGTTTCGGTGAGAGTGAACTCGGTACAGGATGGACAATTATTGGCCGAGGTTATTGCATGACTGAAAAGACGGGCTGGACTGGAAAACTGTTTGGCGGGCTAAAGAAAACCTCCGGCAAGCTTACCGAAAATCTCACGGGGTTGGTTACCAAAGCCAAATTGGACAATGACGCCCTTGATAACATAGAGGAGGCGCTGATCCTGTCCGATTTGGGACCAGCCACAGCCGCGCAAATCAGGCAGAAATTGGCAGCCGAACGGTTCGACAAGGGCCTAGACGACGAAGGCGTGCGGGTAATCGTCGAGGACGAGATCGCGAACATATTGTCACCCGTCGCCAAGGCATTGGAGATCGACGCATTCCCGCGCCCGCAGGTCATATTGGTGATCGGCGTTAACGGGTCGGGCAAGACAACGACCATTGCAAAACTGGCGCATCTGTTTTTGGAACAGGATTACGGCGTGATGTTGGCGGCGGGCGATACGTTCCGCGCCGCCGCAATTGGCCAGTTAAAAGTTTGGGCGGGCCGGCTGGGCATAAAGATTGTGACCGGACCAGAGGGCGGCGATGCCGCTGGCGTGGTGTTTGATGCGGTGAAGCAAGCGACTTCAGAGGGCATCGATGTGCTGCTGGTCGATACCGCAGGACGATTGCAAAATAAGAGCGAGTTGATGGACGAGCTGGCCAAAATACGCCGCGTTTTGGGGCGGCTGAACCCGGCAGCGCCGCATGATGTTGTGCTGGTCCTTGACGCATCCACGGGACAGAATGCGCTTTCCCAGATTGAAGTGTTCAAAGAAATGGCCGGGGTAACCGGAATCGTCATGACCAAGCTGGACGGCAGCGCGCGCGGCGGCATTTTGGTAGCGGCGGCCAAGCAATTCGGCCTGCCTATCCATGCCATTGGTGTCGGCGAAACCATCGACGATTTGCGCCCATTTGCCGCGCGCGACCTGGCCCGCGCCATCAGCGGCGGTAAGTTATGAAAGAGCCTGAAATGAAATCTCCGCCGCCAAAATGGCTCTCGCCCTTGCTCGATTTTGGGCCATTATTGGCGTTCTTTGCGGCCAATTGGCTGGGCAGTTCAAAGTCCGATCCGACGCGCGGGCCATTGGCCGGTACCGCAGTGTTCATGGTCGCGATCATCATCGCCTTGATCGTGTCAAAAGTGAAACTGGGCAAGGTCTCACCGATGATGTGGGTGTCGGCGATATTGGTCACCGGGTTTGGCGCGCTCACCTTATGGTTCCGCGATCCCAGCTTTATTCAGTTGAAACCGACGCTGATTTACCTGCTGTTTGCCGCGATATTGTTTGGCGGGTTGCTGCGCGGAAAGGCGTTGCTCAAATATCTTTTAGAATATGCTTTTGACGGCGTAGACGATGGCGGATGGAAAAAATTGTCGCGCAATTGGGCGTTGTTCTTCATTCTGATGGCCGGATTGAATGAAGTGCTGCGGCATTTTTTCGCGTTCGATACCTGGCTAACGATCAAAACTTGGGGGGTGACGGTGCTGTTTTTCATCTTCAACATGACGCAGATACCGATGCTGATCCGGCATGGACTTAAGCTTGAAAAGACCGAGGATAACGGCAAATAATTCCCGAAAATACGAACCAGCATCTTGCCAAAGGCGCAGAACTGCTTGTCATTTACGTTTGGACTGGGCAGAATAAGATAACTTAAACAGGGAACATGAATATGGCGAAGTTTTTTGGAAATTTACATTTGGTGCTTTTGGTAGGTTTGGCGCTCTCTTTTGCGGTGATGCTGACCCTGGGCGGTGAAGGCGCATTTGAATTACAAGCGGTTACGCGCTGGTTGCACACATTCTTCGGAATCGTCTGGATCGGCTTGTTGTATTATTTTAACTTCGTCCAGATCCCGACGATGCCAAAAATCCCTGCTGAACTGAAACCCGGCATTTCCAAACATATCGCGCCTTCGGCATTGTTCTTTTTCCGCTGGGGCGCGGCGTTGACGGTTTTAACCGGTATCATCATCGCGGTTTTGGCTGGCTACGCGCATCAGGCGTTCACGCTGCAAGACCCGTTCAAACTGATCGGTGTTGGCATGTATATCGCGCTGATCATGGCGTTCAACGTGTGGTTCATCATCTGGCCCAACCAGAAAAAGGCGCTGGGCATTGTCGAAGCCGATGACGCGGCCAAGGCAAAGGCAGCATCGACCGCAATGATGACATCGCGGCTCAATACGTTGCTGTCGATCCCGATGCTATACTGCATGGTCAGCGCCAACGGCGGCTGATTTGCGGCAAATCGAAATGAAACGGGCGGCCAATGTGCCGCCCTTTTTTTTGGTGGCGCGCTTTTTAGAGCATGATGACATTAGATTGAGCCATCACCGTAGCCCTGAGCCTGTCGAAGGGTGCTTCACTGAGAGACGTACTTCGACAAGCTCAGCACTACGGTTTTGAATGAATGATTCAATCTCATGTCATCGCGCACTAGAATGAGAACCGACCAAATTTAGTGCAAAATGCCATTTCATCGAATTTGCCAAATTGACACCTAGTTGACAAAGTTGACGCCCATTTTGAAACTAATTGCCAGTTTGGGTATAGATAATTTCCTACTTTGCCGTTATTTTGTAATTTTACGTTTTCACAAATCCAACTCAGAAGCGCGTAATTTGACCGCCAACAATTTCAAAGAGCCAGCCCTTAATTAGCGGCCACGTCCTGCGTTCCCAGAACAAATCCTACATTGCAAGTGCTAACCCCACATTCGATCATGTTGAATCCACCTTCCCGCCTTCGCGGGAATGACGAAGTTTATGTCTTTATGTGTTTTTTGATCGCACTACCCCAACAAATCATGCTTCTTCAATGTATGCCGCAATTGATCATATGACAGGCTGAGCGCCTTTGCCGTTTGCCTTTGATTATAGCGGTTCTTGGCCAAAGCCTGTTGCAACACGGCCTTTTCAAATGCTTCGGTGGCTTCCCTGAAATCGGAAACGTCCACGCTGCTTAATTCTGCCACGTCCGACAAATCTGTCGACGCATTTTTATCGGCGGGCGCAAATTCTTGTGCTTGCGTGCTACGCTTTGCCGGGATCGGTTTCCACGGCGACACAAACGGGTCAAATTGAATATAGTCAATCGGTTGCCCCACATCGCCCCAACGGTAAACCGCCCGTTCCACCACATTGCGCAATTCCCGGACATTGCCCGGCCAAAGGTAATTTTCCAGCGCCTGGGTGGCCATTTCGCCAAATCCGGGCCACGCGTCCCACCCCAGTTCAGCCGCCATCCGGCGTCCAAAATACTCTGACAGCACAGAAATGTCGCCCTCACGCACGCGCAGCGGCGGCAGGGTGACAACTTCGAACGAGAGCCGGTCAAGCAAATCCGCACGAAACCGGCCATGCTCCACCATCTTCGGCAGATCTTCGTTGGTTGCCGCAACGATACGCACATCGACCCGTATCGGCCGCGAAGAGCCTATGCGGGTAACCTCGCCATATTCCACCGCGCGGAGCAATCGTTCCTGCGCCCCGGAACTCAGCGTCCCCAATTCGTCGAGAAACAACGTGCCGCCGTGCGCTTCCTCAAACCGGCCCTCACGCGCTTTGGTGGCGCCGGTAAACGCGCCAGCTTCATGCCCGAACAACTCAGCCTCAATCAACGTTTCCGGCAACGCCGCGCAGTTCATAGTGATCAGCGGCCCATCCCATCGCTGGCTTAGCCGGTGCAGCCTTTCCGCAATCAGCTCTTTGCCGGTCCCGCGCTCACCCACAACCAGCACAGGCCGGTTGAGTGACGCAGCAGCACTCGCGCGTTCAACCGCGTCCAGGAATGCCGAAGATTGGCCAATAAACTGAACTTCCCTATCCATGCGTTAAACATTGGCACATTTCACCACCTAATAGCAATAATTACCATGCGGCACTGCAAGCTTTTTCCCAAAAATCGCAGAATTCCTAAAATCCTGAAAACTGGCATGGTTTCTGCAATGTAATTGGAAAGCCCGCTAATAGGCACAAACAGAGGATAGACGGATGAAGCACAATGACAACAAAACAACCGGTGCAATGGTCAACTTACTCACATTATCCGCATCGGTCACTTTGCTGATCACCATCTGCTTCGCGCCTACTATGGCTCAACAGAAAGATCGCATCAATCATGATGGAACCAATTTCCAACGGCCGGTCGCCGTCAGTTATCTTGCCTGACCCGATTAGCCCGCGATCGGGGCGCCGACGCTCTCCCCTGCCCCCAGCTGCCCCGATCGCAACCTTGTTTCAGAATATTAATTTTCAGAATTTACGCAGTTTAAACCGGAGTTACCCAATGGGCATATTTTCAAGAACACGCGATATCTTCGCTGCCAACTTCACCGACTTGCTCGACAAGTCTGAAGATCCGGCAAAAATGATCCGCATGATAATCATGGAAATGGAGGAGACGCTGGTTGAAGTGCGCGCTTCTGCTGCCCGCACGATTGCTGACAAAAAAGAGCTGAGCCGGCATATTGCAAAACTCGATATGCTGCAGGCTGACTGGACCGAGAAGGCCCAATTGGCGCTTTCCAAGGATCGTGAGGATTTGGCAAAGGCCGCTTTGGTCGAAAAACGCAAGGCGACAGATATGGCCAGCCAGTTGCAGGCCGAAGTCGATGTATTGAGCGACGCATTGCGCGCATCCGAAGGCGACATCCAAAAACTTCAGAAAAAGCTGGCTGATGCCCGCAGCCGTCAAAATGCGCTGATGACTCGTTTGGAAAGCGCAGAGAACCAGGTTAAGCTGCGCACCATGTACAATGGTGACAAAGTCCGCGAGGCATTTTCCCGCTTCGACGTTCTAGAACGCCGCGTTGATATGACCGAAGGCCACGCCGACGCATTGAGCATCGGCCACGAAGGCCCGCTGAGCCTAGGCGACGAGATCGCGGCTTTGGCGGGGACCGATCAGGTTGACGCCGAACTGGAAGAAATGAAAAAAGCCCTGAAACAAAACGCGCAGAAGGGGTCGTAAGCCATGGAAGAGGGAATTATCGCTGCGATCATGGTCGGGATGCTTTTTATTGGATTACCTTGGCTGATCTTGCATCATGTTACCAAATGGAAAACGGCGGCCACGCTGACCAATGACGATGAACGGATGCTGGGAGATATGAACGATCTGGCACGCCGATTGGAAGATCGGTTGGATACAGTCGAGCGGTTGGTTGCAGCCGACAATCCCGATTGGCATCCCCGCCGCGTCGATCATGAAGCCCAAGACTATAACGCAGAGAATATCCGTAAGCTGGAAAGGAACCGCTGAGATGGCAAGCCAACATACCAATTTCTATCTCGATAAAATGAACGCCAAATGGAAAGGTGTTTGTGCCGGGATCGCCGATTATACCGGAGTTGACGTTTTATGGGTCCGGCTTGGTGCGGTGGCCCTGACGTTGATGGGGGGATTTCCGTGGACTTTCGTGGCATATTTTATCGCCGCTTGGATGGCGAACAAAAAACCCGCGCATTTATATTCTGATCAGGTCGACAAAAAATTCTGGCAGGGTGTCCGGCAATCGCCAGCGCGCACAACCCGCGATATCCGTTCACGCTTTCGGGCAATTGATCACCGCCTTGCCGATATCGAGATGTACTATGTGAGCGCCAACAAACAACTGGCCGACGAAATCGACAGCCTGCGCTAAACCTCGCAGAGAATAGAAAGATATCACTATGGACGATATAGGCACCCCGTTCTTCATAATGGGATTGATGCTTGGTGTGTTGAGCACATTGGTTGTTCAATATTATGGCCGCCGGAAAGTTAGCAAGGCCTTGCAACAAGAAGGCCTAACGCCGAGCCGTAAAACCGAACTGCTGGCTCAGGAAAATGAGGGCATGAAGGGCCAAATATTGCGGCTTGAAGAACGCCTGTCGGTAATGGAACGTATCACCACCGATAGCCACATGAATTTGAGCAACGAAATTGAGCGTTTACGCTGAACCTCAAATAGCAATTTAAAAGGAGAATGCTATGTTCACACTCATCATTTTTGCAGCAATTGCTTGGCTTGCGTACCGACATTTTGCCAAGAAAAAACGCGCCGCCGACATCCGCAACTGGAGCGTCGATTTTCGGAACGATAAGGCGATCCGGCCAATAACCCGCCGGCTGCCATGGAGGAACTTGTAATGAACTTCGGGGGCTCAAGCTTTATCGCGATTATCGTCGTAGTTTGCACCGCAGGTTGGTTGATCAACAACTGGATCCGCGCCAAACATGGCTATCCCTTGGAGGATGAGTGGGGCGGAAAGACTGCCAAAAATGACACCACAGCGGACCGCAAAATTGAATTGCTGACCAGCGAGAATGAAGGTTTGAACAATAAAGTCAGTCATTTGGAAGAACGCATCGCCGTGCTGGAACGGATTGTTACCGACAAAGCTGGACGGCTTTCGGATGAAATCGA
>JAYUPJ010000046.1:0-9040 GCA_043760195.1 Sphingomonadales bacterium | reverse complement strand
ATCCCACTCCAATCGCCAACGCATCCCGAAAGGTCCGGAACGCTGGCGTAGTAATTCAATGTCAAAGGTCGGCACCCCCGGCGCGTTTCCGGGAAGTGCGTGCGAGGGTGCAGACGTCACCTGCCAACGGGTCTGCGCCGCACTGGGGCCAGGGGTGGCATCAATGCGCAGCAGCAGCAAAGGTACCGCCGATTTTTCCGCAGCCAGTGCAAAACGGCGACTGGCAGTCAGATCAAGTTCGGTCATAGAGCCCCAGCTTTCCAGCACCACCGCGCCCAATCCGCCGCACCGCAAGGCATCAACAGTGGCGCGCAGCAAGTTCATGGAATCCCCAAACAACCCGAAAATGCAGGCGTCAGCAGCGCCGCCCAATTCTGCCCAGCCTTCGCCTTGCAAGACGCCGCCAGCGGTCACCGCACGGCGCGACCGTAGCCAAAGAGCAGGATGAGCGTTTGATGTCATTCCAATGGCCAATGCGGCGACGAAACCCGCTATGGCCGCTGCGTCTTCTTGTTCGGCAGTATAAAATTCATGCACCCGGCCTTGATTTATCCCGCCGGCCATGATGGCATCGAGCGCAGCTATGCCGGTCGCCCACCGAACATCGTTGCGGGCGGCCCGGTCAATCACGGCGGGCGGAGATACAATAGGCAGAACAGAAGTGAGTCGCATAATGTTCGCATTATGTTCTTTATTATACGCCGGTCAAGTAGGCGTTTTCCGGCTGGCTAAATTGCATCAATTTGGGCCAAGTTGACACCTAGTTGACAAGATTGACGCCCATTTTGACATTTTGCGAAAGAACGGCGTAAGATAATTACCTACACGGTGTTTTTCTTGTAGGACGTTTTTTTGCCGATTTGCGGGGCGATGTCGAGGGGTGTGACAAGCAACCTGTACTTCGACATCGACCCGCCGAGGAGCAGGACGAATGGTTTGTGTTACAATTCGAACGCCTCAAGCTTTAGGTTGCGTTGACATACAGAAATTACTTTTTGAAAAAGGATATCGTCATTCCCGCGAAGGCGGGAATCCATCACCTGCCCTAGAAAATCTAAGCCACCTCGCTTAAAATTCGAGTGCAGGTGATGGATTCCCGCCTTCGCGGGAATGACGCACCCTGTGTTTTTAAGTGCTTTATGTCCTGAGGATCAACACTATCTAGACCGCCAACGATGTCAAAGAGCCAGCCCTGTAAAAGCAGCTATGCCCTTCGTTCCCAGAACAAATCCTACATTACAAGCGTAAATGCGAATGGCATCTGACCACGCCATGGGCTGACATTTGAACCCGCCGTCATCCTGAACTTGTTTCAGGATATTTAGCCCCGAAACCTAAAGGCATGCGCAGTGTGTATCCTGAAACAAGTTCAGGATGACGAATTGGGGAGACTCCCAAGTTGACGAATTGGGGAGACTCCCAAGTTGACGAATTGAGGCAAGCTATGGAATGATGAACATGACCATGCCCCACCGCGCTTAACAGCCGACGCAACCGCGTCGGATTCAGGCACAGGCCATTCAGCCAACTCCCACTGCCTCAACCAATGGCGAGTTCTGGTTCGACAAATTTCATGCCAAGGCTTTCGGCGACGGCTTGGCTCGTCACTTTGCCCTTGTGGACGTTTAAGCCATCCATCAGGCCTTTGTTTTCGCGAATGGCGTCCAGCCCCTTATCTGCCAATGCCAACCCATAAGGCAGGGTAGCATTGTTGAGCGCAGCCGCGCTGGTTTGCGGCACTGCGCCGGGCATGTTGGCGACGCAATAATGGATGATACCGTCAACGACATAGGTTGGATTTTCATGCGTGGTCGGCTTGCTGGTTTCAAAACAGCCGCCTTGGTCGATCGCAACATCAACCAGCACGCTGCCCGGCTTCATGCGCTTCAACATCGCCCGCGTCACCAATTTAGGTGCGCTGGCTCCGGGGATCAGCACCGCGCCAATGACCGCATCGGCGATGCTGATTTCATGGTCAATGGTATCCAGCGTTGAATAACGGGTGCGAACGCGGCCTTGGAACAGTTCGTCCAATTGACGCAAACGCGGCAGCGAACGGTCAATAATGGTAACCTCCGCGCCCAAGCCGACGGCCATGCGCGCGGCGTGGGTGCCAACGACGCCGCCGCCCAATACGGCTACGCGGCCAGCCGGAACGCCGGGAACGCCGCCCAGCAATATGCCAGCGCCGCCTTCACTGCGGCGCATTGCTTCACCGGCGGCTTCGATGGCAAGCCGCCCGGCAACTTCGCTCATCGGAGCAAGCAAGGGCAGGGCGCCCGACGCATCGGTTACGGTTTCATACGCGATGGCTGTACAGCCACTGGCGATCAGGCCCTTTGCCTGTTTCGGATCGGGGGCCAAATGCAAATACGTGAACAGCAATTGATCAGGGCGCAGCATAACCCATTCGGAGGGCTGGGGTTCTTTAACCTTGATGATCATATCGGCCTTGGCAAATATCGACGCCGCATCCTTCGCGATTGCCGCACCGGCGGCGCGGTACATACTGTCGTCGGCAAATATGCCATCGCCAGCGCCCGTTTCAACCGTTACCTTGTGACCACGCGCCACATATTCACGCACCGCCGAAGGGGTGAGGCCGACGCGATATTCGTGAATTTTGATCTCTTTAGGTACGCCGATATGCATGGCCATTCTCCGGTAAAATTGTAAACGGATAATAACAGCGAAATTCCAGATATAGTGTGTGAAAGTTATAGCTTAACTTGTATTTTTTGCACAAATAATTCGCTATACACGGGTTTATCCGATAATATGGGCGTATGGACAATATTGATCGCAGAATATTAAAGGCTCTGGTCGCAAATGGCCGCGCGACTCAGCAGGAGCTTTCTGATGCTGCTGGCCTATCGCCAAGCGCAGCATTCCGGCGGCAAAAATCGATGGAAGATGAGGGCATTATCCGCGGATACCGCGCCGATGTGAACCTATCCAAGCTGAATGCAGGTGCGACGGTCATGGTTACAATCGCGTTAGAAGGCCAAAGCGAAGAAACGATGCGCACGTTTGAAACGGCGGTGGCCCTGTGCCCGTCGGTCATTCGTTGCCATCTGATGTCGGGGCGCGATGATTATTTGCTGGTACTGAAGGCGGCATCGCTGGAGGATTATGAGCGTATCCACCGGCAAGAGATCGCCACTCTGCCAAAAGTTGCGCGGATCGAAACCGCGTTTGCGTTGCGTGAGGTGGTTAACCGCGCCGTCCCCCCGCGTGTGCTGGATTGAGCGCAATACCATTGGCGCGGACCGTCAAGAAAACGTCTCAGAACTGTGATACAATTATCACATTGGCCGAAAAGGACATCAACGCTGTCACAAAATTGCTTGAACGGTTTGCACTTTGCTGTTTTTGTGCGGGTGCACACAAACTCTTCAATCGTTCAATAGAGACTGGTGGAGAGCGCAAAATTCACGGGACCGGGGCGACATAAGTCCGACAAGACAGTGAGAGCCTGTTTGTTGGAACGATGAACCGATGAAAATAAAGGACTATTTATGCGTAAGCACATGATTAAACTGAGCGCAGCGACGTTGGCGTTAACTGCGACGACGATTTCTTTGCCTGCATTTGCAGCGGAAGAACCAGCCGCAGAAGAAGAAGCGTCGGGACCGATTGATCTGTCTGGAACCGTTACCCTTGTTTCCGATTACCGGTTTCGCGGCGTATCATTGAGCGGCAAAGATCCTGCGCTGCAAGCCAGCCTGAATATCGCGCATGAATCCGGCGTTTATGCGGGTGTTTGGGCGTCTACGATCGCTGAAAACGACGGCGACGATTTGGAGGTTGATTTGTACGCTGGTTTTGCTGGCGGCGACACCGTTACGTTTGACATTGGTGCGACATATTTCGTCTATCCCGGCGTCAGCAGCCTGAACTACGTCGAAACCACCGGCAAAATTGGCACAACTGTCGGCCCGGCAACATTGGGCGCGCAGGTCTCTTATGCGCCGAGACAAAACAGTATCGGCGGCACCGACAATCTATATCTGGCGACCACCGCGTCGGTTGGCATTCCCAACACACCTCTGACCGTTGCCGGATCGTTCGGTTATGAAGACGGCGCGTTTGGCGGAGAAACCGGTGACAAGCTTGACTGGTCGTTGGGCGTCACCGCTTCGTTTGATGCGCTGACAATTGGCGCATCTTACATCGATTCAAACCGCAACAGCATTTTTGTGGACGGCGATGCCAGAAAAGCGATTGTTGCGACCGTGGGACTATCATTCTAATTTAATTGATAAAGGATTGCGCACAGCTTTGCGACAAGGTCTCTTGACCAACTTCGCTGGCTGTGCGCACAATCCAGCATGACAAATGCAATGACGGCTTGGATTGCCGAACACAAAATCGATGAAGTTGAATGCATTGTTCCGGATATCAACGGAGTGCAGCGCGGCAAAGTGTTGCCTGCGAAAAAATTCTTGGCCTCGGTTGATGATAAATCCCTGAGAATTCCGGGTAGCGTGTTCATCAGCACGATTGATGGCCATTATCCGGAGGATATCCCGGATATTTGGGATAAGGACCCTGACAAAATTCTGGTCGCAGACCCCGACACGATTTGCCGTGCGCCCGGTTTTAAATCACCCACCGCATTTGTCATCGCCGATGTCTTGAACAGCGACGGGACGCCGGTTTCTATTGCCCCGCGCGCGATATTGAAAAAGGTATTGGCGTTATTCAAAGCCAAAGGTTGGCGGCCCATTGTTGCGCCTGAGGTTGAATTTTATTTGGTTTCGCAAAACATCGATCCTGATTTCCCGTTGCAACCGCCGGCCGGACAATCGGGCAGATCAGAAACCGCCAGCCAGCCTTATGGGCTTGAGGCGATGAACGAATATGAAGAAATCATCGATCATATCTATGACGATTGTGAGATGATGGGCCTCGACATTGATACCATGATCCACGAAATGGGGGCGGCCCAGCTGGAGGTGAACTTTATCCACGGCGACCCGCTGAAGCTCGCGGATTCGGTATTTCTGTTTAAACGTGCCGTGCGCAATGTGGCGAAACAGCATGGCGTCTTTGCCACCTTTATGGCGAACCCGATGGCCGGGCAGCCGGGCAGCGCAATGCACATTCACCAGTCCGTCGTGGATTGGGAAACCGGCAGGAACCTGTTTTCGACATCCAATGGCCGCGACAGCACGTTGTTCCGCAGCTATATTGCGGGGCTTGTGCGCCTGATGCCGCAGATTTCGCCAATGTGGGCACCCAACGTAAACAGTTTTCGCCGGATGCGGCCGGACAGCGCTGCGCCCATCAACGTCCAATGGGGCATCGACAATCGGTCATGCGGTTTTCGCGTGCCAATTTCCGACAGGCATAATCGCCGCGTCGAAAACCGTTTGCCGGGCGCGGATGCGAACCCGTATCTGGTGATGGCCGCGACATTGGTATGCGGATATATCGGCATGACCGAACGAATGATTCCGCCCAAGATGATCGAGGGCAGCGCCTATAACCGCGCCCGCACTTTGCCGCGTACTTTGGAAGCGGCACTCGACCGGTTCAATAGCTGCAAAAAGGTCCGGACGTTGCTGGGTGATGATTTCTTTGAAATCTTCTTTGCGATCAAAGATTATGAGCTGTTCAATTACCAGTCCGTGGTGAGCAGTTGGGAGCGTGAGCATTTATTGCTGCGGGTGTAATGTCCGATCCTTTGAACAACAGTTATTATGCAGCCACCGCCAATGCGTGGGAGACGCAGCCTGCCTTCACGGGCGAGGGCAGCTATGACGTAGTCGTCATTGGCGGCGGCTTTACCGGATTGTCGGCAGCTTTGGCCTGCGCAGAAAAGGGGCTGTCGGTCGCGCTTATCGAAGCCAAAACCATCGGCTTTGGCGCGTCGGGGCGCAATGGCGGGCAATTGATCCCCGGGCTGCGCTGGTCAATGCGAGAGATTGACGAAGAGTTTGGCCGCGAACGGAGCCAAGCGATCTTCGATCTGGCTTATGGTGCGGTTGGCCGGGTAAAGAGCCGTATTGCGAAGCATGACATCGCCTGCGATCTGAAATCCGGCCATTTGGAGGCGGCGTATAAGCCAAAACATTTTGATGCGATCAAGCGCGATGCTGATTATCTTGCGTCCAACTTTGGCTGGCAGGCTGAGGTGGTGCAGCCCAAGGATATGGGGCAGCATATCAACGGCGGCGGCTATCATGGCGGGATTTATGACCGCCAAGGCGGGCATTTTCACCCGCTGAACTACGCGCTAGGATTGGCGAGAGCAGCAAAAGACGCCGGGGTGCATATTTTCGAGAATACGCATTCATGGCCGGGGGATGCGAACGCGGAAAAATTCATCGTCGCCACAGACACGTGGACAGGAAATCTGGATTCAAAGCTTGGCCGCTACACCATCCCGATCATGAATTATAATGTGGCAACCGCTCCGTTGGCAGATGCCGGTCATCTGTTCCCAAGTGACGCGGCGATTGCCGACAGCCGTTTCGTGCTCAACTATTTTCGGCTTTCCGCCGACAAGCGCCTTATCTTTGGCGGGGGCGAGAAATATGTGCAGACACCGCCTGCTGACATTACCGGATTTGTCCGCAAACATATATTAGAGGTATTTCCGCACCTCGCCAACACACCCATCGACTATGCTTGGGGCGGGGCGGTTGGCGTTACCATGAACCGGCTTCCGCATATCGGCCGCAAAGACAATGTGTTCTTCGCCCATGGCTTTTCTGGCCACGGCGCACTTGTCACCACACTCGCCGGGGAGTTGCTGGCGGAGGCTGTCACCGGCGCGATGGACAGCTTTGATGTCTTCGCCAAGCTCCCGCATCAGCCTTTTCCCGGCGGCAAAATGTTTGCCCGGCCGCTGGCGACATTGGGGCTGCTTTGGTATGCGCTGCGGGACCGGTTGGGATGATTTCAGACGCTGCCATCGCATCCATGCGCGCGCGGGAAGCTGCGCGTTTTATTGCCGCCAATCCGAAATCGGCGGCGAATGCGCAGCAATCCGGCGGCTGGTTTCAAGGTGTGCCGTTTCATTGGATGAAAGACTGGCCGAACCCGTTTCCAATTGTCGCGCAGTCTGCCACCGGCGCAACTCTGCGAAACATTGATGGCCAAGTGTATGACGACTTTTGTCTTGGCGACACGGCCAGCATGTTTGGCCATTCGCCGCCGGCGTTGGCGCAGGCATTGGCCCAGCAAGCGGGCGAAGGGCTAAGCTATATGTTGCCCACCGCCAAAGGGGCGGAATTGGGCGCGATGTTGGCGGATATGTTCGGCCTACCGCAATGGCAAGTAACCACCACGGCGAGTGAGGCAAACCGCGCCGTCATCCGGTGGTGCCGGGGCATAACCAGCCGCCGGAAAATACTGATTTTCAACGGCTGCTATCATGGTGCGGTGGATGATGTGCTGGTGGATTTGCGCGGCGGCGTTCCAGTAAATCGGCCCAGTCTGATCGGGCAAGTTCATGATATATTGCCCACAACCGAAGTGATCGAATTCAACGATATTGCTGCGTTAGAGTCGGCGTTGAAAGCGGATGATGTCGCGTGCGTTCTTGCCGAACCATTGATGACCAATGTGGGTATGGTGCGCGACGCGCCGGGATATCTGCAGGCCCTGCGCCAGATGACGCGGACGCATGGAACGCTGTTGGTTTTCGATGAAACCCACACCATTTCGTCGGGCTATGGCGGCCATAGCAATTCACATGGTCCGATGCCTGACATCATGGTGATCGGCAAATCAATCGGCGGCGGCGTGCCTTGCGCGGTGTATGGATTTACGGACAAAGTCGCCGCCCGGATGGCTTCGCTGAATGCCGCGCGGCCGCCGGGGCACAGCGGCATAGGGACGACTTTGTCGGCAAATGCGCTTTCCATTACCGCCATGCACGCGATGCTGGGGCAAGTGATTACCCGCGCAGCATACGCGCAGATGCAGGCTATGGCGTCGCGATTGGTGGCCGGACTACAGTCGGTAATTGCGGAAAAATCGCTCGGCTGGCATGTCACCAATGTGGGCGCGCGCGTGGAGTTCGTGTGCTCGGCTTCTGTGCCCCAAAATGGCAGCGAAGCGCGGGCAATCATGGATCACAATCTGGAATCGGCCATCCACCTTTACCTTGTTAATCGCGGCATATTGCTCGCGCCGTTCCACAATATGATGTTGCTAAGTCCGGTGACATCTTCCGCCCAAGTCGATCGTCTCTTGCAAGAAATGTCGAATGCTATAGGCGAGCTGCAGGAGATTAATCATGATTAGACGCGCAAAATCGTCGGCTATTGTCGCATCAAAATCCGAAGCGGAAGCGTTCTTCGCAGCTAACCCGGGTGTAGATTCCATCGAGATGATTTACACCGATTTCGGCGGAGTGCCGCGCGGAAAGCGGCTGCGCCAGCACGAAGTTCTGGATGTGTACACACAAGGCCGCTTCTTTCCCGGGTCGATAACGGTGGTCGATATTACCGGGCAGGATACGGTCGAAACCGGGCTTGTATGGGAAGACGGCGATGCTGATCGCTCAATGAAGCCTATTCCCGGCACGCTGGTGAAAACGCCGTGGGGCGGCGACAATGCCGGGCAATTCCTCGTCGATTTTTACGAGCTGGATGGCAAGCCGCACGATCTGGATCCGCGCCACGTACTGGGTTTGGTGCTCGACCGTTACGCTGCGGATGGACTAACGCCCGCACTCGCTGTCGAACTGGAGTTCTATCTGCTCGATCCGCGGCGGTCACGCGATGGCCGGATCCGCCCTGCGCGCCCCGAATATAACCGGACCATGCCAAAGGGGGTCGAGGTTTACGGCCTGCGCGAACTTGATGATTTTCGCCCCTTTTTCGACGCACTATATGCGGCGTGTGACGCACAAGACATTCCGCTTGAATCCGCCATATCCGAATTCGCCCCTGGCCAATGTGAACTGACATTGCGCTATAAACCCGATGTGCTGCGCGCATGCGATGATGCGATTATGTACAAGCGGATTGTGAAAGCAGTGGCGCAGGCGCACGGGTTGGAGGCGACGTTCATGGCCAAACCG
>JAYUPJ010000045.1:0-26559 GCA_043760195.1 Sphingomonadales bacterium | reverse complement strand
GTCTCACCTGCAACCCCGGCTGGCACATATAGCTTTGATGTCCTCGTTTGTGAGCGTTTGAATCCCGCAAACTGCGTGACTTTGGCGGTCAGCGTGACTGTCATCAATCCCGGTCCGGTCGCTGCCGCTGATGCCGCCACGACGATCAACGGCGATCCTGTTACCATCAACGTCCTCGCCAATGACAGCGAGCCTGGCGGCGATCCGATGACCGTGCGTGAAACATCGGTGCCTGCCCATGGCACGGCCGTGATCAATGCCGATGGCACGATCACCTACAGGCCTGCTGCTGGCTATGTCGGACCAGACAGCTTCACTTACACCGTATGCGACCCATCGGGCCAATGTGCGACACAAACAGTGACGCTTATCGTTCATCCTTCGGTTGCCGCGTTGACGGGCACCGTCTTCCTTGATGCCGATGGCAACAATACCAAGGATATTGCAGACCCACGCCAGCCCAACTGGCTCGTCGAAATCGTCCGGGGCGGCATCGTTGTCGGCACTGTTCGGACCGATGCCAATGGTCAATATCAGGTTTCTGATTTGCCCCTCGGCGCTGGCTATAGCGTAGTCTTCCGTCACCCCACCAGCAATGTGGTTTACGGCCGCACGAACAACATTGTCTTGACCGCAGGCGTGACCGCAGTTGATCTTGACCGTCCTATTGATCCATCGGGCGTTATCTATGACTCGATAGACCGCACGCCGATCATAGGCGCACGTGTCTCGATTGTTGATGCCAATAATGTCCCGCTGCCAATCGTCTGCTTGCTCGATCCGTCGCAGCAAAACCAGATGACCGGCATCGACGGACGTTACCGGATTGACATCGTCGCAGGCGCAGCGGCGGCTTGCCCGGTTGCACAGACGACCTATCGTCTCGTCGTCGTCAATCCTGCTGACACCATCCCGGGCGCATCGACGATCATCCTGGCGCAGGCCGGACCGTTTGACCCAACCGGTCTGGTATCAGGCGCAGTTGTGCCAAACTATGATCGTCCGCAGGGCGCAGAATCGACACGTTATTTCTATGACTTCCGCCTAGCGTCAGGTGACCCAGACGTCATCCACAACCACATCCCGCTTGACCGTATACAAGCGATAACGCCATTGATCGTTACCAAGACGAGCCCCAAGCGTACCGCCAATGTGGGTGACCTTGTCCCCTACACCATCGTTGTCCGCAACGTTCAAGACGTGACGCGCAACAATGTCGATGTTGTCGATCTGATGCCCCCTGGCTTCAAATATGTCGTCAACTCGGGACGGGTGAATGCCAATGCCGTAACCCCGCATATCACAGGCCGCGAACTTGATTGGCGCAACCTGAGCATCCCAGCCAAT
Organism: Sphingomonadales bacterium; assembly: GCA_043760195.1. Classification (GTDB taxonomy): domain Bacteria; phylum Pseudomonadota; class Alphaproteobacteria; order Sphingomonadales; family Sphingomonadaceae; genus Sphingorhabdus_B. The sequence goes on along the minus strand of JAYUPJ010000045.1, from coordinate 25,212 downwards.
GGCTCGGTCACGATCAGCCTGGTGCTGACAGTGGGTGCCGGAGTGAATGACGGCGACTATGTCAACCTTGCAACGGGCCGTGACGCACGCAATGGCCGCCTGCTTTCCAACCAAGGCGAAGCGACCGTCCGCATCACGCCAAGCCCGTTGTTCGATTGCGGCGAGATCATCGGCAAGGTGTTTGATGACCGCAATGGCAATGGCTATCAAGATGAGGGCGAACCCGGCATAGCTGGTGCCCGCGTTGCGACGGTCAATGGCTTGCTGATTACGGCTGACCAATATGGCCGCTATCATGTCACCTGTGCCGCCATCCCCAATGCCCAGATCGGCTCAAACTTCATCTTGAAGCTTGACCCCCGTTCGCTGCCTTCGGGATATCAGATCACGACGGAAAACCCACGTGTTGTCCGCCTGACGCGCGGTAAGATCAGCGAACTCAACTTTGGAGCGCGCATCGCCAAGATCGTCACGATCGAACTAAGCGCGGCTGCATTCGATGGCGAGGGACTGATGCTCAAGCCGGAATGGCAGGCCAAGCTGCCCGCGCTGATCGAGGCACTTAAGGCCGAACGGTCCATCCTGCGGCTTAACTATGCCGAAGGCCAAGTGGACATTGGGCGGGGAGCCAACCGGACCAAGGCTCTAGCCGACCAGATTGAAGAGATTTGGAAACAGAGCGGAGGCACGGGTGATCTGCAAATCGAACGAACCACGGCCCAGGCCACACAAGTAAACGGAAAGGAGTAAGGATTATGAAGAACTTGAACCTCGCTCCACGAGCAACCAAATTTGCCTTGAATGCTGTTGCATCAATCCTGGCGCTCACCGTCGCAACAGCGGCGCATGCCCAAAGCGGAGAAGCCGCTGCGCCGTTCAAAATTGTCACCGAAACGCAAACAACGCGCACTGTTGACAGCGATCTTGCCAATGCCGGAATCAGCGTTCGGCTTGACGGGATTGCCGTGCAGCCTTTGCTCAATGCTGTGGTTGATACAGGTACAACCCGGTTGGCCGCCATTGGTGAGCCGGTGACATTCCGGACCTATACCAACTACGCATCGTTCATCAAACGGGGCGAAATCCGCCTCTTTCGCGGCGGGGAATCGCAAGACGCCGTGCCGTTTAAGATACTGCCGCTGGACGCAGCAGGTGAAGCACTCTTCACCCCGGCCGAAGGTGACCCGCAGGCTATGTTTTATGTCCTGCGCGTTTACGGCGATAAGGATCTGTTTGACGAAACCCGCCCCGGCGAGCTGACTCTGGCAAATTCCAAGTCGGCCAAGGCCGAGCCTGCTGATCCGCAGGACCCGTTTGGCCGTGACAATAGCGCGTCGCGCAATATCCAAATTCGCGGTGCCAGCGTCACTGTGACCGGCAAAGACGTTACCTCAAAAAGCGACGTCCGTGTGATGGGACAGGCCGTGCCGGTATCAGAAGCGGGCGAGTTTTTGGCACAACAGATTTTGCCGTTCGGCAAGCAAGATGTTGAAATCAACGTGGCTGGTGCCAAACCGATCCGCTTTAACCGCACCGTTGATGTTCCCAAGAATGAATGGTTCCATGTGGCCATCGGCGATCTCACGCTTGGCAAGAACAACAGTTCGGGGCCGGCGGCGATTGTCACCGGCAATGATCAGGAATTTGACAAGCTCTATCTCAACACCCGCGGCGCATTCTACGCCAAGGGCAAGTTTGGTGGCCGCACGCGCGTGACCGCTTCGCTCGATACCGGTGAAACGTCGTTCCGTAACATCTTCAGCAATCTTAATGACAAGGACCCGAGCCAGCTGCTGCGCCGCCTCGACTCGAGCCTCTATTATCCATCCTATGGCGATGATAGCTCGACCGTCGAAGATGCGCCGACGCAGGGCCGTTTCTATCTGCGGGTTGATCGCGACGACAGCAAAATTGTAATCGGCAATTATGTCCTCGACGTAAATGGCACAGATCTGGCACAGCTTGATCGCGGACTTTATGGCGCGCTCGGCGACTATGTCAGCACCAAATCGACCAGCTTTGGTGAACGCAAATCCCGGTTGACCGCCTTTGCATCAGACCCCGGCACGGCCCCTGCCCGCGAAGAATTTCGCGGCACGGGTGGCTCGGTATATTTCCTTCAGCGGCAAGACCTCTCCATTGGTTCCGAGCGGCTCCGTGTCGAAATTCGTGACAAGGATTCAGGGCTCGTCGTTGAATCCCGCGACCTGCAACCGCAGGAAGATTATGACGTCGACTATATTCAGGGCCGCATATTGTTGACCCGTCCGTTAAGTTCGACAGCAAGTGACGGCCAAGTCGTCCGCACAGGTAACCGGCCGGGCAATCTCGCGGTGTTGGTTGTTCGCTATGAATATACACCAACGATCAGCGACATTGGCGGCTATACCTTTGGCGGCCGTGCGACCCAGTGGTTGGGTGAAGTGGTGCGCTTTGGCGGAACAGCCCAGCGCGAAGCCACTGGATCGGCGGATCAGACTTTGCTTGGTGCGGATATCCTTATTCGCCAATCGGCAACGACTTACCTAAAGGGCGAAGTTGCCCGCACCGATGGTCCGGCATTCGGCCAGGCCAATTCGAATGATGGGGGCTTGAATTTCCTTTCGGTCGCCAATCCGGGGATAGCTAAGCAAAATGCAACCTCATGGCGCGTTGAAGGCGCGCTCGATTTCGCTGACCTTTTGGGGACAGTAACCGCAGGCACAGACCAAGGCCGCAGCAGTTTCTATTATGAGCATCAGGATGCCGGTTTTTCGGGCATCGGGCGCCTGTCGGCTGACGGTGTCAACCGCTGGGGCGGTAAAATCGCGCTGCCATTAAGCGCGGCGACCAGCATCACCGCAGACTATGACGAAGTAAGAGCCCAAACGCGCGGAGACAGCCGCTCGCTTGATCTCGGTGTCATTCAAAGCTTCGGCAATGTCAAAGCCACGCTCGGCGTGCGCCATGAAGCGTATCAAGCGAGTAACTTTCTGACCAATATCGTCGAAACCGGCAAACGCACCGATCTCGCGCTGCAACTTGGCTATGATGCGCCCAAAGGCTGGGGTCTGTTCGGCTTTGCCCAAACGACGCTCAAGAATGATGCCGGCCGCCAGTCGAACGACCGCGTTGGCATCGGCGCGCGCTATGAAGTCAGCGAACGGATGTCGTTCAACGGCGAAATTTCCGAAGGCGGAGGCGGCTTTGGCGCGACTGTTGGCCTCACGCGGCGCATCGGCGACAATTCAGAAACCTATTTCAACTATGCGCTGACCACTGATCGCGCCGATAGCGGGTTTGAGGCACAATCGCTGCTGACCCGTTCCAATTTCGGCACGTTGACGGTTGGCGGCAAAACACGGTTTGGTTCAAGCCTGAGTGTCCACGGCGAAGAGCGATTGGGGCTGGCCACAAACACCCGTGAGATGCTGCATAGCTATGGTTTTGAATTCACACCAGGCGACCGCTGGTCGTTCGCTGGTACGTTCGAAAATGGCAGCATCACTGACAATCAAAGCGGCAGCTTTGACCGCACCGCTTTCACCGGAAGCCTCGGTTTTTCGGGCGACGGTGTGCGCTGGGCAACTGCAATCGAAGGGCGTTTTGAAAAAGGCCTGAACCGCAATCAGACGACTTGGCTGTTGCGGAACAGTTTTGGTTATGACGCCAATCCTTCATTCCGCGTGCTTGGCCGCCTTAACCTTGCACTGTCCGACGCAGACAATAGCAGCATCGTTGACGCAAGCTTTGTCGAAGGCGTTGCCGGTGTGGCCTATCGCCCGGTAACCAATGACCGGTTCAACGCACTTTTCAAATATACATACTTCCGCGATACCGCGACCATTGGTCAGATCACTGCAGGCGGTACAACCGCCGCACCAAAACAGCGCAGCCAGATTTTAAGTGCCGACTTCACCTTTGACCTTAACAAATGGGTCTCGGTCGGTGCCAAATACGGTTACCGGTTCGGTGAAATCGCGTTGACACGCGACAGCAACGACTATGCGTCAAGCAAAGCGCATCTGGGTATTGTTCGCGCCGACTTCCATGTGGTGAAGCAATGGGATGCACTCGTTGAATTCCGCTATCTGGGAACGCCGACCGCAGGCGACAGCCGCACCGGCGCACTTGCCGGGGTTTACCGCCACATCGGCGATCATGCCAAAATTGGTGTCGGCTACAGCTTCAGCGATTTCTCGGACGACTTGACCAATCTGGACTATAAAAGCGATGGCCCGTTCTTGAATATCATCGGAAAGTTTTAAGCACGGGCTACCCCTCGCATACATAAATCGAGATGGGGCGCTGGAAAATCGATTGAATGCAATAGCCAAGCATATAAATGTTGGTGACCCCTACGGGAGAGGTTGTGTGCTTCATAATTCCCCCGAAACCCTCACAAAACATCACTTTTCGGCTCGAATGTGTACCGGTTTGTGTACTGGTCAAAGGTACAAAGTTATTGCCAATTTTGATAGTCAAAATACGCATGATCAACCGTCAGCCATGTCGATGCTAGCGTTAAGCCGCATTGCGCGGCGATAGTCGTCAGGACTATATCCTGATGTGGTAGAAAACGTAATTTTTGGTGGTTTTTAAAGTCTCGATATGCAGCAGTATCGTTCTCTTTTTGTTTACAAATCGCGAGCTTGCTAGTAATGGCTCTGCCATGAATGAAAACAACGGTACGGCATCGACAGTGCCTGTTTCGGAGGACGCACGTAGAAGCATCCTGTTGAAGGCTGGTTTGCTCACCAGCGACCCTTCAGCCTATTCCGGTCTCTCATTGCAAATGGACCCATCTTCCGGCTTGGATACCAGTTTCAAACCAGTGGGATATGACACACGTCACACTACCAATCGAATGGTGCACTGTTCCATTTGTCCTCAGCAACAAGAGCACTTTGACGGAGCCATCGTTCGGATGTTGGACGGCAAGATTGGGTTAGTGGGTAACAGCTGCGGGAAGCGACATTTCTTTGGAGATGATGGCTGGAGTGCAATTACAAACAGAATGCGTCAGGACGCTGAGCAGGCCGTATTTCTGGCGCGCTTCGGTCCGGCTCAGGAGAGGCTTGCTATCATTGACGGGCTGTTGGGCAAATGGGGTGGACAGCTTGTAACAATAGAAGGGCTACAAAATCGCTTTCGGAACCAGATGCCTAAGCTTACCACCGCTGTCACGCAGCAGGTTCGGGGAGGATTTCTCTCGATATATGAGGAGGTTCAAGTTCCGGTAATAAATCGAAACGGAGACATTGAGATGCGAACTGAAACTAATCGAGTGCCGGTTTGTCGCATAGAACCGGAGTGGTTTTTCTTGGAGGAAAGCTTGGCACCAACGGTGAAAGAAACTCGGCACAAGCTCATACAGGCAGCCGGATTTTTAAGCGCCGATGCCACGGCCATGAATGTTGCAGCTGTAAAAAAGCAGATACGTGGATGTCGTGATGCATTGGAAATGGTAGCGCTGAAGCAGTCGCAGCTCAATTCGTTCACTACCGAAAAAACAGTCAGCCAACTCGCATCTTGGGGTAACCTGTCACAACGGGGCAAAGATCAATATGAGGCGTCTGGAATGGTGCTGGCTCGGGTTCGAGGCGAAGACGTTCTTGGTTCTGTCGATTTTAGCTTGATGCCCGCTAGACTGACTAAGTCTTGGGAGGAAATAAGGGAGAGTTGGCCTTCGCTGTAGAGTCGACATCCAATTTGGAGGCAATGCAACATTGAGGAGGGAATAACGCACGGCGTTGCCTCGATAGGGATGCAACCCCTTAATTCACTAATTCATTGAGCCGCCGCCATTCCGTGGTTTGACGCAGCGATGGCTTTGCTTCCCCAATCATCTCCAGTGTTTTCCCTAACTGGTATGGCCGTTGAGATCGGTCTTCCGCGATTAAAGCATCCAGCACCGCCAGTGTCCCTTCGGGGTGCTGCCTTGCGTAGTTTCGTTCGTCCGTCCCATCATCCTTAGTGAACCTGTATGTGATCATATGGAGGTTGGCGACAGGGCGGAGAAGCGGCAAAATGGTCTTCACAGCGTCGTCAAAGTCCTCGCCAGCACTTTCAAGCAAGTGAGCAAAGCTTGATGACGTGGCTTCGCTTTTGAAACGCACTTGGCGAGGCCAAGCATTCTCGATGAACGGCTTTACAAATTTTGCCCATGCACCCTTCTCAGTGATTATGTCCGAAAGCGCCCAAACAGCATCGCCACGGGCTTTGTCATCCAGCCTGACCAATACGTCATGCGCTTGCGCGAATGATATGATCGGTTTGTTGCCTACCTTTGCACGGCTCAAATATACCAGTCTCCTGACATGGTGCTGATATTCGCGGGTGTCCAACCTCCAATCGGCTTCGCTTCTAAGCAATGCTAAAAATGGCTCGTTTAATTGTTTCAAAGTGGGGCCTGATAGGCCATTTCGATCATAAGCCAGTCCGTGCCACACCGCTTCGGACAAGGGGTGCGACAACGAGAAAAGCGGCAGCATGACTTCTTTCATCCATGCTGGATAACAATACTCCAGCCAGCCCATTCTCTGTGCCATCACGCACGCCGCATGTCCGCCGCCGTCCCCTTGGACACTAAACAAGGCTTCGAGCCGGTTTCCAATATAACGAGGTAGGGGTCGCTTGGCTGACGCCTTCTTTGGCGACAACGACCAAAGTGCCTCGGTCAATACCCCGACAGGGCTATTGATCGCCTTGCTAATTGAAACCTCCGAACGATCTTGGATGACGCCGCCAACCGACGTATGTCCAATCCCGCTCTTAGTTGTCTCCGCCTTGGCATCCAGAAATGGTTTGAGCACGGCGTCAAATAGCTCCAGTGCACGACGTCGATCCTCTTTCGCCAGTGCTGCAAGATGCTTTTCTAGCCAGCGCGGAAGGTAATATCGTAGCTCCAGCGCGTGGTCATGGGACAAGCTTGCAATAGTCGATGCAAGCAGCCACCGAAGGCGGAGCGGCGTTTCGTCGGGCCATTCTGAAAGCAAATTCTGCCAGAAGCGGACCGGAAAATCGCCGTTCTTCAACGAAAATCTTAGCGCTGCGAGAGACTTGAACGGGAAGGTCTTCACCATTCCTTCAAAGGGCCGAAAGTCTTTGAGAACATCGAAACGATCTTCGGTTCGAGCGAGTGCAACTGACACTATCCGATTGATTGGAAGTGTGTCCAAACCTCGAAGTTCAGTCACCCGTTCTATCGTGCCACCCCGAGGTTCGTAGCTTTCATCGGCTGACGCTGCCCAGCGGTCAGTCCAACGCTCATCTATCTTTTTGAGTTGATCGAGCTTGTCGGCACTGTTCGACGTAAGCGCGCAGCCATTTAGTTCCAGCCATCGCAAGCACGAGGCAGCAGAAGTGGCGCGACGATTGCGATAGTCGCCTCGGCTCTCACTTTTCCATTTGGCAGGGCCCGCAATAATTTTACGCTCAATTGCGCGACGCTGATGGCTGCTAAATTCGGGCCAACGCGCCCGTATGGTAAAGAGTAGCTCCCGCTCGGAATACGGTTCCCAGAACAGGTCATTGCTCAAGCCGGTGAGCAACTGCGCAACTTGCTTTGCCTTCGAGAGCGCCGGGTGCATGGCGGCATAGATGCATAACTTGGAAAAAAAGTATTTGTCAGTTTGCGGCCATTGCGTTGTCTCGAAGCGCGCTGCGTCGGGGTCTTTGGCCAACAGGTCCAAAAACAAGTCCTTGAACCAGACAAAGCTCAGCTCCTTACGGCCATGGTAACCTCCTCCGGGATTTCCTGTCGGGTGAAGGGTCGGGGTTCGCCAGTATGTTGTCCCGACCTCGTCCAGCAATTCCGCAGCGGTAATGAGGCTTTGACGAAGGATTGCAACGACAGAGGCTAGATAGGCATCTGGTATCTCAAGTGCTTCTCCATGCCGGTCCAAAACGCGGACTTTTGGCTCCACAACTTGTGATAACTCCAAAGTTTTCCAATCGCCCTCTGGCGGCGTTGGCGCTCCCAAGCCGTGACGATTAAACTCTACGTAGGGATGTGTTGATCGCTCAAACAATCGAAGGGTGTAATTTGACCAGCCCTCGTCCCGAAGGACCTCCTTGAAGTCATACCATCCAAACTCGATGCCACCCCGGCTCATCTCGTGCTGGTGATATTGGCTATCGAAATAGAGGTTCCAAAATTTGCATGCTGGTTCGGGGAAGTTCGCGAAATCGTCACGCATACGGCGGTTTACGAACCACGTCATGTTGGGGTTGAGCGATCTCGAACCCGATGCCCACCAAACTGCCACAGGCTCATGACTGACGGTACCGAACCATCGCGCCAAATGATTTAGGCGTTCCGGTAAGGGATTTGTCCAACTCGCATCCCATGCCCTGAGGGTTATTCGCTCCGGGAAACTGGCATCATCATGCTTCCAATCAAGCATACTTTTACCGGGTATGATTGTTTGGCCGTTGCCATCGGAAATTGGTCGCGGAGGGTCATCATCCAACCCATATATTTCAAGTGGGTCGATCTCGTCGCCATCGTATGACCGTTTTCTCGGCTTTGCGTATCTGGTGGCTGCATCAAAGACGCAAAGCCACTCCGATGGCGGTCGAGGCTCAGCGTCGGCAAACAGTTTTGCACCGGCTTTAGTGCTTACCAAATTTGCAACTTGGCCTCGTTGGCAAGAGGTTAGTTCGGATGGTCTCCGCTGGGCCAGTTGGATGATTTCTGCGTTCCAAACGTCAGCCTCTCGGACGGCCTTTGCCCAAAGAGCCAGCGTTTCCCACAATCCAGAATGACCATTGTCGAAGGGCTCATAGCAGATGGGTGTAACGCCGCGATCTTGCCATTCTTCCTCTGCATCCCCGGCATTTCCAGCAGTAAAGGCATAAATCGGAGCGTTATAACTTGTGCCTTCTCGTGCGTGCAAACCTTCGAGTAGATACCTCATCGGAGGGTCATTCGCAGTGTAGCCCAACAAGACAATCGTGAACTGCTCCCGTAGGCTTTTGACAAATCTCGCTGCCCAGCCCTCCGCCAAATAAGCGCGTCCGAAATCCGCGCTGCTTATTACATAGCCTGCCGCTATATTTTTGTCCGGCCTGGTCAGTCGACCGTGCAGATAAACTATGCCTTCAATCTTCTGGTTCAACGACAAGTCAGGCAGGGCTGGAGGCACGACAACTTTGGCCTTCCGATCTGCGCATTCAAACAGCAAGTCGAAGTTAGTGGTTACGAGTTGAGGCTGCCCTGATGGCCCTCGCGACAGATCAATAATCAGCCGATGAGAGTCGAGCTTTGGTTTTCGAGGCGTTTTCAGAGCGTTGTAGATCTCGTGATCGATTTCAGGCCGCCCGAACTCCCTGATAAGCGCATTAAAAACCCGATCAAAGCTCTCTTGCCTTTCAAAAGCCTGTTTGGCTTTTTCGGCACCAAGGCGATTAATTGTGCGTTCGGTAAGCCCACCGAAGCTCGGCAATCCTGCGGGCAATGATACGCCAGCTCCACAGAAGAAGATCACGTTACCTTTATTCCGCTGCTCTATGAGCTCAGGTGGGATAATTGGGCCATCGGATAAGAAGCGCATGTATCCAGCATAGTTACGAGCGGGAATTTTTGAAGCTAATTGTGAGACGCTGTCATTTGGGATGGCTCTGATGAAGGTGCTTTGTAATGCCAAAGGACATCCCGTGGAACCCTGTAACTGTATGTTCTACCAAATTTTGCATAGAAAGAGCTGGGAGGCGTTAAGAACATCCTATCTGTCACTTCAGGTGAAAAGGTATGAGTGGACGATTTACGACTTGTAATCGTCTTTGAGAAACGACCAAGCAAACTTGGCCAGTCACAGATTTGCAGCTATAAAGTCCTTGCGAAACGACCCGCGTTACCGCTGGCTAATGACGTGAAATTGCAATTCTTGCACCAAAATATGGAGATCTCTTCCTACAAGATTTGTAGGATAAAAATCCTAAAAATCCCACATTACCAGGGCTTTCGGGATTTCTGAGTTTGCGGACGGTTGCTTAGCACATCCAATTTTTTTCAGGCCAATCGAAAGGCTCCATCCCGTCTAGCCCTGACAAGATCGCAGGCGCAAAATTCGTTCGGCGAATTCGGTTGATTGTGGCGTTAATGTCCTCGAGCTTTCCATCTCGTAAAATGCTTGTAACGGACACCTTGCACTTAAGAAGCAGGCTGGCGCCTATTGCCCAAGATCGATGGCACAACGCAGGGTCACCTTCCGCACACATAATTGCGACTGGGGCCCGTTTAGCCGCAATCAAAAGCTCATTTAACAAATCTATGTAAATTGGGTCATCCAGTGCGACTTCTGACCTGCCCCCGAAAATAGGACCGCATTGTCTATAGAATATGCCTGCACTATCGGACCAATGATTGATTTTAGAGGCATTAAATGCTGCGTTGCGCGACCATGGTGACGAACGGACGTCCCATAGTTGGCTAATGCCTCTGCTGGTCAACTCATTAAGAAATTCGGACAGGCTACGGTTACTGTATCCAATTGTATAAATCATTAGGTTCTCCAGTTTTTTAGTGGTCCCTGATCATAACTTTTGAACAACCTGTTTGACATTGAAATCCGCAGAAAACTGCTGTTTTTGCTTGTTAATTTGAACAGATGAAACAACGCTTCAAAAGATCGTGGTTCACCGCTATCACCTTACCGCTCCCAAGCAAAATGGGAGTGGGGCTTAGTAACCCCTCTTGAGACACCTCGGTCGCCGATTTTCGGAGGCCGGGTGGCACACGCGTATGTCCAACCGGCTCGCCGGTAAAGGCGTGTGCGCTCGTTGTCTCAGCGGGTTACTAACATCCGGCTTAGGCCGTCGCCTCAGGACAAATTGTGGCGGCGACGGAGGGGTTAGATGGGAAATAGATCACAGAGTAGTCATATTGCTTGGCAATTTGATAAAGCCGAGATCGTGGCCAAGGCGTGCGATGCAGCCTTTGGCAAACCGCTTATAACAAATGTCCTGCGTGCTCAAATTGTCGAGGCGATAGTAGCGATTGCGCTAGAACCCGAATGGCGTTGGTGCAGTGCAAACTATGCTCCCTGCGATTTTCAGCGAATTGACGGAATGCGATTGGAAGTGAAGCAGTCAGCATCACGCCAAACTTGGACCACTTCCAAGCCAAGCAAAGCTATTTTCGATGTTGCCCCTCGTACTGGCAGAAACGAACCTACGGGATGGGTTGAAGAATTTGGCCGAGCGGCACAGATATACGTCTTTGCGCATCACGATATTTTTGACGACAGCGCCGACCACTGCGATGTTACGCAATGGGTTTTCTATGTCGTGCCGACCTGCAAGCTTCCCGACGTAAAGCAAATCTCGCTTAATACAGTAAAAGCGCTCGCTTCTCCGGTTTCCATCGAGGACCTTGCGCAAGGCGTCGAAACCTCTTTAAAATACATGGCTGGGGAAACTTTGTGACAACAAAAAACAAAACAGTTCGAGAAGAACTGTTGGGCGAGGCAACCCTCCGCCTGGTGCATACTGGTATCGAATATGTCGGGCTGCTTTTAAAAAACAAAAAAGAACATTCGCGCATTAAGGGTGACGATGAAGCAGCGGTCTGGGCAGAACTTCAAGCATTAAGCGGCAGAGCAAATGAAGCTTATTTCGGTTTTGACGGAGCACTGACGCGTTTTCGGAAATTTTTTCCAGATGGTTTTCGGTCCGCTGCGTTCGAGGGCGATGACCGAGGCACGTTTGGAGAACGGAACTACAAGCTCAAAGCCAAGGCCAAGCTCGATGCGACTGCGCCTCTCGATCTTGCGCTGACCGGCAATGGTTATGGCGAGGCGGTGCTGTCTGCATATAGGGCAACAAACCTCCTTTCGCCGTTTGAGAAAACTCGTCTTGATCCTTTGCTTCGGGGACCGCACGCTGATGAGTTCATTCAGTCAGCAGCGCGCTTTGCAATGGGAGACGTTTCCTCTGCTCTGGCAATTATGGAACGGGTGTTATGCCGGTACGATAGTGCGAAGTGGACTGTGGTTACCTATTTGCCATTCCTATGGCGTCCCCGCGAACATATGTTTCTCAAGCCGATAGTGACGCAAGACTTCGCCGCGAGGGTTGGACATCAATTCGTCTACAACTACAGCCCTGCGCTCGATCCTGAGGTTTACACAAGCCTGCTAGACTTGATGGCCAAGGCAAATGCGGCAGTGACCGATCTGAAGCCCCGCGACAACATCGACTTGCAAAGCTTCGTGTGGGTCGTTGGCGATTACAAAGAAGGGGATGAACCTTCCAAGGCTGAATGATCATTTTGCAGTAGGTTTAGTCGACCCATTACCCGATGGACGTTACTTGCATGCCATGATCCGCCGTTTGGCGTCGCTGCCCCAGCCGATGTTAAATGATCGGCGATTTGCCGCAGGCTGGTGCAACCATCGTTCTGGGCACAGACGATGTATGGCAGCAGCGCACGAGCGCGAGCATATGCTTCGGCTTTTCTTTGGGATGCTAGTACCGCGCCGTGCGTACCCAACTTGACGCCACGAGCCTTTGCAGCGGCAAGGGCGGCCTTTGTTCGAACAGAAATTTGTTCGCGTTCCCACTCAGCTACCGCGGACAGCACATGTATCATAAGACGATTTGCAAAGGGTGCATCAACAGCGACGAACTCGACGCCTGTTTCCATCAAGCTTGATACAAACGCGACATTGCGCGCTAATCTGTCCAGCTTTGCGATAACGAGTGTTGCTTTGTGTTTTCGACATAAAGCTAGTGCGGCATGGAGTTGCGGGCGGTCATTTCTCGTTCCGCTTTCCGTCTCGACAAAGATTTGGGTAAGCGTTGCCCCTTGTTGAGCGACATAAAGCTCGATTGACTGACGCTGGGCGTCAAGACCAAGCCCAGAAATCGCCTGCCGGTCGGTTGAAACGCGAATATAGCCATAAAACATGCAGTGTCCCGAATAGAGGGTGGTATGTATGGGACATTCTGACTTTTGGAGACTTTGCTGTACAGTCCAGAAGCGACCAATTTGCTCATTATATGCGTAGTTTTGTTGCCTAACCTATTGCTGGAAATTGAAACTTACCTTTTGCATCTTGCTCGATCCGCCTTCGGTAAAAAGGCGCGGCATTAGATCGGCGATCACATTGGCAGTATCGCTAGCAAATCGAGCCATTTGAGAAAAACTTGTCCATTTACACTTTGCTTTCGTGGTTGCGGACCGAATGCGATACAGCATTGGGAGCATGTCCAATTCACAATGCAGGATCGCAAAGTACTCCGACCGATAGCGTCCCGACCACGCAGGGAAGGAGCGCACCCAACGAGCACACTCTTGTTCGATCGTCTTGGTCCAAAGGGTGTCGGGCATGACAAGTAACATCCGGGCTAAACGATAGTGCAGCTTTCGGAATGATCGCTCGGCGGGGTAAGCCCTTCCGAAACCACCTGATGCCATCCAGTTTCGTCTGAAGCGATAGCCAAGAAAATCCATTTCTGGATCGCCTAGTTTGCGAACTTCAGTTGTCAGTTGGAGCGATCCTCCAGAGCACTTCTCCATCGAAGAAGTCAGGGCAGTTAAATTCATTTGGATTTGCTCATTGGTTTTTGCACCAATCATGACGTTGTCAACGTAGATCATTACCAGCGGAGCATTAAGCTCATCTAGATGCGGTTGTAACACCTTGCTGGTGACGATGAGCGAAACCAACGATCCCTGTGGTAAACTCTCTCGGATCGCGTTCACTGATATTTTGTTCGCATAGTCTCCGTTGAGACTTGTTGCTTTGATGTCTGTGTCGTTATGGATAAAAATGGTCGTGTCTATGATAGACCACGGCAGGAACGGGAGCACCTGCTTTACCATTTCACGGCTGATTGACGGAAAACAATCTTTCACGTCAGCCAGACCGAACCATCTTACTCCTTTCTGTTTGATACTATGCAACGCGATCCGGGCCGCAGCATCCCGTCCTCGCCCCGACTGGGCGAACTCATAGGGGCTGGGACCAGCCACCACGAATATAATGTGACTGACCATTTGCTGGGCAGCGCGTGAGATAGGGCCAAACGAGCAAATCGTCCTTGCGCCGCTTGAACGCTTGGGTTCCTCCCATGAAATAACTTTTTCTCCAGACGGGCGGAAAACATTGACCCGCTCCGATTGCGACTTCACCTGAGACCAACTCAACGAGGGCCTGCTCGCTGGGTATGCTAACAAATACGCAATGGTTTTAGCTGCTGGTGACGAATGCAGGCGATACAGAGCATCTCGAAAGCGGTAGCTCCCCCCAGCTACTGCGCGTCGCTGCACCCGGCGTAGTCGTCCCAAATACCCATCAGCCATTCGACGGACTTCCGTTGCGATATCCTCGGGTAAGGTCTCAACTCCAAGCACGGATTTGGCCGCATTAAGCGTGTCTGCCAACGTAAAGGGCGGATCGAAAGGACGAGCATGTTGTGTCATTTCGACTCTCCATGCTTAACCGGCGCATCAATGAACTTTGTTACCTCGTCTTCACGGTAGAATACGCTTTTGCCGAATTTCACAGACGTGGGGCCATATCCTCGCCGGCGCCATGCCCTCAGCCCCCAAACTGAGATGCCAAGCTTGAGAGCTAGGTCAAGTTCGCTGAGATGGCCGGGCACACGACGAGCCATCACGCAGCGCCCTGCAGCCATGCTGCAATGTGCGCCAAAGTGCTGCAATAATTGCAAAGATAAGACATCTGAGAGCCCCCTGATCCGAACGGACCAAAACAGTTTGCTGTTGGAAACTCTCGACAAGCACGCTTGTGGCTTCGGTCATTTCAAATGACTGTCGAGCAGAACAGATATACGACATTGCATTTCACTGTGCAAGCCCAGTTGAATGCCGTTAGTCTTTTTTGGCAGTTGGCAACAGGCTGGTGAGCCGAACCGGGAGCTTCATGGACGCCACTGCCGCAGCCAAAACTCCAAGCGATACGCCTTTTCCATACCTGCCTCCCATTGTGGCGTCCGCGTGACCGATTATGCGGTCAATTGTGTAGGGTTGGACTCCTGCATCGCGCAATGCGTCCTCCACACCATGGCGCCAGCTGTGAAATACCAATTGAGGATCCTTCAAGCCGATTTTATCCATCAGACGTCCAAAAATCTTGCTATATTCAGTAGACGCTTGGCCATCTACCCCGAAGGGAATTTCGCTAAACAAGCGAACGTTTGGCTTGTCCTGCTTTGCACGTTTTGCAGCAAAATCTAGAAAGCCGAGTTCGATCAAATCAGGATGTAAGGGGACCTTACGCAACCCAGCAGTACTCTTCACAGATTTATTGCTTCCTCCGACGAGCGCCTTTTCGTTGATGTCTAGGTGCGGGTGCATGTCGTTACCGACCACGTCTTCAATTGCCATTTGAACAAGCTCGCCTAACCGACAGCCTGTGTAATAACCTAAAATTGGCAGCCAGTATTTTCCATCACGATAAACATTGTCTCCAGGCATGTGTCGCCGACTTTTGGATTTGCAGCCCTGAAATTGCGGCCAGTAAAATAGCTTTTTTATCTCATCGACCTCGAATGGCCTGCGAACTCTCCCGGCCGTCTTGTCATGCTTAACCATTACTTTAACTGCCTGAGCTGGGTTTGCTTCGATCAGGCCCTCCGACGATACGCACCAGTTGAAAAAGGTCCGGACTGGCTGAAAAATAAGCTCAGCGGTCTTAGGTTCAATGCGAGCAATCTTATTACTTGTTTGCTTAGCTTCGAACGTCTGGGTCGGTTGGAAGCCGTGTTTGGCGCGCAATGTAAGAACGGCATTTCGGTAACTGCGAATATCTTCTGCAATTATGCTGGCGAGAGGTCTCTCGTTTCCGAGATACTCGACAAGATACCCAAGTTGCCACAGCCGCGCTTTATAGGTTTTTAATTTCCAGACCGGTTTATGGCTCTCAAGAAAACTATGTATCGCCTCTCCAAGAGTGGGGCCTTTGAACTTGGTACTATATTCCGAAGCGTTCGCGTGTTCGACGCCATTTTGGAAAAGCTCATCGGCTATAATGTGAGGTGCCAGACGATCTTCAAGGCGCAACAGAAACAACCGTTGCTGCTCAATTAGCACCCTCGCGACGCCATTCGCCAAATCGTTTAGTCGTGCCTCCGGTAACATATCAGGGCTATAACCCTGCCGAATTACGAGGTCGCGAACCCGATGACGTATATCGGGGGCAATATGATTGCCGCCCATTTGTGCCTGCAATTCCGTAATGCGATCTTCCGACAACACACGTTGTTCATGATATTCAAATTCCGGCTGGTTAGTAACTGGTACAAACCCGCCATACTTTTCTTGTTTTGCAATCACTTGCACGAAGCAATCCTGCACGAGCTTACGCGCTTCGTGCGTCGTCATTTCATTTAATTTAATCATTTCAAATGCCTCCATCACCAGGGCCGTGAGCAGGGCAGCAAGAGGGCGAGCTTTGCGAAGCGAACAGGTCCGTAGAGACCGTACGAGCTCCGTCTTGCCGACTTGCGGCCTTATTGCATCCGGCACCCGAATTCTCAGATGGTAGATGCCATCACGGCGTTGAAGGTGTGGGGCGCGTACTCCGCTCATTGCGGCGTACCCCGGTTACGGCTCCACCAAATTTGAGCCGACCCTGCCGATATTACACCCTCGGCTGCACGGTCTGAATGTTCATTGTGTACTGCGAGAACGTACCGAAAATGCAGTAGACAGGGAACTAATATCCAAAACCGCCCAGTATTCCAAGGAATATCAAAACGGATGGTGACCCCTACGGGAATCGAACCCGTGTTTCAGCCGTGAAAGGGCCGCGTCCTAACCGCTAGACGAAGGGGCCAGCGCGCTGGCGAACCGCGCCTTTACGGATTCGCTTGGGCAAGGTCAAGCGGGTAATCTTTGAAATCCACTAATCCGCGAAGGCAGCGTCCTCGATATGCAGCTCTGCCTTTAGCGCCGGGCCCCAGTCGTCGATCTTTGCGCGCCCCGCAAGCCAGTATTTGCGGCCGCCGCCGCCGTGCAGCAGCATTTGCCCAAGCTCGGTTTCGCCTTGCCGGAATGCCATCGCCTTGAATGACCGGCCATCGTCGCCAGACACAATGGCGCGCACGTGATCCTTGCCGACGATATCGCATTTTATCACGCGCACAGGCCCGGTTACAATGCGCGGACCGGGCCAACCCATGCCATAAGGCCCTGCCCCCTCCATCGCGTCAATAAAGGCGGGGTTGAGGCCGCCCGGTGCCAGCACGGCGTCGACCAGCAAAGCCTGATCGCCCGATGCACGGGTGACGTCAGCGGCCAACCGTTCATCAAGCCACGCGGCCAGCGCATCGATTTTGTCCGCCCTGATCGTCAGCCCCGCTGCCATCGCATGGCCGCCGCCTGCCTCCAACAATCCGGCCTCTCGTGCGGCGATAATGGCCGCGCCCAAGTCTACGCCTGCAATCGAGCGGCCCGAACCTTTGCCGACGCCATTTTCATCGACCGCAATGACGATCGACGGCTTGCCGGTTTTTTCCTTGATCCGTCCGGCAACGATGCCGATCACGCCGGGATGCCAGCCATTGCCCGCCAGCAAGGCCACCGACCGGTTATGCTGCCCCGGTAACATCAATTCCGCTTCGTCTTGCACAATCGATTCGATTGCCCGGCGTTCCTCGTTCAATTGGTTCAATTCAGCCGCAATGCCCCGCGCCTCTTCGCGGTCCTCGGTGATCAGCAAGCGCACGCCCAGATCCGATTTGCCGACACGGCCGCCCGCATTGATCCGCGGCCCGAGCGCGAAACCAAGGTCGGAGCATATCGGCGCGCGGGTCAGCCGGCTGGCCTCGATCAACGCGGTCATGCCAATGTTGCGCCGCCCCGCCATGATCTTTAACCCCTGCGCCACAAACGCGCGGTTCAACCCCTGCAACTTTGCCACATCAGCGACCGTTCCCAAGGCAACCAGATCCAGCAGCTCCATGATTTTTGGTTCGGCGCGGTCTGTGAAATAGCTCCGCCCGCGCAGCTCCCGAATGATCGCAGCGCCCAGCAGAAACGCAACGCCGACAGCGGCGAGATGGCCATGCGCGGCGGCTTCGTCGATCTCGTCCAGCCGGTTTGGATTAACCAGCGCAAATGCAGACGGCAGCACCACGCCGCATTTGTGGTGATCGACAACGATTACTTCCAGCCCGGCGGCTTTGGCCTCCGACAACGCCTCATACGCCATCGCGCCGCAATCGACCGTGACGATCAGGCGGCTGCCGCCCTGCCCGATCCGCACCAATGCCTCGCCGCTGGGGCCGTACCCTTCCATCAACCGGTCGGGGATATAATAGCCCGCATGAAGCCCGAGCATCCGCAGCAACCGGATCAGCAACGCGGCGCTGGTCGCGCCGTCAACATCATAGTCGCCATAGACGGTCAATTGCTCGCCCGACTGCACAGCGTCGGCAAGCCGCCGTGCCGCCGCATCCATATCGCGAAAGATCGACGGGTCAGGCATGAAGGCACGGATCGTAGGATCGCGGTGGCGGTCAAGGTCATCCCTATCCACGCCGCGCGCCATCAACAATTGCGTGACCAGATCGTCAGGGGCAAAGCCCGGGTCGCGGGCATCAACATCACCGCTGCGCCAACGCCATGCCTGCCCGGTGATCGAGCTGGCGATATTCAATACCAAGTTAGAAATGAAAAATTCCCCTATCAGCCTTTTTCAAACGCGGCCGTGATGCCCAATCGCACTTCGTCCGACACGAACGGCACACCATAGTTCATGCCAAAATCGCTGCGTTTGATGACAGTGGTCGCTTCAAAGCCGACCGTTTCTTTTTTGACATACGGGTTTGTTCCAGCGCCGGTAAAGTCTGCCTCCAGCGTCACCGTCTTGGTCACGCCGCGTATCGTCAAATCGCCTTCGATCAAAGCCGAAGTGCCGTCCACAGTCACCTTGGTCGAAACGAAGCGGACAGTCGGAAATTTTTCGGCTTCAAAGAAATCGGCACCCTTCATGTGTTCCGAAAGCTTGGCGCTGGCGGTTGACAGCCCCGACAACGGCACCGTTACATCAACCTTGGCTGCACTTGGATTGGCCGGGTCAACAACCAAAGTTCCGGCGACATCGCCGAATACTCCGAAATAATCGTTGAAGCCAAAATGATTGACGCGAAATCCGACCAGGCTGTGTGCCGGATCGCTCTGATATGTGCCCGCCTGTACCCGGCTTACTTCCACTTTTCCGGGCAGCTGTGGCGGCGCATCGTTTTGTGCCGCGAGAGGCGCGAAAACCAAAAATGAGGCCGCGGCCAATATTCCGATATTAATCTTGCGCATAATATCACTCCTTTCAAATCGCCCCCAAGGCAGCATCATTGTACCCACCTGCGCCGCAACTGCAAACATCGGTTGCGTTTTTTTCTTGGGTGGCCATCATTAGGTTATGATCAAAACACTATGTATCATTTGGGATAGCATGACCGGCGGCGCAAAGGCATTGGCGCAAGCGGCGGCAGACGGCGCGTCTGGCGTGGACGATGTCGACGTGCGGCTGGTTCACGCAGCCGAGGCGACGGCGGAAATGATGTTGAACGCCGACGCATATCTCTTCGTATTCCCCGAAAATCTGGCAGCGATCAGCGGCATGATGAAGGCATTTTTTGACCGGACATATTATCCATGCCTCGGCCAGATTGAGGGCCGCGCTTATGCGGTGATCGTATGCGCGGGCTCCGACGGCAGCAATGCGTTGCGTCAGGCCGAACGGATCGCGACGGGATGGCGGCTGAGGAAAGCCATGGACAGCCAGATTATCTGCACCCATGCCCAATCACGCGAAGCGATATTGGCGGCGAAGCTGATATCGGAGCCGGATCTTTTGCGTGCCCACGAGACGGGCAAAGCCCTGGCGGCTGGCCTAGAGATCGGTGTTTTTTAGCTTATTCAAGTTCGCGCATACACAAAATATCATGCTCCGGTTTATCGCCTTTTGCATAAGGAGTTAGCGCCGAGACATAAGGCAAGCGGGTCTTTTCCAAACCGGATATTTTTCGGTTGTTTGCTATATCTGCAAATACCCGGCAAGCCGCCGCGCTGCGCAAATAATCGCTATGGCCCGAACCACTATTTGAAACATCGGTGCTGTCAATAATGGTCAAAGCCGATTGTTCCAGAAATCCCGGATCGCGAAAACTTTCGGCGTAACAACGTTCGGGCAGGCCCTTTGCTTTCAACTGTCTGGCCGTATTGGGGTTGAAGCAATAGGGATTGCCGAGGCGAGGATAGCCATGGATCGTGCGCGACAATCCAATTGCTTTATCCTTAGCCGACACAAACACCGTTACCTTGCGGCCACCGGCGACGCGCTTTGGCGATAATATAGTCGTTCCGATTTCGCGTTCAAATTCCTGTAAATCGGTGTCGGGCGCGACCAGAATGATATTGGAAATGTTGCTGCTATCCTGATTGGCGGCATTGCGGTCAACATGTTCGATCGAAGGGACAACCAAACGTGTGCCCAACGAATGGGATACCAGGACAATATCTTTGACCCATGGCTTTTCGGCCAAGCTTTGCAAAAATGTGCGAAAATTGCGTTCGTCCCAATACATGTTGGTTTCGTCGACAACATAGCTCAAAAGTTCGCCTTGGCTTGGCCAGCTATATTGAATGACCGGGCCTTTGAATTCAGTCAGCCGGGCAATTTGTGCCGTATCGCGGCTGCTGGTTTTAAACGTCTCGCGAAATCCGTGCACGTAAACCAGCACACGGCCATTGTTGGCATCCGCCGCTTTGGCCAAATCGGCCCACCATTTGTCGCTCGTTGTAAACGCAATCGGCACCTGCGCCGCGTCTTTGCCTTTCACATTTGCACCGCGGCGAGGGTAGCCGAAACGCAGATAACGAGTTTTATCACCGCGAAAATCGGTTAACTTTGCGTCCCCAATGCAATTTGGCAAACGCGAAGTAACCGCAAACATCGGCTTATCGAGTCCGATATTGGCGGTACCGGTATTGGGGTTGCAATCAGGACCAGCCGCCAGTTGCGCGTGCGGGATGTCGCCATATTTGATGCCCGAAATACACCCGGTCAGCATCAGCAGTAAAATAACAGGTGTAATTCGGATCAACGCGGCCATGCTATTTAGACGTCGGCCGGTGTTCGCTCTTAACCCAGCGGACCGTTCCTGATGATGCCCGCATGACCACGCTTTCCGTCGTAATCCGTCCATCGCGCAGCGTCTTCACGCCTTCCAACAGGGACCCGTGGGTTACGCCGGTTGCGGCAAAGATACAGTCGCCCTTGGCCAGCTCGGTCAGGTCATAGATTTTGTCGAGATCCTCGACGCCCCATTTGCGGGCGCGGGCGCGTTCATCATCGTTGCAGAACAGCAGGCGTCCTTTAAACTGGCCGCCGACACAGCGCATTGCCGCCGCCGCCAACACGCCCTCTGGCGCGCCGCCGGTTCCCATATAAATGTCGACCGTGGTGTCGGGGTCGCTGGTGGCGATAACGCCGGCAACGTCGCCGTCGGGAATCAACATGATGCCGCAACCAATTGCGCGCAATTCACCGATCAACTTTTCATGGCGAGGCCGGTCCAAAACGCAGATGATCAAATCCGCCGACGCAACGCCTTTTTCCTTGGCCACGGCGGCAACATTTTGAGCAACCGTGCGATCAAGATTGACGATATCGGGCGAATAGCCGGGGCCAACGGCAATCTTTTCCATGTACACATCGGGCGCATTCAACAAATTGCCTTCTTCGGCAATCGCCAACACCGCCAGCGCATTTGGTCCGGCTTTTGCCGTAATGGTTGTACCTTCGAGCGGATCGAGCGCGATGTCGATCTTGGGACCGGTGCCAATTGCGCTGCCGACTTTTTCGCCGATAAACAGCATCGGTGCTTCGTCACGTTCGCCTTCGCCGATGACAACGGTGCCATCCATCGGCAGCTCGTTAAGCGCGGCGCGCATCGCCTCGACTGCGGCAGCGTCCGCCGCCTTTTCATCGCCGCGCCCGATCAACTTTGACGCCGCAATCGCGGCTGCTTCGGTGACCCGCACCATTTCCAAAACAAGAACGCGGTCAAGTAAATTGCTTGCAGAGGTCAATGTGAATTCCTATTCTCTTTGATGTAGAATCAAGGCCTTGGGAATGGCGTCGATCTATGCGAGGGGCACTGGCGGTCGGACAAGATGCTGTATAGGCGTTCCGATAGGGGAGGCGAGTGCAAATGTCGAGATTGCTTATTTTCCCGCTGCTTTTGATTTGCAGTGCGGCGGGCGCGCAATCGTTAACCGACGCACAGCTGGCCGCGATGATCGCCAAACAGCGGCAAACCGTTTCAATCGACGCCGATGGGTGCTTGAAAAATCCCGATGATGGCGATGACGTCATCAACGTTTGCGGTGAACCGGAAGAAAACCGGCGTCAGAAATTGCCGGATCAAGCCATCGACAACGACCGCATCCGGCGCGGCGAAGCTATTTCCGCGACAAAAGCGGCGGCAAAAGACAACCGCAATTGCGGCGTGATTGGCGCTGGAATGGGATGCATAACGCTTCCCAAAAACAACATGCGTTTCGGCAGCGTCCCACCCCCCGCTATCCCGTTAGCAGAGGTTTATGCGGGATTGCCTGAACCCGATATGGTGGTGACGGAGGGCAGCAGTGTGTCTGCATCTGCGGAACCATGATGCGCATTCGCAGGCGTCATGCTGACAATAACTTAGGATGACTGAATTCGGTTAGGTTGCGTTGAAACATGGCCGACCCAAATTCGTCATCCTGAATTTATTTCAGGATAAATAGTCCCGAAGCCTCAAAGTATGCGCGGTATGTATCCTGAAATAAATTCAGGATGACGGTGTGATTTGCGAGGATGACGGCTTAGTTGAACCTGATCACTTATTTAAAGCGCGATGCCATTACCATGCAACAGAAATCCGTCTCCGTTCGTCCTGAGCCTGTCGAAGGATGAGGCAAGCAACCTGTACTTCGACAAGCTCAGCACGAACGGTTTTTTTGTTTCGCACCAATGTCACCGCGCACATCAACTGTTGCAATGTAGGATTTGTTCTGGGACCACAGTGCGTGGCCGCTGGTTCAGGGTCAGGCTCTTTGACATTGTTGGCGGTCAAATTACGCGCTTTTGAGTTGGATTTGCGAAAATGTAAAATTACAAAATAACCGCGATGTAGGAAATTATCTATACTCCGACTGGCAATTAGTTTCAAAATGGGCGTCAATCTTGTCAACTAGGTGTCAACTTGGCAAATTCGGCACAATTTCATTTTGTGCCATAGTGCGGCCCATCCGCAATATTGAAACCGTCATCGTCGCAGCTATATTCCCCGCCCCATCACTCCCCCAAAATGTGCATCACCATCGGCTCGCCCAGCAAACTGTCCGACCCGGCGAGCGCCGCGATTGTTTCGGTGATCGCCGATTCGGGGCCCTCATGGGTGACCATGGCGATCAGGGCGCTGCCATCATCTTTGGTCTCTTTTTGGATCAGGCTTTCGATCGACAGCCCGGCGTCGCGCATCGCCGCCGTGATTTCCGCAAGCACGCCCGGCTTGTCCGCAACGACCATGCGCAAATAGGTTTTGCCGGTACGGTGGCCGCTGGTCGCTTGCGGCAGTTTTTCAAGATCGGCGGTTGGCATGGCAAAGGCAGGGCCGGTTTCGCCGCGCGCAATATCAACCAGATCGGCGACCACTGACGATGCGGTCGGCTTGTCACCTGCACCCGCGCCTTGGAACAACAGACGTCCGGAAAAATTGCCCTCTGCCACCACCGCGTTGGTCGGCCCGGTGACATGGGCAAGCGGATGATCGGTGCGCACAAGGAAGGGATGAACCCGCTGGAACAGGCTGCTGTTGCCGTTCTCTCCGTCGATTTCCGCCAACCCCAATAAGCGGATACGATAACCCAATGCCCGCGCCTGTTCGATGTCAGCCGCGAGTATTTTGCGAATGCCGCTGGTATCGACGCCGCTGAAATTCAATTGCGTGCCAAAACAAAGCGACGCCAAAATTGCAAGCTTATGCGCCGCATCGACGCCGTCGATATCGAATGCGGGGTCGGCTTCGGCAAAACCGGCCGCTTGTGCATCTTTCAACACATCGGCAAAATCGCGGCCATCTTTTTCCATGGCCGACAATATGTAATTACAAGTGCCGTTCAATATTCCGTACACACGCTCGATCCGGTTCGCCGCAACGCCTTCGCGCAATCCCTTGATCACGGGAATCCCGCCAGCAACCGCAGCTTCATATTTCAGCGCGAGCCCGCGTGCTTCGGCGAGCCCGGCCAATTCCATGCCGTGATGGGCCATCATCGCCTTGTTCGCGGTCACCAATGCTTTGCCGCTGCCCAACGCCTCACGCGCCAGGGTCAGCGCCGGGCCGTCCGACCCGCCAACCAATTCAACCACAACGTCAACATCATCCGATGTCGCCAGCGCCGACATATCATCGGTCCAGCGATACCCCGAAATGTCGATGCCGCGATCCTTCATCCGGTCGCGGGCCGTCACGGCGACTATTTCAATTGACCGTCCCGCCCGGCGTGCAATGATATCGCGATTTTCGACGATCAACTGAACCACGCCAACGCCGACAGTGCCCAGGCCAGCAAGAGCGATACGAAGAGGAGCAGTCATGAAAATAGCTTTCGCGGATTGAACGAGATGCGCCCGCGCCTAAGCGAAAATCTGGCTTTTGGCTAGTGCTTGATGCATTCGAAATTCAATGTGATAAAGTGCCCAGACCTTAGTCCACAAACTTCACATTGGCGCGCCACACTGTTATCCAGTCAACCGATCCTTGGCATTCTTCCATGCTGCGGGCGTGGGTGAGGCGGAACATATTACCGTCCCAGACATAATCGGCGCTGTGTCCGCAATCACCGATGCCCCTGCTTTTGCTGAATGTCGACAACATCTGTGTCGCCGCGCCCCAGCTTGCGTTGCCGATTAAGCTTACATTGCCCTTTTCACTGCGGAGCCCGGAATCATAGTCAAATTTAGCAGGTGCAAAGGCCCATTTGTTTTGATCTTTTGTACCGACATAGGCGGCGCTTGAGAAATTATAGGCGCCATTGCCGCAGCTGATCAATGCCAGCACCCGCGGCTTACCTTCCCTAATGCCCAAGCCATATAAGGCGTCCTGGGTTACGCCAACGCGCTCTTCGGCGCAGCTGCCGCTTTCAGCAAGCGCCACAAGCTCACTGGCGCTGGGAATATCATTTGCCGGAACGATTCGCGTCGCAGC
>JAYUPJ010000044.1:0-3840 GCA_043760195.1 Sphingomonadales bacterium | reverse complement strand
CCGTCCTGCTTAAACCGCCAACCATGTCAAAGAGCCAGCCCTGAAATAGCGGCCACGACCCTCGTTCCCAGAACAAATCCTACATTACAAGCGCTAATATGCGGTGACATTTGAGCGGAACGCCAGCCCGAACCTGTTTCAGGCTCGCCATAACCCTCATGACCGTGCGCCAGTCATTCATATTGCGCGGTGATCGCGATCCGGCCGCGAAATTTGCCTGATATATCGCCATTAACATGCAAGTCGCCGCCAAACGAAAAGGTGAGCTGCCCGGCTGTATCAAGCTGCGGCGACAGACCGAGATTGGTGCGCAGATTGGCGATTTCAATTTTCCCGCCAGTGGCTGATTTCATTTCCACTTTGCCGGGCAATTCAATCCGGACATAGCGGCCCGGAGCCCCGCGGATAACCGCCGTTCCCGCCACCGCATAGCCGCCGAGATCAATCAGTCCGCCATTTACCGCGCTGCCGCCGTCGGTGTTAACGCTGATTTTGCCATTGCCCTTGCCATTTTGTGCCGTGCGATTGAAGGCAAGGCCACTGATGATATCGACCTGCGGTGCCTTTTCAGTCCGTGATTGGCTGGCGTCCAAAACTGTCTGTTCATTACAAAGCCTGCATTCTTCGGCGGCCAATGGCATCGCCGGTCCGCACAGCAGCAAAGCGAAAATTGGAACGTGCAAGGATCGATTGACGGCCATATCGACTATATTACAAGCAACATGGTGAAAAAGGGGTTAAGGCGCGATTGCAAGTTTTCGCTCAAGTTTCCTTGAATACGGCCTTGACGAAATGGCCGTGCATTCCCAAATTGCGGGTATGAAGAGAATCGAAAAAACTGAAGCAGAATGGCGGGCGCAGCTTGATGATGTGCAATATCATGTGCTGCGTGAAGCCGGGACAGAACGGGCCTATGCAGGCGCGTTAACGAACGAGAAACGCGAAGGCCGTTATTACTGCGCAGGATGCGGGACCGAATTGTTCGGATCGGATACGAAATTTGAAAGCGGTTCTGGCTGGCCCAGCTTTACTGCGCCTGCCGATGCCGAAATGATCGAAGAAAAACGCGACGTTTCGCACGGTATGGTGCGAACAGAAGTGCGATGCGCGGCGTGCGATGGACATTTGGGCCATGTTTTTCCCGACGGTCCCGGCGAAACCGGCCTGCGTTACTGCATCAACAGTGCTGCATTGGCATTTGAATCCGAAAACTGAGGCAATTTCCAAGGTGGGCTTAGACCCTTATTCGACCACATTTGCACAGCATGACGGAGCCGATTTTGGCCGAGTGCAAGAAGCGAGGAGGGAGCAATGTTTATCCATAGTGACCGAGGAGCGCCGCCGCAATCGGCCAAAAGGGGCCCGCCCTTCGGGTTGCCGCAGGAAGCCTTTCGGTCAGCGTCACCTTGTTGGACCGGGCAATAAGCCCGCTCTGCGCAAGGTTCCTTGCCGAAAAGCTTCCTGCGGCAATCATGCTGTGCACATGTGATCGAATAAGGGTCTAATCCCCCTTGTGGCGTGCAAACATAGCCAGTAACAGTTGGCGCACATGGCACGCACAAAGTCAGCCCCGGCACATGGCCCATTTCGTCGTTGGACGATGCGGCTGTTCAAAATCGGCATTTTATCTGGCTTGCTTGGATTGATGGTGCTGGCAATTTTCGTGGCCGTTGCCCGAAGTGAGATTGAAAGCTTTGAAGATCTGAAAGCTTCGCCCAACGGCCAGATGATCCGCATACGGGCCGCCGATGGAACGGTGATTCAATCGATGGGGCCAAGTTTTGGCCGGTGGTTGACCATCAAACAATTGCCTGACGAAATGAAGGACGCGATGGTTGCGGTCGAAGACCGGCGTTTTTACAAGCATCCCGGCGTCGATCCCATCGGAATTACCCGCTCATTCTATATCCGCTTTACGTCGGGTCAGTGGAAACAAGGCGGATCGACAATTACGCAGCAGCTTATCCGCAATGTCTATCTGAACAACAACAAAGAGTTCGGCCGCAAAATTCGCGAGATCATCCTTGCGATGGCGATGGAAACGAAGCTGACCAAGGCCGAGATATTAGAGCTATATTTGAACAAGGTCTATTTCGGTGGCGGCGCTTATGGTGTTGACGCCGCATCGCGTAAGTTCTTTGACCATGGCGCCGAAAAAATGTCGCTGGCTGAGGCCGCGATTGTTGCCGGGCTGGTAAAGGCTCCGTCGAATTATTCTCCGACGGCGGATGCAAAGGCGGCGCTGGGCCGCGCCGGTGTGGTCATCGAAGTGATGCAGGATGCCGGCATGATCACGGCGGAACAGGCGGCTTCGGTTAAGCCGTCTTTGGTCAAAATCACCTCGCAACCGGCGCAGAACAGCGTGCGCTATTTCACCGATTGGGCGCTGCCCCAGCTGGAAGGCTTGATCGACGAGACCGAAAAGCCGATTGATGTGTGGACGACAATTGATCTGGATATGCAGAAGCAAGCGACGGCGGCGATCACCGCCAACGTGCCGCGCGGCGCGCAAGGCGCATTGGTGGCCATTGACCGTGATGGTGCCGTTCGCGCCATGGTTGGCGGCACCGATTATGTCACCAGCAACTATAACCGCGCGGTTACCGCGCTTCGGCAACCGGGCTCGGCTTGGAAACTGTTTGTCTATCTTGCGGCGTTGGAGGCGGGTTTCCGGCCCGAAGATAAAGTCGTGGACGAACCGATTGAAATCGAGGGATGGCAGCCGAAAAACAGCGGCGGCAGCTATGCCGGTGAAATGACCGTGCGCGATGCTTTCGCCTATTCCAAGAATACCGTCGCGGCAGCCATCGGCAATGAAATCGGCACCAGCACAATCGCAAATATGGCCCGCCGTTTTGGCATAACGACGCAAATCAACACCCAACCTTCGATGGTGCTGGGGACATCCGAAACGCGGGTAATTGATATGACCCGCGCCTTTGCTCAGGTGGCTTCAAACGGCAAGAGCCTGATGCCTTATGCTATTTCAAAGGTGACCACGATCGACGGTGAAGTGTTATACCGAGCCAAAGCGCCCAAGTCGATCCAGCTGGTCCCTGATTATGTTGCCGGGGGGATGATCGATTTGATGCAAACTGCGGTCAACACCGGCAGCGGCGTTCGCGCCCAAATCGGGCGGCCGGTTGCCGGTAAAACCGGAACGACCAGCAGCAATAAAGACGGCTGGTTCATTGGCTTTTCCAGCGGGCTGACAACGGGCGTCTGGATGGGACGCGATGACGCAAAGGCAGTGGGCGATTTGCAAGGCGGCCGGGCTCCTGCACAGGCATTTGCCGCATTTATGAAGGTGGCAGTCGCCAAACGGCCAGTGGAAAAATTTGCCACCACCGTCACCTTCCCCGAACGGCTTGAAACCGAAGAAGACATAGTCGCGCCTGAAGATCTGCCAGAATATGTCGACGAAAACGGCATGCCGATTGAAGGTGAACCACAAATCCGCGATGTGCCCTTGCCGCCAGCAAACGAACCAGACGTGATGGATCAGGAATGGATCGACCGCGCACTTGGCAAACCGAAAAAGCCGGGCACAACGCCGCCGCCAACGGGGCCGAATCAAGATGAATCGCCGTTCGATGAAGGTGGTTAGGTAGCGTTGGTATTTCGAAACTACCTGCTCAAAAAAATATCGTCATTCCCGCGAAGGCGGGCATCCATCACCCGCACTAGAATTTTAAGCAAGGCGGCTTGATTTTGACAGATCCGGTGATGGATTCCCTAAATTCACAAACGAAGTGCAACACTCTGCTAAGGATGCTGCACTATGTCAGACCGATACAAACATTTCACGTTGGAAGAACGGACATCCATTGCCGGTCTTCG
>JAYUPJ010000043.1:0-26567 GCA_043760195.1 Sphingomonadales bacterium | reverse complement strand
TCGGTGGCTTTGGTCATCTCGGCTCTCCATCGGATATCATTGCCGCATGCCTAACAGCAGATGGTAGCAATTGAAACTAAATTACATAGTTTAGATGGAATGTTGTTGCCGCGACGTTTTGATGGCGGGAAGGTTTTGCTGCGTTGTGCCGAGGTTCAAAAATTCACTTTTGGAAAATATTCATCGTCATTCTCGCCCTTCGACTGCCTGCAAGGCAGGCGC
This sequence comes from Sphingomonadales bacterium, assembly GCA_043760195.1. GTDB lineage: Bacteria > Pseudomonadota > Alphaproteobacteria > Sphingomonadales > Sphingomonadaceae > Sphingorhabdus_B. Next base: position 26,345 of record JAYUPJ010000043.1, on the reverse strand, counting down.
TCAGGATAAACTGACCAAAGGTCAGGCGGGAATCCATCGCCTGCACTCGAATTTTACGCAAGCTGGTTCAATTTTGCTAGATCTGGTGATGGATTCCCGCCTGCGCGGGAATGACGAACCCTATGTTTTTAAATGTTTTGTATCCTGCATGTCAACGCCACCTATGGTCGTGACCCTAATCGCATTTTGACTGCGGCCTTACGTTCCCAATAGAACGAAAACCGCACCCATCGCTGCATAGAATGCCAGCCAATATCCCGCATCAATGGCAAAAAGCTTGCCTGACTGACGCGCAAATAGATAATTGGTGCCGATGGCGGGAACGATGAAACCCAATGCCGTACCAACCGAAATCATCATCACGATACGGGGCGAGGTCACGCCGGTCGCCGCCAGCAAATGGCCCAAGAAAACCGCCGATAGAACGCTGAACGCAAAGGTGAGGCCATAGATTTTGACCATATTACTTTTGTTCAATTCTTCTTCGGTAAAATTGTTTGCCGCCATCCACGCCTTACCAAAGAGCGGTCCATACCAGAGCCCGCCGATTAAGAACCCGGACGCGGCGGCAACGAATATTGCAAGTAGATTGGCATTGGCCATATGTGATCTCCTCCGTAAGATACTGCCAATAAGAATGCACCCAAATCCGCAACGTGACAAGAGGCGGCAAAGCGCGTAAGGGCGCGGCATTATGGCAACGAAAATACAGGCAACAAAAATTTCGGCAGCGCCCAAAGTGGGCATGGTCTCGCTAGGATGCCCCAAGGCGCTGGTCGATTCCGAACGGATACTCACCAAATTGCGTGCCGATGGCTATGCGATGTCGCCCGATTACGCCGGGGCGGATGTTGTTCTGGTCAACACTTGCGGATTTTTGGATTCGGCAAAAGAAGAAAGCCTTGAAGCGATCGGCGAGGCGATTGCGGAAAATGGCCGTGTCATCGTCACCGGCTGCATGGGTAACGAGGCCGCATTGATCCGCGCGCGGTTTCCTTCGGTCTTGGCTGTCACCGGCGCGCATCAGTATGAGGATGTGGTGAGCGCGGTGCATGAAGCCGCTCCGCCGCAGCGCGGAGCATTTATCGACTTGGTTCCCGACGGCGGCATCAAACTGACGCCGCGCCATTATAGCTATTTGAAGATTTCGGAAGGCTGCAACCACAGCTGCGCCTTTTGCATTATTCCCACTCTGCGCGGCAAACTGGTCAGCCGCCGTATCGATGCGGTATTGCGGGAGGCCGAGAAACTGGTGGCGGCGGGTACGCAGGAATTGTTGGTGATCAGCCAGGATACATCGGCTTACGGCGTCGATACCCGGCATGAGGAACGCGATTGGAAAGGCAATCCGGTGCGTGCCCACATGACCGATCTTGCCCGCGAATTGGGCGGGCTGCGCACGGCGCAGGGCAATGCGCCATGGGTGCGGCTGCATTATGTATACCCTTACCCGCATGTCGATGCGGTTATTCCTTTGATGGCAGACGGATTGCTGACGCCTTATCTCGATATCCCGTTCCAGCATGCCGCGCCGTCCGTATTGAAGCGCATGAAGCGTCCCGCCAATGAAGCCAAAGTGCTTGAACGGCTGAAATCATGGCGTGATATTTGCCCCGATATCGCCGTTCGCAGTTCGTTCGTGGTTGGCTTTCCCGGCGAAACCGAGGCGGATTTTCAATATCTGCTCGATTGGTTGGATGAAGCGCAATTGGACCGCGTCGGAGCGTTCCGGTTTGAACCGGTTGAAGGCGCGCAGGCAAATGCATTGCCCGATCATGTGCCAGAAGACATCAAAGAACAACGCTATCAGCGGATAATGGAAAAAACTGCGGCGATCAGTGCTGCTAAATTGCAAGCAAAAATCGGGCGCGTTTTGCCGGTGATCATTGATGAGGTTGGTGAAGCGGACGAAGACGGCGGCATCGGTGCAACCGGCCGCAGCCAAGCCGACGCACCCGAAATCGACGGCAATGTGTTCCTGCGCGATTGCGCGGCCGGTTTGAAACCGGGTGATATCGTATCAGCCGAGATCGAAGACGCCGACGAACATGACCTTTTTGGCGTCGCCAAATAGCCACCGAATTGTCCGTCAATACCAGTTGCAATCCGCAACGATGTAAGTAAGCTAATCGCTTGATTAAATCCGTCGCGAGGAGCGCATCTGGGATGGCAAATTTAGATTCTGGTTTGAACGTCGATGTCTTGATCGTTGGCGCGGGCCTATCGGGCATCGGCGCGGCGGCGCATTTGACGATGCAATGTCCGAACAAATCCTACGCAATCGTTGAACAGCGCATGGATATGGGCGGAACATGGGATTTATTCCGCTATCCCGGCATCCGTTCCGACAGCGACATGCACACACTCGGCTATCGGTTCAAGCCTTGGCTCAACGAAAAGACGATCGCCGATGGCCCCGCGATTTGGGATTATGTCCACGAAACCGCGAACGAATATGGCATCACCAAGAATATCCATTTCGGGCACCGCGTGCTTGGGGCTGCTTGGTCGAGCAAAGATGCCGCATGGACCGTGTCGGCGCGGCGTGAGGCGGACGGGGAACTGGTCAGTTTCAACGCCAATTTCCTGTTTATGTGTGCCGGCTATTACAATTATGATCAGGGTTTTAAACCCGAGTTTCCCGGCGAAGAAAATTTCAAGGGTACAGTGATCCATCCCCAACACTGGCCCGCAGACTTCGATCATGCAGGCAAAAAAATCGTGGTCATCGGTTCCGGTGCGACGGCGGTGACTATCGTTCCTGTGATGGCGCAGACAGCGGAAAAAGTGACGATGCTGCAACGGTCGCCGACCTATATGGTGTCCAGCCCGGCGATTGATCCGTTTTCAAAGTTTGTCCGCAAAATTCTGCCGGAAAAAATCGCATACGCGGTCACCCGCTGGCGCAACATCAACTTTCAACGTTTCGTATATTGGCAAGCGCGCAAGAATCCGGACAAGATTGGCAAAAAATTGCTGGATGCGGCGCGCGCCGCGATGCCGGGTTACGAGAATTTTGATACCGATTTCAAACCCGCTTATGGCCCATGGGAACAGCGGCTTTGCTTGGTCCCGGACGCGGATATGTTCAACGCGATCAACGAAGGAAAGGCCGAAGTTGTCACCGATCATATCGACCATTTCACCGCCGATGGCATCGTGTTGAAATCGGGTAACGAGTTGAAGGCCGACGCCATAATTTCGGCAACCGGCCTCAATCTTGTTATGCTCGGCCAAACCGAATTGACCGTTGACGGTGCGGCGGTGAACCTGTCCGATCACGTCAACTACAAGGGCGTGATGTTCAACGATATACCGAACATGGCCAGCGTGTTTGGATATGTAAACGCATCGTGGACATTGAAGACGGACGTTGTCGCCGACTATGTATGCCGGTTATTGAAAACGATGGATGCCAAGGGCGCGAAAATTGCCAATCCGCATTTGGACGATCCTGATATGCCGCGACTGCCGTTTGTTGAAGATTTCTCGTCGGGCTATTTTGCGCGCAGCTTTGACAAGTTGCCGAAAAATGGCAATCGGCAACCTTGGCAGGTTCTGCAAAACTATACGGCTGAGAAAAAGATTCTGACCAAGGATCCGGTTGATGACGGCGTGATGATATTCACCAATGCCGGAACCAATCAGCAAATCGGCGCGGCGACGATACGTCCGGCTGAAGAATTGGTGGCCGCAGAATAGGGCGGGCATCAATCCGGCTATTGGGCAAATTATGACGAAATTTCACGACCTGATCCAGCCCGACAATGGCCAAACCGCCACCCATATCTGCGTGCTCGACAAATTATGTTTTGAAGACTGGTTGAAATCACAAAGCAGCGCGGTTCGCAACGCCGCGAAAGCCAGCAAGTTTGAAGGCGCGGCAAATGATTTTGTGATTTTGCCGGATGATAAGGGCGATGGCTGGTCCATCGTCGCCGGTGTTGCCGATGCCAATAACCTCTCCGTCTGGAGCTTGGCCAAGGTAGCAGAATCGCTGCCCGAAGGAACTTACCGTCTGGATGGCCGGAGCACAGACGGGGGCACAGACGGGGGCACAGACCGGGGCACAGACCGGGGCACAGGCGCGCGCGCGGGTGATGCCATGTTGGGATGGGCGCTCGGCCAGTATCAATATGATGAATATCGCAGCGAACCCAAAAAAAGTGGACCGCGCATATTGCTGGTAACAGAAGTTAGCGCAATTGCAGGGCAGATACTCGGGGCCGAGGCAACGGCCATGGTGCGTGACCTTGTGAACCGCCCCGCCGCTGATCTGGGTCCGCAACATTTGGAAGAAATTACCCGCCAAATTGCCAAGCCCCATAAAGCGGAAATTACCGTAACCAGCGGTGATGGTCTGGAATCGGGATATCCGTTAATCCACGCCGTCGGCAAAGCTGCGGCGCGGGAATATCAACCGCGCTTAATCGAACTGGAGTGGGGAGACGTCCGGCATCCGCGTATTGCCATCATCGGCAAAGGCGTGACATTCGATTCTGGCGGCCTTGATATCAAAACTTCAGCGGGCATGCGGATCATGAAAAAGGACATGGGCGGTGCGGCCCATGCCATCGCGCTGGCCGATTTGATCATGAAATCACATCTGCCGGTTCGGCTGCATTTGTTGGTGGCGGCGGCGGAAAACTGCATTTCCGGCAATGCGCTTCGCCCTGGTGATATCGTCAGGAGCCGAAAAGGCATCACCGTTGAAATTGACAATACCGACGCAGAGGGGCGGCTGGTGCTTGCCGATGCAATGACCAAAGCCGCAGAGGCAGAACCCATATTGATGGTCGATTTTGCGACGCTGACCGGCGCGGCGCGGGTCGCGCTGGGGCCTGATTTACCTGCGATGTTCGCCAATGATGATGCACTTGCCGCCGGGTTGATGGGTGCAGCAAAGCAGTGCGGCGATCCAATCTGGCAAATGCCGTTATGGGACGGCTATGATGAAATGCTGGCCAGCGACATCGCCGACACCGCAAACAGCGGCGGGGGCTTTGCCGGATCGGTTACTGCCGCGTTGTTTTTGCGCAAATTTGTGCCCGATGGCATGGCATGGGCGCATTTCGATACTTACGCTTGGCGGCCTACTTCCAAGCCGGGACGGCCAAAGGGCGGCGAAGCGCTTGGCCTTCGTGCGGTATTCCGCTATCTGGCGGAAATATATCCTGTTCGATAGGACGGGGCACCACGAAATCTTGAAAGGGCAGGGGCTTGAACGCCAGCAATCCGGAAGTAAACGCGCGTCAGGCTAAGCCGCGCGCAACGTACACGTTGGAGGGGCATAGCTTCGTCGGCGATAAACGCACGACCCCTATTCGCGGCGATCTGGCGGACATAAAATTGGCCGGGAAACTGTTCGCCCCGCATTATGCCATTCCTATGATCCGCAGCTGTATCGTGCCATCGGCGATGATGCACGAACAAGCCGACGGCGATTCTACCGGAATTAGCGAACTGATTTATGGCGAGGATTTCGCGGTCTTGGATGTCGCGGGCATTTGGGCATGGGGTTATACCGTGCATGATGATTATTTGGGCTATGTTGCGTTAGATGCGCTCGCCGAACGTCCGATTGCGCGGCATTATGTGACCACGATCGGTGCGTTGTTGCTTTCTGCGCCCGACATAAAATCGCAAACCAAGCTGCGCCTGCACATGGGGGCAAAATTGATGTGCGGCGCGCCAAGTGTCTGCGGCGACTTTCTGGAATGTGACGGCGGATATGTCGCGGCGGCCCATGTCGCTGAATTTGGCGCTGTACGGGGCGACCCGGCTGGCTTGGCCGAAAAGCTGATCGGCACGCCCTATTTGTGGGGCGGACGCAGCGGCGATGCGATTGATTGTTCGGGATTGGTGCAACTTGTCTTTGGCATGAAAGGTATCGCATTGCCCCGCGATACCGATATGCAGCAAGATGTTGTTGGCCGCGCGCTGGAGGATAATGAGCAGCTGCAACGCAATGATCTGGTCTATTTTCCCGGTCATGTTGGCATTATGGCGGACAAAGAGACGTTTATTCACGCGACAGCACATCATATGCAGACCGTATCGGAGCCATTAGCAGATGTGGCGGCGCGGTTTGCCGGTGCAGACGGCGGCCCAATAACGGCCCGGCGGCGGGTGCTGTAGCAGTTATTAACTTCGTTCGCAGCACGGCAAAGGTGAGCCTCCCATGACCAAATCAGTTTTCATCGATGGCGCGGCTGGAACAACCGGCCTTGAAATAGCTCAGCGTTTAGAAGGCCGAGCCGAATTTTCGCTTGTAGTTTTGGATGATGACAAACGCAAAGACCCGTCCGCACGGCGCGGCGCGCTAAATGATGCTGATTTCGTCATATTATGCCTGCCCGATGATGCTGTACCGGATGCGGTGGCGATGGTATCCAGCGATTCCACAGCGATCATAGACGCTTCGTCTGTTCACCGCGTCGATCCGCTCTGGACCTATGGTTTTGCCGAAATACAAGGCCAGCAGCGCGATCTAATTGCAGCATCGAAACGGGTCAGCAATCCGGGCTGTTACCCCACCGGATTTCTCGCTCTGATCGCGCCTTTGGTGGCGGCGAAACTGATCCCCGATGACTGGCCTTATACCGTCAATGCGGTGTCGGGATATTCGGGCGGCGGCAAGGCGATGATCGAGCGGTTCGGCAAAGAATCCGAGATCGGCTTTCGCGCCTATGGTCTGGATATGGCGCACAAGCATCTGCCGGAGATGCAAGTTCATGCGGGGCTGGCGTTGCCGCCACTGTTCGCGCCTTCGGTGATCCGTGCGTTTCGTGGTATGCTGGTCGAAGTGCCGCTGCCGATATCAGTGATGCCAGGAAGTGATAGTGCAGAGGATATGCGCGATTGCCTAACCCGGCATTATGCAGGGTCGCGGCTGGTCAACGTGCATCAGGATATTGCCCCGTCCGAATTGCTGATATTCGAGGATCAGGCCCCCACCGACATGCTTGATCTGTATGTCATGGCCAGCGGCGATGGCAGGCAGATCCGCCTCGTCGCCATGCTCGACAATCTGGGCAAGGGTGCCAGCGGCGCGGCGGTGCAGAATTTGAATATCATGGCCGGACTGGAAGAGCTGGCGGGGCTGCGATTGTGACGCAGCCGATTGCGGCATGGGCAACATTACCCGATTGACATTTGGATAATGTCCGTATATATGAACAGATATAGACCAAATATACGGACATATTATGGAATATTCGGCGGGCAAAAAATCAACGGCCAAATCGCCTAACGGGGTTCGTGAACTGCCGCTGGCGTTTCGGGGTGTGGCTGCATTCGGTGCGCCGGTATTTGCTGACGGATATCTGGATGGTTATTTCACCAAATCGGGGCTGGTTGATATCGCACGGATCGCTGATCTGTTCCGGATGTCGAAATCGCAATTGGCCGAAACGGCCGGGCTGCCGCTGACTACGCTGACCAAAAATGACCGCTTAAAAGCGCCCAAGGCGCAGGCTAGGATTACCGAAATGTTGGAAATTATTGCACGTATCAAGGATTGGGCCGGCAGCGAGGCACAGGCGGTGGCGTGGTACCGGGCGCAGCCGATCCCTGCATTGGATGGCCGCACTGCCGAGGCATTGGTGAAATCGGGCGATGCGGGCGCTGTGCGGGATTATCTCGACCATATGGCGCTTGGCGGATTTGCTTGATCCGCCAGATTGATGTGCAAATATGATATATAAGGGCCGCGCCTACCGCGCGCACGATCCGCGCTGGTCGTTTCAGCCGATCTCTGGGCGCGGCGCGGCTATTACCGGCGGGCGGTTCAACCGCGTGGGCCAAGCGGCGCTGTATTTGTCGCTATCGCCGGTCACCGCGCTGGCCGAATGTACTCAGGGTTTTGCTGGCCGGATGCTGCCGATGACCTTGTGCGAATATGATGTGGATTGCGAAGCGGTCGCCGATTTGACTCGCGCCGAAACGCGCAAAGCATTGGGGGTAAGTGAAGCCGACATCGCCTGCGCGTGGCTGACGTATCAGCGCAAAGGCCGGATCGCGCCATCGCAAGCCGCCGCCGCCGCGCTAATGGCCAAAGGAATGAACGGCGCGCTGGTGCCAAGTTTCGTGCCGGGAATTGGCGTCGCTGCGCTCAATCTGGTGCTGTGGCAATGGGGCGATGATTTGCCGCACCAGGTGGTGGTTTATGATCCCGATGGGCGGTTGGGCGCTACGATCTTTTAATCTTTGTATAATAGATCTATTGAAAATGACGCACGGACAAGGCATAAGATTTGAATGACACAACTTTCTTCTACCCCGAAAGAAAAGCACGCTAGACGGGCATCGGTTCCAAATTTTGGGCGAAGTGCAGTGACAGGACAATTTGTCCTTAAACCTGTTGCGGTTAAAGGGAGCAGAATAACGCAGCAACAGGCGAATTCTGCGGTTAAAAATGCCGTTGTGAAAACATTCAATATTGAGAAGAAATAGGTTGGCAGGGACCAAAACGTCGATAAACGACGTTTTCATAAATTGCCCTTTCGATGTCGAATATCGCGACTTCTTTGAAGGTTTGATATTTACCATTTTTGCATGTGGGTTTCGTCCAAGATCAGCTAAGGAATTAGATGACGGAGGAGAATTAAGGCTGAATAAGCTTTACGCGCTGATCCGGCAATGTCGATACGGCATACATGATATTTCCCGAACAGATTTGGACGATGCAAATCTATTGCCTCGATTTAACATGCCGCTTGAGTTGGGGATTTTTCTGGGAGCAAAGCGATTCGGCGATAGGGCGCAGAAAGATAAAATGGCGCTTATCCTAGATATTGAGCAATATCGTTATCAGAAGTTCATTTCGGATCTAGCTGGCGCAGATATTCGATCTCACAATAATGATGTTTATCAGGCCGCAAGGGTTACCCGGGATTGGCTCACCAATGTTTCTCGGCGTGATCTTCCAAGCGGTGCAAAAATAGAGCGACTTTTGCGAAAATTTCGCACTCAGCTTCCGAATATTGCAATGCAACTTGAGTTTGAAGTCGCAGCGATACCATATGTGGATTACGAAAAGATTGTCGTGGGCTGGCTTTTGGAAAGTGAACCGATTGAAGTTTAATCAATAAGGCGGCCTATCCCAACCCTTCGCGTTTGCCGTAAATATCTCGTAGCCCGTCTCGGTCACGCCAATGCTATGCTCAAACTGCGCACTTAAGCTGCGATCCCGGGTCACCGCTGTCCAGCCGTCTTCCAGCACTTTGCCTGCTGCTTTGCCGATGTTGATCATTGGTTCGATGGTGAAGAACATGCCGGGGCGGATTTCGGGGCCGGTGCCGGGGCGGCCGACATGAACAATTTCGGGGGCGTCGTGGAACAGGCGGCCAAGGCCGTGCCCGCAAAAATCGCGGACGACGCCGTAACGGTGCTTTTCGGCGTGTTGCTGAATCGCGTGGCCGATGTCGCCGATATGATTGCCCGGCTTGACCTGCTCAATACCCAGCATCAGGCATTCATAGGTCACATCGACCAGCCGCCGTGCTTTAACAGGCACATCGCCGACGAAAAACATCCGGCTGGTATCGCCGTGCCATCCGTCCAGCATCGGCGTCACGTCGATGTTTACAATGTCACCATCGCGCAATTTCTTGTCCGACGGGATGCCGTGACAAATGACGTGATTGATCGAAATACAGCAGCTGTGCGTATAGCCGCGATAGCCCAAAGTGGCAGGAACGCCGCCGCCCGCAATCGTCATGCTGCGCACGATGTCATCCAGCTCTTCGGTGGAAACGCCCGGCACAACATGCGGAATCAGTGCGTCCAAAATTTCCGCCGCCAGCTTTCCCGCCGCGCGCATCCCGGCAAAACCTTCCGGCCCGTGCAATTTGATCGTCCCGTCACGTGCAATCAGGGCCTCGTCCGGGGTAACAGCAACATATTTATCCATAACGCCCCATATATGCGATGTTTACGCACTTTGCGAGAGGGTAGATTGTGGTAAGCAGCCTGTATGAATGATTCCCGAATTTACACCGCCGCGCTTGTCATCATTGGTGACGAAATCCTTTCTGGCCGCACGCAGGACAAAAATATCAGCCAGATTGCCTTGTGGTTGAATATTCAGGGCATTCGCCTCAAAGAAGTGCGGGTTGTGCCCGACATAGAAGGTGCGATTGTCGAGGCGGTGAATGCGCTGCGTGCACGCAATGACTATCTGTTTACCACCGGCGGTATCGGCCCGACGCATGACGATATTACCGTCGATGCAATCGCGGCGGCATTGGGCGTGGAGGTGGTTATCCACCCGGAAGCCAGCGCGGTGCTGCACAAATATTACGAGACGCGCGGCGGGATAAACGAGGGCCGGTTGCGGATGGCGCGGGTTCCGGCGGGGGCTGATTTGATCGCCAACAAAATGTCGGGCGCGCCGGGGATTCGCGTCGGCAATGTCTTCATCATGGCGGGCGTGCCGCATATCACCGCTGGAATGCTCGATGCGCTGACCGGAACATTGGAGGGCGGCGCGCCATTATTGTCGCAGCAAATCGGATGCTGGGTGGCGGAAAGTGAGATTGCGGGCTTGCTCGCGCAAACCGAAAAAGCGCATGAAGGCTGCCAGATCGGCAGCTATCCGTTTTTCCGCGAAGGCAAGGTTGGCGCGAATTTCGTGGTGCGGACCACCGACGCACACAGCCTGTCACAATGCCTGAACGCGTTGAAGGCGGGGTTGGAGGGTCTTGGCTATGCATCGGTTGATGGCGGAATTTAATCGCAATACTGCGGGCTGTTCATCGGACAGCAAGCCAAATCCTCGCAAATAGGAATACTATGATCATACTGACTCACCGTCTGTCTTTGGCAGCCGCGCTTGCGCTCTCTTTTGCGGTTCCTGTTTACGCGAAGGATGCCGCGCCCACGGCCACTTCTGCCGTTACCGCACCGCAAGCTGAAAAGCTTCCTTGGCTGTATGAAGGCAGCGACGTGCCGGTGGATAAGAGCTGGACTTTCGGTGTGTTGCCCAATGGCGTGCGCTATGCGGTAAAAAAGAACAATGTGCCATCAGGACAAGTTTCGGCGCGGGTCCGGATTGATGCTGGCGCGCTGCATGAAAATGACGATGAGCAGGGCTTTGCGCATTTGATTGAGCATCTGTCGTTTCGCGGATCGACCTATGTGCCTGACGGCGAAGCAAAACGGATATGGCAGCGGTTCGGGGTCACTTTCGGCAGCGACAGCAACGCGCAGACAACTGCGACGCAGACCGTTTACAAGCTTGATCTGCCCAATGCCCAAATCGAAACTCTGGCCGAATCGATGAAGATCCTGTCCGGAATGATCCGCGCGCCAAGGATAACGGACGACGCGCTCAACGCAGAGCGTGCGATTGTGCTCGCCGAAAAACGTGAAAGCAGCGGGGCGCAGGCGCAATATAGTGACGAGCTGCGCGCGCACATGTTTCAGGGGCAGAAAATGGCGTCACGCGCCACGATCGGCACCGTCGAAACCTTGCAGGCCGCAGATGCCGCGCGCCTAACCGCTTTTCATAATCGCTGGTATCGCCCCGAAAATGCGGTCGTGGTTCTGGCCGGTGACGCCGAGCCTGCTGCGTTGGAAGTGCTGGTGCGGAAATATTTCGGCGATTGGAAAGGCACTGGTGCAACCGTGGCCGAGCCCGATTTTGGCAAGCCGACGCCCGGTGGTAAAACCGCACATATTTTGGTGGAGCCGACTTTGCCGAACATTGCGACCATCGCGTATGTCAGGCCGTGGCATAAAAAGAACGATACGATTGCGTATAACGAGCAACTTTTGGTGAACGCGCTTGCCGTGCAAATCATCAATCGCCGGTTGGAAACCGCCGCCAGAAATGGTTCAAGCTATATTTTCGCGGACGTGTCGCAGGATGATATTTCGCGTTCTGCCGATGCAACAATAATTGGTGTGTCTCCAATCGGCGATCAATGGGAAAAGGCGATTGCCGATGTTCGCGCGGTCATCGCCGATGCCACGCAGCAAGCACCGTCGGCAATCGACATCGACCGCGAGCGAAAACTTTTCGCCAATGCCCTGCGAACAGGATTGGACAGTTACCCGTTTGAAGCCGCCGCAAAACAAGCCGATGATATCGTCGGCGCTGTCGATATCAGGGAAACCGTAGCTGCGCCGCAAACCGTGGTCGATGTTTTCGCTGGTTTAGAGAGCAAATTGACGCCCGAACGATTGCTGGCGGCGAGCAAAGAGATGTTTGAAGGCGCGGCGGTTCGCATATTTCTGTCGTCGCCCAAACCGCTGGATGGCGGTGAAACGCGGTTGGCGACGGCGCTGACCGCTCCGGTAATAGCAAACAATAATGCGCGCTTAGCCGAAGGGACGTTGACCTTTGATGCATTGCCCAAGTTGGGCAAGCCAGGGCGCGTCATTGCCTCGCAAGAGAATAAGCGATTTGATGTCGAAACGCTGACGCTTGCCAACGGCGTGAAGGCGTTATTGTATCCAAACAAAGCCGAAAGTGGACAAATCAGGCTGCTGGTCCGGTTTGGTAAGGGCTATCAATCGCTCACGCCCAAGTCGGCAAATTTGCTTTGGACGGGCGATCTGGTGTTTGGTGAAAACGGCATTGGTTCAATTCGGCGCACGCAAATTGACCAGATGATACTGGGCCGCCGGATAACGCTAGATTTTGGCATCGACAATGATGCGTTTAATTTTTCCAGCACAACGCGGCCAGAGGATTTGGCCGATCAGCTGCTGTTGATTGCCACAAAGCTGGAACATCCCGGCTGGGATCCCGCGCCGGTTGAACGGGCAAAGGCGCTGGCCAAATCGGGCTATGACAGTTTTGAAATGTCGGCAAATACGGTGTTGCAGCGCGATCTGGATTTCCTGATCCGCAGCGGGGATCGCCGTTGGAAATCACCCGACCCAGCATCTATCAAGAGCGTGACGCCGAAGTCTTTTGAGGCGTTTTGGAAACCATTGTTGGCGCAGGGGCCGATCGAGGTTGCCATATTCGGCGATTTTGAACGCGGATCAGCGATCACCGCGCTGGAGAAATCTTTCGGCGCTCTGAAACCGCGCAAGCCGGTGAAAGCCGACGCCAAAACGCTGAAGATGTCGTTTCCGGCGACCAACCAGAAGCCACTGCGGTTGACGCATAAGGGCCCTGCCAATCAGGTCGCGGCATTGATCGCATGGCCAACCGGCGGCGGGCTTGACCGCATTACCGAAAGCCGGGAATTGGAAATACTCGCGGCAATTTTCCGCGACCGGTTATTTGAAAAATTCCGCTCTGAAAAGGCGGCAAGTTACAGCCCGGATATGACCAACAACTGGCCAGATGATTTCCCCGACGGCGGGTATTTGATGGCCTATACACAGGTGCGCCCGGAAGACGTCGATCTGTTTTATGCGTTTGCCGATGAAGTGGCGAAGAATCTCATTTCCAATCCGGTTTCCGCCGACGAATTGCAGCGCGCGGTCGAGCCGCTTAAACAATATGTCGGCCGGGCATCGTCGGGCAATACATTCTGGCTGCAGCAACTAAAAGGCGCGGCATTTAATCCGGCGCGCTTTGATGCGCTGGGGCATCTGTACAGCGATTTCAGCAATGTCAGCGCTGTTCGTTTGCAGGAATTGGCGGTCAAATATTTCCGGGATGAGAAGGCTTGGAAATTGACCGTTGTGCCGGAACGCGCGGTTATTGCGCAGACAGGGCAGTAGGGTTTGGGTACCATTCAGAGCAGAAAATATACAAGAACATACACTTCGTCATTCCCGCGAAGGCGGGAATCCATCACCTGAACTATATCGTTATGCCATAAGGTTGAAACTTAACCGTAGCCCTGAGCCTGTCGAAGGGCGCTTGACGGTAAGGCGTACTTCGACAGGCTCAGTACTACGGTGCAACTATATGTCATCGCGCTCTAGCCACCCAAAGCAAGTTTGCGAAATAAATCGACTGCCGAAGATGGATTTCCGCCTGACCTATGGTCAATTTATCCTGAGCGCCTGCCTTGGCAGGCAGTCGAAGGGCGGGAATGACGACGTCCTTTGATCAAAAGTAAATTTTGAACATCATTCCCGCTCTAAAGAACGTATTTTGACAGGTCGATATCCTTGGCAATACCCGAAAGTTGTGCCTGCACATAGGCGGCATCAATCTTGAGCGTTTCGCCGCCGCGATCTTCGGCATTGAAGCTGATCTCCTCCAGCAGCTTTTCCATAACCGTTTGCAACCGGCGTGCGCCGATGTTTTCAAGACTATCATTCACGTCCGCAGCAATTTGCGCAATCGCATCAATCGCGTCCTCGGTGAATTCCAGTGTCACTTCTTCGGTGTTTAGCAATGCCGAATATTGCTGCACCAAATTGGCTTTGGTCTCGGACAATATCCTAACAAAATCGGCTTTGGTCAGCGCGCGCAGTTCAACGCGGATGGGCAGGCGGCCCTGCAATTCAGGCAGCATGTCGCTGGGTTTGGAGACATGGAATGCACCAGATGCAATGAACAAGACATGGTCCGTTTTCATCGGGCCATATTTTGTCGCAACCGTGGTGCCCTCGATCAATGGCAACAGGTCGCGCTGCACGCCTTCGCGGCTGACCGATCCGCCGCGCACATCGCTGACTGCGATTTTGTCGATCTCGTCGAGGAATACTATGCCGTTGGCTTCGGCATCGGCAAGCGCGACGCGGGCGACATCATCTTGATCTAGGCGCTTTTCCGACTCTTCTTCAACCAGCTTCGCCCATGCGTCGGGCACTTTCATTTTGCGGCGTTTCAGCGCGTTTTGTCCGAATGCTTTGCCCATCATGTCAGACAGGTTGATCATGCCGACGCCGCCCCCCATTCCGGGAATTTCCATTTGCGTGGCCGGTGTATCGGCGACTTCGATTTCGATCTCGACATCTTCCATATGCCGGTCAACGATGCGTTGCCGGAACGCTTGGCGTGTCGCCTCGCTGGCGGTTTCTCCGGCAAGTGGTTTCAACAGGCGTTCCATTGCGGCAGCTTCGGCGGATTCGCGCACCAATTCGCGTCTGCGGTCTTTTTCAAGCCGCACTGCTTCTTCGGCCAGATCGCGCGCGATCTGTTCGACATCGCGGCCAACATAGCCAACCTCGGTAAACTTTGTCGCCTCAATCTTGATAAACGGCGCGTCGGCGAGCTTTGCCAATCGGCGGCTGATCTCGGTCTTGCCGCACCCCGTGGGGCCGATCATCAATATGTTTTTGGGCGTAACTTCGTCGCGCAATTCCGCCGGTAACCGTTGCCGGCGCCAGCGATTTCGCATGGCGACGGCCACGGCGCGTTTGGCTTCGGATTGGCCAACGATATGTTCATCCAGCGCGGCGACGATTGCTTTTGGTGTAAGGTTCTGGTTCATAATATAAATTTCCGTTCGCGCATCTGCGCCGAAATGGGCTTTGCCATTTGCCGAATATGCGCTGGGTTTTGAAATTGTTACATGCGCTAATGCACGCGGATTACGTGATACTATCCAGCGTTTCTAACGTCAGGTGGTTGTTTGTATAGACGCATATATCAGCAGCAACGGCCATCGCCTTGCGCGATAGTATCTCTGGATCTTGTTCATATTCCATCAGCGCGCGCGCCGCAGACAGCGCATAATTGCCGCCCGACCCGATGGCAGCGATGCCGTCGAGCGGTTCAAGAACATCACCATTGCCCGTCAAAATCAATGTAACTTCTTTGTCCGCGACAATCATCATCGCCTCCAAATTGCGGAGATATTTGTCGGTGCGCCAATCCTTGGCCAAGTCAACCGCAGCCCGCATAAGCTGTCCGCGATGTTGCTCCAGCTTCTTTTCCAACCGGTCAAAAAGTGTGAATGCGTCGGCGGTGGCCCCGGCAAATCCGCCGATGACCGAACCATCATGCAGCTGACGCACCTTCTTGGCATTGGGTTTCATCACGGTTTGGCCCATCGAAACCTGGCCATCGCCAGCGACGACGACTTTGCCATTTTTACGGACGGACATGATGGTGGTGCCGTGCCAGACAGCAGCGGCGTGTTGATCGTTATTATTCATAGGCAGGATATGGGATTACCGCGATAAAAGCGCAAGGGGACAGATTACCCGCGGTCACCCAATTGCCGTTCCCACGCCAGCGCATGCGCGACGATAACATCCAGATCATCATATTTGGGCCGCCAGTTAAATCGCCCCAATATTGCACGATTGTCGGAGATTAATGCGTCCGGATCACCGGCGCGTCGACCATCCATCTTGCGGACCATCTTTTGATTCGTTGCCCGGTCAACGGCATTCAGAACGTCCAGAACGGAATAGCCTTTGCCATAGCCGCAGTTGAGCGTGTGGCATTTCTCCGGGTCGGCAATCAGTGCCTCCAACGCAGAAACATGCGCCGCTGCCAGATCGCTGACATGGATATAGTCACGCACTCCGGTGCCATCTTCGGTATCGAAATCGGTGCCAAAGACGGCAACACTGCCGCGCTTACCCAAAGCCGCCTCGACCGCGACCTTGATCAAATGGGTTGCGCCTGCGGTCGATTGCCCTGTCCGTCCTTGCGGATCGGCACCCGCGACGTTGAAATAACGCAGCGCGCAGTAATTCAAGTCATGCGCGGCAGCGACATCGCGCAGCATATATTCGGTCATCAATTTTGACGTGCCATAGGGGTTAATCGGCACGGTCGGCATATCTTCGCGGACCGGGCTTTCATCGGGTATGCCATAGGTTGCGGCAGTGGAGGAAAAGATGAAGTGGCGCACGCCGCCGGCAACCGCAGAATCCAGCAGCGCGCGGCTTTTTACCGTGTTGTTGTGATAATATTTCAGCGGATTTTCGACGGAATCCGGGACAACCACCGATCCGGCGAAGTGCATGATTGCACCAATATTCTGGTCCTTTATGATTTCTGCGACCAGCTCTCCGTCTTCGATATCGCCTTCAAAAAACGAAACGTCACCGGGCACAGCCCAACGAAATCCGGTGACCAAATTGTCAATGACAACGGGTTCCCAGCCAGCGTCTTGCAACGCCAATATGGCGTGGCTACCGATGTATCCTGCGCCGCCCGAAACCAATACGCGGAAAGGTTTTTCAAATGACATCCGTTAATCCTCAAAAAATTTGAAACTGACGAAACGGCGCAAAGCCAAATTTCGGCAAAGCGTAATCCCGGAACCAAATCCAGCCGCCAAATCCCGCTCATGCCAAAAAAAAGGCGACCATTTGGCCGCCCTTTTTGAAAATCATTGCCTCAACAATCAAGGGCTAGTTGGTGTGTTGTCTTTGCTGTCAGCAGCAACCACAATTCCGGCGACTATCGCTGCAGCAGCCAAAAGAGCAACGATCACAGCCACGCTAGCCAATTTGTTTTCGTCCTTACGAACAGCGACTACGCGCTTTACGTTCGCAGTTGATTGAGCTTTTGCAGTGGGAGCTGCCTGAGCAACAACTGGCGAAATCAGCAGCGAAGCTGAGGCCAATCCTGCAAAAATATTCTTACCGATACGCATCTATTTGCTCCTTATTCTTTGTATTGAGTATCTAGCTCGCAGGCACCTTACACAAAAAGTGTTAATGATTCAAGCGTCATGCTAAAAAAAACTCATTATCGTCAGTTAGGTGCGACCTAAACCACAAGTGAATCTACGACCCCCTGTCTTATGCAAGTGGTATAGCCAACGAATCGCATGGAGACAAGAGCGCATTTACCACATATCGGCGGTGCAGCGATGAGAGAGAACCGAACATGAAAATTGCAGTACATCAGATGTGCAGCGGCATTGATTTTGCCCGCAACGCGGAAACGGTTGCAAATGCTATTCGTGAATCGGCCGGGAACGGCGCGCAATTCTATTTTGCCCCGGAAATGTCCGGCCTTTTGGATCGCAACCGGGCGCGGGCATCGGCGCAAATTGTATCCGAGGCACAGAATATATGTGTTGCGGCGGCAATGAAGGCGGCGCGGGATGCGGGTATTTGGGTACATCTGGGATCGGTGCCAGTGCTGCATGAAAATGGCTCAGGCAAGTATGCGAACCGGTCTATCTTGATCGATCCATCGGGGCATATTCGCGCGCGTTATGACAAGATACATCTGTTCGATGTTGATTTGGCGACGGGCGAATCATGGCGAGAATCATCGTCTTATGTCGCGGGTTCAGAAGCTGTGCTGGCGGAAACTCCGCTTGGTCCGATGGGATTGAGCATTTGTTATGACCTTCGATTTGCGGAACTTTACGCATTGCTCGGCCGGTCGGGTTCGGCGGTGTTTGCCATACCTGCGGCGTTTACTGTGCCAACGGGAGAGGCGCATTGGCACATATTGCTGCGCGCGCGGGCGATAGAAAATGCCGTGTTCGTGATCGCCGCTGCGCAATCGGGTGTGCACGAAGACGGCCGTGAAACCTTTGGGCATTCTTTGGTGGTTGACCCATGGGGCAATATATTGCTCGACATGGGCAAGGGTGAAGCGATCGGTTATGCCGATATTGATCTGTCGCAGATTGATATCGTGCGCAGGCAAATTCCGGTGCATGCAAACCGCCGCGATATCCCGGCAGATGTTACGCGGTTTTAAGTGACCGGCTTGCCAGATGCCGCTCACGCCAAATGATCAGCAACCCTGCGCTAATAATGATCGGCGCGGCAATCCAAACCGAACTATCGGGAATGTCGCCAAAGACGAAAAATCCCAGCAACGCCGCCCAAATCAGGGCGCTATAATCCATCGTCAGAACGACGCCGACGGGGGCATGGCGCAGGGCGCTGGTCAGCAGTATTTGCGCGGCGGCACCTGCGATGCTCAATCCGGCGATATAGAACCACGCCGCCGCATTGTGGTTGCCGCCGAAAACCATCATCGCGGCGCTTAATGGGATCAGCGAGCTTAGGCTAAACCAAAATACGATTGCCCCGGTGGTTTCGGTGCGCGACATTTTGCGCAGCTGGATTGTAACCGCCGCCGTCATGATTGCGCCGCCCAGCGCAATCAGGCTGCCCATCGGCATGACCTCGCCGCTTGGTCTTGTGGCGATAAGTACGCCAACAAAGCCAATGATGATCGCGCCCCACCGGTACAAACCCGTCGGCTCACGCAGTAAAGTCGCAGCGAGCAAAGTGGCGAAAATCGGTGCGGCAAATCCAATCGTGGTGGCATGGGCCAATGGCAGCATCGTTATGCCTATAAAATTCAGCAGCATGCCCGATAGCCCGAGCGTCATTCGCAATGCATGTGCGCCCGGCTGCGTCGACTTGATCGACGCCAGATCATTGTTCCACCAAAGCCAGATGGCCACAGCCGGCAATCCAGCCAGCTGCCGCCAAAACAGGCTTTCGGCGACGTGCACACCATTTTGGCTGGCCAGCTTTACGAACACAAACATGATGCTGATCATCACCATCGCGCCCAACCGCAAGCCTATTCCCAGCGCGATCCGGTCAATCGGCGCTTGCCGGGCGTAATCATTTTGTGAATGGGAAATTGTTGCCGGATCGATCATATCGCAGCGGTAAAACAAAAGCTTTGGCTTGACCAATTCATTGTCGCCAACCAGAGGGCGACAGGATGAACTGGTTAACCGAAATATGGGACGATCATTTTTGGATAGCAGCCGCGTTTTGCTGCGCGGCGGTTGTTGTATTCAGCGCACAGGCCGAACGCCGCCGGAACAAGCGGACGCGGATCGAAGATGTCGGCTTTATGCCTTGGACAGGGATCACGGTAATGAGCGTATTGCTTACCGTGCTGGCCATCGCATTCGCTATAAAGTCAGAGGCAGGCCTCTAGGAACGGTTGGTCGAACCCGAATTGCCGGGCTTTCTCCAATGTATAGGGACGCACGCCGCCGGGAACAAATTCACCGGTGATTTTGCCCTCGGCATCCTCACTGCGATATTCGAATTTGAACAGTTCCTGCGTCACGATCACGTCGCCTTCCATACCGATTACTTCGGTTATGTGGGTGACCCGGCGTGAACCATCGCGCAGACGTTTGATCTGTACAATCAAATCAACCGATTCTGCAATTTGGCGGGAAATGGCTTCTTTGGGGATCTTGATGTCACCCATTAGGATCATGTTTTCCATCCGGCCCAAGCATTCGCGTGGGTTGTTGGCGTGAAGTGTGCACATTGATCCATCGTGGCCCGTGTTCATCGCGGCGAGAAGGTCGAAACATTCTGCGCCACGAATTTCGCCCAATATGATGCGATCCGGCCGCATACGCAGGGCGTTCTTGACCAAATCGCCAATGGTAATCGCGCCGTCACCTTCCAAGTTTGGCGGGCGTGTTTCCAGCGGTAACCAATGCGGCTGTTGCAAACGAAGTTCGGCAGCATCTTCGATCGTCAGAACGCGCTCGCCCGGATCAATCATCTTGGAAAGCGCGTTGAGCATCGTCGTCTTACCCGAACCTGTACCTCCAGAAATAACAATATTCATTCGGCAGGCACCGGCAATTTTCAACGCCGTGCACATTTTCTCACTCATCGCGCCCCAGTTTTTGAGCATGTCGAGGGTGATCGGTTTTTCGGAAAACTTACGAATCGATATTGCCGTGCCGCGCAAGCTGAGCGGCGGAACGATGACGTTCACGCGGCTGCCGTCTTTTAAGCGGGCATCGGCCAGCGGCGTGGTTTGATCGACGCGCCGGCCGACCTGGTTCACAATGCGCTGGGCAATTTGGAACAAATGTTCTTCGTCGCGGAACTGGATAGGGGCGATTTGCAGCTTGCCGCCTTTTTCAATATACGTCTGCAATGGCCCGTTGACCATGATATCGGAAATGTCCGGATCGCTCAGCAATTCTTCGAGCGGTCCAAAACCAAGCAGTTCGTCGACCAGAACCTTTTCCAGAACAAACTGTTCACGGCGGTTCAATGTCAACTTCAGCTCGGCCAGAACCTCGAGGATGATCGGCCGAAATTCTTCGGTCAGCTCTTCCTTGTTCAGCGTCGATGCGGCCTCTGGATCAACACGCTCCAGCAAACGGGGCAGCACTTGTTCTTTGATTTTGTGAACAGATGCCTCAAAGCCTTCTGCTTGCGGTTGTGCAGCGTTGATGCCGGTGGCCCGGTCGGTCAGCCTTGACATCGCATCCTGTTGCTTGGGCGATTGCGCCATAGCGCCGGGCAAGTCAGCATCACTAATCGGCGGAAATTGCTCACCGCCAGCGGGACCGGATTGACCGGAAGCGGGCGATCTGTCGCCACCAGTCATCGAACGCGCCACGCCAAAATTGGGCTTTGATCCCGTTAGTCCTGGTTTCTTGCCAAATGCGCTCACAATCAGTAGCTCCGCTTCTCAATATTGATGAAGCTGGCCTAACTGAAAATGGTGAACAAAAAGGTAATAACCGGGTTAACTCTAAATTTTTAGGATGCTATTTGCATTCGCGCGCGGCACACCCCGCAAACTATCCGTCTAGGAATTTTCGATTCAGATGCAACATTATGGCCGCAATGGCTTTCTCTTTGCACTATCCGGCTTTGGTCTACTTTCAATCGGGGATGCGGTCATCAAATCCATGGCTGGCGAATGGCCCGGCACGGCGGTTGCCGCATTGCGCTTTTGTATCGGCGCAATCGGGCTGGCCGTGATATTGTGGATGCGGGAAGGCAGTGCGGGTTTCAAATTTCCGCTGCCAAAGTTTCAGCTGCAGCGCGGTGTTGGATTGGCCGTGTCGTCTGTGTGCTTCTTTTCGGCGATTTACTTGATGCCATTGGCAGAAGCGGTAGCGATACAGTTTACTTGCCCGATGATGACCGCAATAATTTCCGCAATTTTTTTGGGCGAGCGTACTTCCAAGGTCACTTGGCTGGCCAGCGCCGTGGCATTTGGCGGCGTGGTGCTGATCTTGCGGCCGAATTTGGCGATATTGGGCTGGGCCGCGTTTTTGCCTTTGGCCGCTGCGTTTACCATGGCGCTGGTCATGATTGGCAACCGCGCGGTTGTCGGCAGCGGATCTGCGCTGCTAATGCAGTTCTTAATCGCGGCAATATGCGCGCCTTTGCTGTTGCTGGCGGCGGCCGTTGGCCATGTCAGCGGTATCGCTTCCTTGTATGTAAGCATGCCAGATTGGTCGATAGTCGCCCGGTGCGCTTTGGTCGCAGTGACCGCCAGCATCAGCCACGCTTTGGTGTATCAGGGCACCACGCGCACATCTGCCGCGCAAATTGCGCCCGCAGTCTTCATCCAGATTTTGATCGCAATCGCTTTGGGTGTTATATTTTTCGGCGACCTTCCCGATATGCCGTCGGTCATTGGGTCGGTGATCATAATATTGGCCGGTATCTTTTTATGGCGATCAAACGCGGCCATGATGGATGGCATAAAAAAGTAAAACGCGCCGATTTGAGCAGCCTGCCGCAGATTTCCCTTTGGCAAAGTGCCTTTTTTCTGCCACAAAGAGCGATTGTAACGAAAATGTCGCAGCATGGTAGCAATTAGGAAATGTAGATGAATCAGGTCGCTGGGGAAATGTCCTCTGCAATAGATTTGGTACCGCTCAATAAGGCGGCAAGAGCGAAGGCGTTTGCCCACCGTTCGCGCATAACATTGTTGTTTATGGCGCCGTTGCCAGAGATAATGTTGGCGTTGGGATTCGGAATAATCGCTGTGCTGCTGGGGCATAGATTCGGCCTGCAAATGGTTTTCCCCGCAAGCAATGCGCTACAATTTACCGGCATGAGTTACTCGGTGCCGATATCGCTGATCTTTGCGCTCGGCTTGTTCATGATCCTGACCAAGCGCAAGATGCGGCTGACCTATTATCTCGTCGCTACAATAGCTTATGGCAGTATATTGATCGCGCATTTTAACGTGAAGATGTGGATGAACATCGTCAATCCGTGGCGCTGGGATGCGCTTTTCTGGCGCGGGGATCAAGCGGTGCGGCCTTTGATTGACGTATCATACCGGGTTCATGATTTCGTCGGCGCACTGTTGCCTGCTGAAAATCACCTCTATCTGTTCGCGTTTCTGGCGATGTTCGGGTGCAGCATTTTTGTGCACTCCATGCGGCGGTTCATCGTTTTCCGCAAAGTCATCTTTACCGCAATGTTGGTGCATGTGCTTGGCGCGCTAAGTTATTTGATAATGCCCGCGATTGGACCGTTCATCTATGAGGGCGGGGTCAACGCGCTGGAAACCGCGCGTCAGGAACATATGTACGCCAGCTATCAGGCGTTACTTGCCGGCGGCCGGCCCTGGATTGCTAGTGAGGGCAGCCAATATCTGTTGGCCGCGGTTGCCGCCATGCCATCGCTGCACGTCGCATCATCGGCGGTGTTCGTCTATTACGCCTGGAAACATGAACGTTGGCTCGGTTGGTGTTACCTGCCGCTGTTTGGATTCATATTGTTTGAAGCGATGGCCACGCGCTGGCATTATTTTGTCGATTTGGTCGCGGGAATGGGACTTACCGCAGCAGCGATTGCGATTACCGCCGTGGTGTTCCGTCCAATTGAAGCCCATCACGCGGCGCAAGCTTAGGGATTCGCGGCCTCAGATTTAGGCGCTTTCGGCCAATATGGTCAGGCCTTTGTCGCTTACTTCGGCAAAGCCGCCGGTGATCGAAAGGCGTTCCGGTGCCGCGCCCGCACTGGTGTAAATTTCCAGTTCGGCATTGTCGCGGATTGTGCTCATCATCGGGCTGTGGCCCTCCAACACGCCGAAATCACCTTCGCTGCCGGGGACGACAACCATGTGCACGTCTTCGCTGCGGACCAGGCGTTCGGGGGTTACGAGTTCGAATTTCAATGCCATATCATCCAATCTTTCTCCCCTCCACTTTAGGGGAGGGGCAGTGAGACTTGGGATGGCGCAGCCAGCCCTAGTCGCAGCGGGGTGGGGAATTGAGGCGTAGCTTTATGCTGACAGCCCCCACCCCAACCCCTCCCCTAAAGGAGGAGGGGCTTAAGTAGCTTAAGCCGCTTCTGCGGCCATCTTTGCGGCTTTGGCAACGGCTTCTTCGATGCCGCCAACCATGTAGAATGCGCCTTCGGGCAGATGATCATACTCGCCCTCAACAACCGCTTTGAACGATGCCACGGTGTCTTCGATTTGTACGAACTTGCCGGAAATACCGGTGAAAACCTCGGCAACGTGGAAGGGCTGTGACAAGAAGCGTTGAATTTTGCGTGCGCGGCTAACGGTCAACTTATCTTCTTCGGACAATTCATCCATGCCCAAAATGGCAATGATGTCTTGCAGCGATTTGTATTTTTGCAACGTTTCTTGAACGCGGCGGGCGGTGTCATAATGCACTTGGCCAACAACATCCGGCGTCAAAACGCGGCTGGTGGAATCGAGCGGATCAACCGCAGGATAAATGCCAAGTTCGGAAATCGCCCGGTTCAAAACGGTGGTCGCATCCAAGTGAGCAAACGACGCAGCAGGGGCAGGATCGGTCAAATCATCTGCGGGAACGTAGATGGCTTGCACCGATGTAATCGAACCCTTGTTGGTCGATGTAATGCGTTCTTGCAACTGACCCATATCGGTCGCCAGTGTTGGCTGATAACCCACCGCCGATGGAATACGGCCCAGCAAAGCGGACACTTCGGAACCGGCCTGCGTGAAACGGAAGATATTGTCGACGAAGAACAGAACGTCTTGACCCTCAACATCGCGGAAATATTCAGCGATAGTCAGGCCCGACAAAGCAACGCGGGCACGCGCACCGGGAGGCTCGTTCATCTGGCCGAAGACCAGCGCAACCTTGGAACCTTCAGGCGTAGGCTTGCCGTCTTTGTCCTTGGCGATAACGCCAGCGTCCAAAAATTCATGGTACAGATCGTTACCTTCGCGGGTGCGTTCACCCACGCCCGCAAACACCGACGTGCCGCCATGGCCCTTGGCAATGTTGTTGATCAATTCTTGAATAAGCACGGTCTTGCCAACGCCTGCGCCGCCGAACAGGCCGATTTTGCCGCCCTTTGCATAAGGCGCGAGCAGATCGACAACCTTGATGCCGGTGACCAGAATTTCGGTTTCTGTTGATTGGTCAACGAACAAAGGCGCTTCGGCGTGGATCGGTGCAGTCGTGGCCGCGTTTACCGGGCCCTGTTCATCGATAGGCTCGCCGATCACGTTCAGGATGCGGCCCAATGTCATAGGGCCAACAGGCACGCGGATTTGACCGCCAGTATCGGCGACAGGCTGTCCGCGGGTCAGTCCGTCGGTTGCGTCCATGGCGATGGTGCGCACGGTGTTCTCGCCCAAATGCTGCGCGACTTCCAGAACAAGGCGGTTGCCGTTGTTGGTGGTTTCCAATGCGGAGAGGATGGCAGGAAGCTGTCCTTCGAACTGCACGTCAACGACGGCGCCGATGACTTGCACCACGCGGCCGGTTGCGGCGAAGGTTGCTTTCGTTGCTGCCGGAGCTTTCTTGGCGGCGGCGGGCGCTTTTGCTGCGGCTGCCTTTGGTGCGGCTGGTTTCTTTGGGGCGGTTGCCATTTTCTGTCTTCCTTGCCTGGGTAACTATCTGGTGAATATCTTAAAGCGCTTCAGCGCCGGAGATGATTTCTACGAGTTCGGTGGTAATCGCGGCTTGACGCGTGCGGTTATATTGGATGGTCAACTTGTTGATCATGTCGCCCGCGTTGCGCGTTGCGTTGTCCATCGCGGTCATTTTGCTGCCTTGCTCCGACGCCGCATTTTCGCGGTTGGCGCGTAGTAATTGGACCGACACGTTGCGCGGTAATAGATCGGCGAGGATTTCTTCCTCATCGGGTTCGTATTCAACTGATGCGCCGACACTGGGCACGCTGCCTTCTTTGGCGGCGACGGCAACGGGCATCAACTGGACCGCGATGGGTTCCTGCGTCAGCACCGAGACGAATTTGCTGAACAGCAAATGCGCCACGTCAAATTCGCCGTCCTCAAACCGGGCGGTCAGGTCTGCGCCGTAACCTTGGACATCGGCAAAGCTGAGCTTGCCCAAATCGCCGGGTTCGATTTTGTTGATGATGTCGCCGCGATAGGTGCGCGACAATTGGTCATTGCCCTTGCGGCCAATGGTATAGAATTTGACGGTCTTACCAGCGGTGCGAAGTTCCTCGGCTTTTTTGCGGGCAAGGCGCACGATGTTGGTATTGAACGCGCCTGCAAGTCCCTTGTCCGATGTGCACACGACCAGCAAATGCACTTGGTCCTTGCCGCTGCCTGCCAGCAATTTCGGGCTTTCGGGGCCGATGGAAACTTTCGATGCAACGCTGGCGACGACGGCTTCCAGACGCTCGGCATAGGGACGCGATGCTTCAGCGGCGTTTTGCGCACGTTTCAGCTTGGCGGCGGCCACCATCTTCATCGCCTTAGTGATCTTCTGGGTCGATTTGACCGAGTTGATCCGTATTTTGAGGGCCTTTAAGCTTGCCAT
>JAYUPJ010000042.1:0-9121 GCA_043760195.1 Sphingomonadales bacterium | reverse complement strand
CCATTATCGTGCTGGGGCCAATACTTGTGAACAGCCGATTGCCTTCGCGCCGATGGGTGCCGCGGGTTAAGTTACATCCAGCGCTGAATTGAAAGCCGTCATCTGCGAAATGGACAACATAATTTCCTGAATTTTTGAAGACATTTAGGCCTGCGGGCACTGCGCCATTGATAGCGACAACTTGCCAATCCTTCCCGTTTGGTGCGGCAACGGGCGCACCGGACCGGCCACAACTTATGCAACTTTCGCTGCGGGCCAATATGGCTTTGTCACTGCCGTTCGCCAAATGCAGCCTGCCGTCTGAAGTGAAGCTTGTATCAACGGGTCCGGAAAGAAGGCGGTAAAGCGTGGCTTCCGTTGTTCCGGGGCAGCCCATTTCCGTGCTGGTTATGCGGCCAAAAAATAGCTTGTCGTCAATTTGCGCATAGAGTCCGCCATAGCTGTTGCAGCCACTTGATCCGCCCGCGTTGCCAATGGCAAATTCCAAAGTTACCGGCTCGCGTGAATTGAAACTTTTCGCCGCGATGCCGTTGATCGATTCAATGCGCCAAGCACTGCCTTCGAGGGTTTTTAACGGAACGACTACTGCGCCCGATTTGGGTGCCGCGCTGTCAACAGCGGGTGCGCGCGCATTTTTGTCCGTGGTCGCAATTGGTGTGCAACCTAAAACGGCGAACATCGCAAAGGCAAACAGACATCGCATTGTCAGTTGATATCATGGCTGCAACTGATGAACAACCTCATAGGCCATGACCGCAGTGGCAACCGCCGCGTTCAGACTATCCGCTTTACCGTACATCGGCATTTTGACCAGCGCGTCGCATTCCGCTTCATACGCTTCGGGCAATCCTTGCGCTTCGTTGCCGGTCAGGATGAAGCAGGGGGCGGTGTACTGGCAGGCGCGGAAATCGGTGTCGGTTTGCAAGCTGGTTCCGACCAATTGGCCATTTCCTGCACGCAGCCATAAGATAAACTCGTCCCACCGGCATATCACGATCTTTTGCGTGAATATCGCGCCCATGCTGGCGCGCACGGCCTCGACGCTGAACGGGTCGGTGCAATCGTCGACTAAGATCAAGCCGCCGGCACCCACCGCATCGCCGGTGCGCAGCATTGTGCCCAGATTGCCGGGGTCGCGCATCGCCTGCGCCACCAACCATAACGGCGCGGTGTTTCGGTCTATGTCGGATAGCGCAGTGGCGCGCTCCCGATATACGCCAACGATGGCTTGGCTATTTTCCTTGCCGGAAAGTTTTGCCATGATGTCGGCGCTGGTTTCGATCACGTCACCGCCAGCCGACAACACCTCGGCCTCCAACACTTCTTCCAATGGATGCACATCGCGGCCAGCAATCCGGAACAGCATCTCCGGCAGAAATCCGGCTTCGCGCGCCTCTGTCATGATACGCAAGCCTTCGGCAAGAAACTGCCCCGCACGCTTGCGATGCTTTTTGTCCCGCAGGCTGCGGACTTCTTTCAGCAGAGGATTGGAAAATCCGGTTATTTCGCGGCGCATCGCCCTGTGATCCGATCAGTCTTCGCCGAAGCCGTCAACAACCAATCCAACGAGCTTTTCCAGTGCTTTTTCCGCACCATTGCCTGCAACATGGACGGTGATTTCGCAGCCTTTGGCCGCACCAAGCATCATCAACCCCATGATCGAAGTGCCAGTGACGCTTTGTCCGTCCTTTTCGACCTCGACAACCAAATCTTCGGGCAATCGGCAGACGAGCGTTACGAATTTGGCGCTCGCACGGGCATGCAGGCCGCGATCATTTACGATGGTGACATTTTGGCTGATGCGGGTCATTTCGACGCCTCCAGAAATTCGGACGCGATGCTAATATATTTCCGGCCAGCGTCCCTTGCCGCCACAACAGACTCGCGAACGCCCATTGTCTTGCGCGCACTGTCGAGCCGAATGAGCATCGGCAGGTTAATTCCAGCGATCACTTCGATTTGCCCCGGCTCCAGCAACGAGATGGCCAAGTTCGATGGTGTGCCGCCAAACAAATCTGTCAAAATGATTGTGCCATGCCCGCCATTCACAGATTTAATCGCAACAGCAATTTCGCGCCTGCGTTCTTCCATATCGTCATTTGGGCCAATGCAAACCGTCGCAACTTGTTTCTGCGGGCCAACAACATGCTCCATGGCAACGACAAATTCTTTGGCAAGATTACCGTGGGTGACTAAAACCAGTCCAATCATTCTTTTGCCCAACCCTGTTTCATTTTTTTATCATGACTTTTGCTGCGTTGTTCAATTTGGACCATCAATCGGACCTTCTAAGGCGTCGATTGAGCGAGATGTCAAATTTCGGTGCGTTACCGTGGGCGAAAAACCGGCGTCGCGCAACCATTTGCCAAACATTTCGGCGACATGCACCGAACGATGACGTCCCCCGGTGCAACCAAACGCGACATTCACATAGGCTTTGCCTTGGCTATCGTAGAGCGGCAAAAGGAAAAGTAGCAAATCACGAATCTTTGCGAGTGCCGCCTCATAGGCCGGATCTTGGTCGACAAAGGCGGCAACAGACGAATCCAGCCCCGTCAGCGGCCGCAGTTCTGGATCCCAGTGCGGATTGCGCAAAAAGCGCATGTCAAAAACCAGATCGGCGTTGTGCGGTATGCCGCGAGAAAAGCCAAAGCTGTTGATCGCAACATTCATTCCTGCGGTACGATCAGTGCGGAATTTCTCGCGTATTTCCGCTTGAAGATCGCTGGCGGACAACTTGGTTGTGTCGATCACCGTGTTCGACCAGCGGCGCAGCGGTTCCATCAACATTCGTTCTTGGGAAATCCCATCAATCGCCGGGCGATCTTGTGCAAGTGGATGACGCCTTCGGGTTTCGGCGTAGCGGCGTTCAATTTCGGTACCGGCGCAATCCAGAAATAGCGTCATAATGTTGACATCATTGCGGCGGTCCAGCTGCTTGATTTGTTGAATCAATTCCTCCGGCTTAAATCCCCGGGTCCGGCTATCAAATCCCAATGCGAGCGGAATTTCGTCTCTATCCCGTCCCTCCGGCGATGGCAGCGCCAAAAGCGGTCCGGCCAAACGGATCGGGAAATTGTCGACCGCTTCCCATCCCAAGTCTTCGAGGGTTTGCAGGACTGTTGTTTTTCCGGCTCCTGACAAGCCGGTAACAAGCAGTATAGTCTTGTTCTTTTTGTCTGCGTTTTCTTGCGTCATTTTAGCGGTCCGATTCTGCGAACGGCTTTGCCACCGGCGTTGCAATCGGGTCAACAACGGACTTCAATGCGAGCTCAACTTTGAGCGCTGCGCTGGCTTCAAATGCGCACAGTGTAACATTGTGCACCGGATATCCCGCGACATCTGCAACCGCGATGCTCTCGGCAAATCTCTTGGCGTTATCAGCCAAATTTACCTGTAATTTAAGCGGGACATCATGGACATAATCCATTTCGAATATGCCGATTCCGCGCACCTCGATCAAACCGTTGATGTTGGCCGCGGGCTGCAAAACGGGATGGCCATCACGTGCCTCGATTACGACGCGGTCGTCGCTGATCAGAACGGCGCCGCGGTCAATCAATCGGAGGGCTAGATCAGATTTTCCGCGCCCCGACGGACCGCAGATTATCACACCATGCCCGCCAATACTGACGGCCGTTGCATAGATGTTTTTGGCCGAATGGGACATAAGGTCTTGCCCCTAGTCCAGCTTTGATTCGGGCGACGGGATGGCAATTTCAAAGCATGCGCCTTGTTCGCCATCTTCACGGTCAAGCACTTCAATTGTGCCTTCATGGCCTTCGATGATTGTGCGGGCGATGGCTAGGCCAAGTCCGCTGTGCTTGCCAAAACTCTCGCCAGATGGGCGCTCGGTATGGAAACGGCGAAAGATATCCTGACGCTCTTGAACCGGCACGCCGGGGCCCTGATCGGTCACTCGAATGATTATCTCTTTATCGGTTCGCGTCGCAGAAATTTCTACAATGCCAAAGGGAGGAGAAAACGAAACGGCATTATCAATCAGGTTGTTCAGCACCCGTTCGAGCCGCACATCCTCGCCCAACACAACCGCGACACCTTTGCGCGGCCGGGCAAATGCAATTTTTACGTTACCGTCTCTGCCGCGATGTTCGCGCGCTTGCAGCAACTGTTCAACCATGTCGCCCATGTCAATCAACTCGAATTTTGCTTTGGCCAGTTGCGAGTCTACGCGGCTGGCTTCTGAAATATCGCTGATCAGGCGGTCCATGCGCAGCACGTCTGCTTTTGCGACATCCATCAATTCACCGCGCAACGCGGGATCCTGAACACTATCCATGCCGTCAAGCGCCGAGCGCAATGACGCCAGCGGGTTTTTTATTTCATGGGCAACATCGGCGGCAAATGCTTCGGTTGCGTCGATCCGTTGGCGCAATGCTGTGCTCATGTCAGAAAGGGCGCGGGCCAACATGCCGATTTCATCGCGCCGTGACGGCAGGCGAGGGACGGTCACTTCCTGCGCTCTGCCCAGTCTAACCTTGATGGCTGCGTTGGCCAAATGTTGCAGCGGGCGGACGATTGTGCGGGCAAGGAACAATGACATCATCAGGCCAATGCCCAACACAAACAGAAAGAACATTCCGACACGGAAACGTTCATCGCGCACGTTGGCGCGAATGTCGCGGGCGCTTGAAGTCGATAAAATCGACAATTGTTGCCGGGACCGGGTCGCTGAACTGATGAAATGGGTAAGGTCCGGAGCAAGCCTGGTCATTGATGTCACTTGGCCCACTTTTGTCTGGGTGATTTCCGGCCAAGAATCGGCGACATCATTTTTGGGTTCGGCAAACACTTTCAATGACTTTGCGCCCACCAGAAAATCGAAGCCATAATCGAGCGTCCGGGCAACTTTTTTCTGCCAAGGTTCGGTTTGCGGGTCGCGCATGGAGTATGTCGGCGGTGCCAATGCGAAGCTGTCGATTATCTTGTTGCCGCTGGCATCGTAAACTCTAATTCGGGACCGGTTGAGCCGCCCGAAATTCACCAAATAAGCGGCTTGGTTTTGCGGCGGCATGATTTCCAAACTTAAGCTCAACAGTTCAACATCGCGCGTCATATCGTGCTGTCGCTCGTCGATCAGCCGGCCGCGATAACTATCGAGAAAGAACAATCCGCCGCCGAATAGCGCCAAGACAAAGATGTTCACCGCCAATATCCGGGCAGTGAGCGACCATCGGCGGCTCCACGACAATGCTAATGCATCCGGCTCAGTTTTCTGCGAAACGATAACCTGCACCATAAAGTGTGTCGATCGCGGAGAATTCCGCGTCTATTTCCCGGAACTTGCGGCGCAGTCGTTTGATATGGCTGTCGATTGTGCGGTCGTCAACATAGACGTCATCCTGATATGCGGCATCCATCAACTGATCGCGGGTGCGGACCACGCCGGGCCGGGTTGCCAGTGCCTCAAGTATCATAAATTCCGTGACGGTTAACGTCAGCGGCTTCCCATACCAAAGCACATTGTGCCGTGCCGGATCCATTTGCAGATTTCCGCGAACCATTGGTTCAGGTTCGGCGCTTTCGGTGCCTGCTTCTTTTGCCTTGTCAAAGGTGGCGCGCCGCAAAATGGCCTTTACCCGCGCCACCAGAAGCCGCTGTGAAAATGGCTTGGAGATATAATCATCGGCCCCCATCGCCAGACCAAGTGCCTCGTCCAATTCTTCGTCCTTTGACGTTAGAAAAATGACCGGCATGGAAGATTTTTCACGCAGGCGGCGCAACAGCTCGAGCCCATCCATTCGGGGCATTTTGATATCAAATATGCCTAGATCCGCCGGGTTTTCTTGCAACGCTTTCAAAGCAGTTTCGGCGTCGGCATATATCCTCGTCGAATACCCCTCCGCGCGCATCGCAATCGATACGGATGTCAGTATGTTGCGGTCATCATCAACAAGGGCAATGCTTGGTTCCATCCGACGTCTATAGAACGCAGTTCTTATCGGTTCAATCGAATGCTTCGCAATGCTTCCATTTGGCGCAAGTCAGTTGCGTAATTTTGCAACTATATGACAACGATGTCTGCTGCGTGTGTGCCGGTCCACGGTTTGACCTGCCGTTTCGTGTACACTAGGGCCAAGAGAAATTTGCTGTATTGCCAAGTTTTTGTCCGACGGCGGGTTTTCAATAGAGGAGACGAATGTGTCGATTTCACCTGAATTTGCGTTGACCAAGCAAGGAATCGAAACACCGGCAAAAGTCCACTGGAACTTAGGCACGGCGCAATTGGTGGAAACGGCACTCGCAAACGGCGAGGGGATGTTGGCTAAGGATGGGCCTCTGGTCGTAAAAACCGGCGCGCACACGGGCCGCTCCGCAAAAGATAAGTATATCGTGCGCGACGCGAATACCGAAAGCGTCATTTGGTGGGGCAAGACCAATGTCGGCATGGAGCCTGCACATTTTGCGGCACTTAAGGCCGATTTTCTGAAAGCTCTCGGCGAAAAATCGACGCTGTATGTCGCCGATCTTTATGGCGGAAGCCAAGCCGATCACCGCGTAAATGTGCGGGTCATCAACGAACTCGCGTGGCACAATCTCTTCATCCGGACGCTGTTGGTGCGCCCCGAAGCAAGCGAACTTGCGGATTTTTTGCCCGAATATACCATTATCGATTTGCCAACCTTTCGCGCCGACCCCGAACGCCACGGCTGCCGATCTGAAACCATCGTCGCAGTGAACTTTACGGAGAAACTGATCTTGATCGGCGGCACAGCCTATGCCGGTGAAATGAAGAAATCCGTTTTTGGCATCTTGAATTATCTGCTGCCGGTTAAGGGCGTCATGCCGATGCACTGTTCGGCAAATATCGGCCCGAATGGCGACACCGCAATTTTCTTTGGTCTGTCGGGCACGGGCAAGACAACATTGTCTGCGGATGCAAGCCGCACGTTGATTGGCGATGATGAACATGGGTGGTCTGATAGCGCCGTGTTCAACTTTGAAGGCGGCTGCTATGCCAAAATGATCCGGTTGTCGCCGGAGGCAGAACCCGAAATTTTTGCAACAACCAAGCGTTTCGGAACCGTGTTGGAAAATGTTGTAATGGACCCGGAAACGCGCGAGCTTGATTTTGATGATGCCAGCCTGGCGGAAAACAGCCGTGGATCTTATCCGATTGACTTCATTCCCAATGCCAGTGCCGACAATCTGGGTCCGGTTCCCAAAAATGTCATCATGCTGACGGCGGACGCTTACGGCGTTCTGCCCCCGATTGCGCGGCTGACGCCGGAACAGGCGATGTATCATTTCCTTTCGGGCTATACCGCCCGCGTTGCGGGCACGGAAATCGGCGTTACCGAGCCAGAGGCAACATTCTCGACCTGTTTTGGCGCGCCGTTTATGCCGCGTCACCCAAGCGTTTACGGCAACCTGCTGAAAGAACGCATTGCCAAGGGCGGTGTCCAATGCTGGTTGGTAAACACCGGCTGGACCGGCGGCAAATACGGCGAAGGCAGCCGGATGCCGATCAAAGCAACCCGCGCCTTGTTGAACGCAGCACTGGACGGCAGTTTGAATGGCGCGGAATACCGCATCGACGCCAATTTCGGGTTTGAAGTGCCGGTCGCCGTTGCCGGAGTGGACAGCAGCATCCTCGACCCGCGATCAACATGGGCAGACAAGGATGCCTATGACGCGACCGCACGCAAATTGACCGGCCAGTTCATTGACAACTTTGCCCAATTTGCGGATCATGTAGATGATGCCGTGCGCAAGGCGGCGCCGCAGGCGGCATAGCTTAGCGGCGCAGTCTTGCTCCGCCGGATATCATGCCATTTGATTGAGCGTATCGAATTTACATTCATTTTCGTTGAAACCGTTCGATCCGCTGTTCAATGCGCCGTAAAAATTTGCTATAGGCTGTATCCGAAGCGAAATCATAACTTGGAGAAATGACATGGGTATTTTGGATGGATTGATGGGCAATGTCGAGGGCATTGCAGAAAAATTGGGTTTGCCAGCCGATAAAGCAGGCGCGCTCATGTCGTCGTTGCAGGAAAAAATGACCGGAGACGGCGATAAGATGCAAGCGGTTCAGGATTTGGCCGCAGAACATGGCGTGTCGGTCGACAAGATTAAAGAAATGCTGGGCGGTGACGACAGCTGGTTGGGCAAAGCCTCCAGCTTTCTCGACAAGGACGGCGACGGCAACCCGCTGAATGATCTGGCCGGAATGGCCAAAGGACTGTTCGGCGGTAAAGAGTAATCTTTGCGGCATCAGATTGTGTAGGCACAAAAAAGCCCGGCCATTGCGGACCGGGCTTTTTTTGTATTTTCGCTATCCGTTAATTCAGTCGAGAAGCTCGGCAGGAACAACGCCGCCATTGGCAGCCAATTCGCGCATTACTGCCTTATGCAACCAGATGTTCATTTCTGCGCTGCCAGCAAGATCGCCGGTATAGCCCAGTTCCATCGCCAGATCTTTGCGCTCTTGCAGCGAGCTTTCCATGCCGACAAGTTTCATCAAGTCAACGATTGAGCTGCGCCAGTTGAGTTGTTGGCTGTTTTCTGCGGCCATTGCTTCAAGATGCGCAATCACGTCTACATCGCTGATTGCAACCGAAACAGGGGCTGCTGCCGGGGCGGCAGCAACTGGCGCGGCTGCGGTTGGAACTGCTGCAACGGCCTTTTTGCCAAAAATTGCGTCCTTAATTTTTCCAAATATGCTCATGAAACCTCCTATATTGCGGTTGCCGCAGATGATTGCGGAACCTGAACACTTTATATAGACACAATATTTCGACTTTGCAGCGTTAACATTTGGAAATTTGTAAAAACTGCACGAATTCTCATTTTCTGCCGCTTCACACTTGCCATATTGGCCGTTAGCGGCCACCGTTGATACAACGTTTATTGGGAGTGATATTATGGATTTGGCAGCAATTTTAAAACAAACCGGTGCGATCGGCGCTATTGCTAAGCAACTTGGCGTTAATGAGCAAATGGCCGAAATGGGCGCGGCGGCATTGCTTCCGTCGATCTTGGGCGGCTTTAAGAAAACGGCGCAGGCGCAGCCTTCCGGCCTTGAAGGTCTCGGTGGTCTGCTTGGGCAACTGGGCGGAGGCGGGCTTTTCGATTCCGTTGTTGCGCCCGAGCCAAC
>JAYUPJ010000041.1:0-9153 GCA_043760195.1 Sphingomonadales bacterium | reverse complement strand
TTGTAGGATATTTTTTGGCCGATTTTCGGGGCGAAGGACGTGGCAAGCAACCTGTACTTCGACAGGCTCAGCACGAACGGTTTTGGTTCATTCGAGAGCTCGAACGGCTTGCAATCCAATTAGCCCCACATTCGATCATGTTGAATCGTCATTGCGAGCGTAGCGAAGCAATCCAGAGCGTTCCAACCCTGCACTGGATTGCCGCGCTTCGCTCGCAATGGCGAGTGTGTGCAGATGATCGAAACTGAGCCTAAATGCCCTCCTGCCTAAACCACCAACAATGTCAAAGAGCCAGCCCTGAAATAGCGGCCAAGCCCCGTGGTCCCAGAACAAATCCTACATTACAAGTGCTAATGCGAGGTCAGGATTGAGCGGAACAGAACTCCCGCCGCCGAACGCCGCGCCGCCGCCCGAACACCCCGCCGTCATGCTGAACACAACGCCGACATCTTGCAAACCCGTCATCTTGCAAAACCCGCCGTCATCCTGAACTCGTTTCAGGATCCATCCATCCGCAAAACCTGATGTATCTGTGACGGGACAACGCCCGAAATTTAAACCAGCCCCATCACTTCGACCCATCTTTGTGCCTTTACATCGTGCCATTTATTTCACACGAAGGAAAAGAAGGAAAGAAGAGGCCGGGCGCGGCGGCGTCTTATTTTCTTTGCGCGAAAATGTTGGCGCAAACTATCAAATCTCACCCCTCTGCGCCTCTGCGTCTCTGCGCGAACAAAATTATTTCACGCAAAGGCCGCAGAGTTCCGCAGAGGCGCAGAGATGTTTGGGAAGGCAACCGGGCAATTGCGCGAATGATATAAGTAAGACGTAAAGGCGTTATTGCAACCGTCAACTTAACGCCTTTCACCCTTTTTCCTTCTACCCTTTTATGAAAATCTCACCACGGTGCGGCAACGAGATGAAATGCAGATTCAGCGCACGCTTAACAGCGTGCAAGGTTCAAAGGGAAAGAAGGAAAAAAGGGCGTGGGTGCGGGGATACCGCAACTCAAAATAGTTTAGTGCACTGTCACCGTAACTTTTTCCTCGACGGAAAAGAGACGGGTAGTTTGATGACCGCCAAATTTCTGTCAGTGGTTTCGATGGATGAAGCATATATTCTAAATATAGACCATTGCATTTGCAGTCAAAGAACAAATCATAAACTAATCAGACTTTCTCATCCCGCCATGCCCTACGCCCATGTTGATTTTCATCAGCAATTTATTGTCATCCGTCTTAACGCTGCGCAGTTTGGCGACTATTTTGGCAGGTTCCCAATATGTGACGATCCCAAGCTCAAGCCGCCTTCCGGTCTTCAAGCGTCAATTGCGCGACATAACCGGAACGGCTTGAGCCGGCGGCCTCGGCCAGTGCGTCAAGGCGTTTTAGAACGCGGCGCGGCAGGGTGATATTAACCCGCTCGACAGTGTCATCGAGCAGCGCCGGATCAATGGCGACAATCGCAAACACCCAGCCCGCAAATTCGGGATTGAGGCGAACAGCATCAAGACTGGATGGCGTGGGAATGGCATTTCCGGCATCGATCGTTGCATCAATCCAGAGGGCTATTGCTTCCTCGGCGCCAGACATCGCTTCGTCGAGTGTATCGCCCGCCGAAAAACATCCGGGAAGGTCTGGCACGACAACGCCATAGGCGGTGTTATCGTCACCGGGTTCGATTGCAATGGGATAGCGCATGTCTGTCTCCTATAGTCCTGCCTGCTTGCGGATCGCGGCCACCAATCCCCTGCCTAGATCCTTTTTCGGGTGCGGGACCGTGACATGTCCGGGCCGCTGCGAATGAACGAAAATATGATGCGATCCGCGTATCCGGTCCAATGTCCAGCCCGATGCCCGAATGTCACGAATTAAATCGGCACTCTTCATCGTGTGTATAATACACACTTTTCGCGATTAATCAAGCGCCAACCACTCACTTCGCTGCTCCCGGTTCCGCCATCCCCATCTGCCACAGGATGAACGCAAACTCCTCGGCGGTTTCTTCCAGCGCGTTCCAGCGGCCGGATTTTCCGCCGTGCCCTGCGCCCATGTTGATTTTCATCAGCAACAGATTGTCGTCGGTTTTCGTCGCGCGCAGTTTGGCGACCATCTTGGCGGGTTCCCAATATGTCACGCGGGGATCGTTTAGGCCGCCGGTGTAAAGCATCGGCGGGTAAGCTTTGGCGGTCACTTGGTCGTATGGGCTGTAACTGCGGATCAGTTCGAATGCGTCCTTGTCGGTGACCGGATTGCCCCATTCGGGCCATTCGCCCGGAGTCAAAGGCAGGCTTTCATCGAGCATCGTGTTCAGCACATCGACGAACGGTACATGCGCCACAATCGCGCCAAAAATCTCTGGCGATTGGTTGGCGGCCGCACCCATCAACTCGCCGCCTGCGCTGCCGCCCGATGCGGTTAGCTTGCCTGTTTTGGTGTAGCCTTGCGCGATCAGGGCTTTGCCGACATCGACGAAATCGTTGAAGGTGTTGGTGCGCTTGGTCAGTTTTCCGTCGAGATACCATTGGTATCCCAGATCATCGCCGCCGCGAATATGCGCGATGGCATAGGCAAATCCGCGGTCCACCAAGCTAAGCCGCGTGGTCGAAAATCCGGGCGGAATGGCATAGCCATAGGCACCGTAAGCATAAAGATGCAACGGCGCGGTGCCGTCTTTTTTGAAGCCCTTTTTATAGACCACCGACACTGGCACTTGCACGCCGTCGCGCGCCGTGATCATCAACCGTTCGGTCTGATACTGGCTGGCGTCATAGCCCGACGGGATCTCTTGAACCTTTAATGTCTCCAGTTTTTTGGAGGCAACGTCATAGTCAAACACGGTGTCGGGCGTGACCATGGATTCATACGAAAGCCGCAATTTGGTCGCCGCATATTCAGGGTTATTGGACAGCCCGGCATCATAGCTTGCCTCCGGGAACTTGATCGGTTGCGCTTTGGCAATGTTGGCATAATCGCGCACCTCAATCTGATCGAGACCAGCAACACGGCTTTCGGTGACGAGGAAATCCTTGAACAGCGCAACGCCGGTCAAATATGTTTTGTCCGAACCCGCGATCACCGTCGTCCATTGATCGGGGGCGTCAATCGGCGCGGCGGCGAGGCGGAAATTGACATGATCGTCATTGGTCAGCACCCAGATTTTCCCGTCGCGCACGTCGACCGAATATTGCACGCCTGCCTTACGCGGTTTGATCAGAATCGGCGTGGCAGTGGGATCGCTGGCAGGAACCAAACGGATCTCGCTGGTGACATTGTCGCCGACATTGATCGTTAGATAATCTTCCTGCGCCGTCAGCCCGACATCGACGCGAAAGCCTTCATCAGCTTCGCGAAATATCTCGGCATCTTTGACAGGGTCGCTGCCCAATATATGGTGCTTCAGATTGTCGGTGCGCCAGTTTTCATTGGCCAAACCATAGACAAATCCCTTGTTGTCCGATGTCCAAACGATGCTCGACAATGTGCCGGGAATGATGTCGGCCAAATCCTTGCCCGTGGTCAAATCGCGGACATGCGCTTCAAACCGCTCCGATCCGTCGTCATCATAGGCATAGACCATCAGCTGACCATTCGGGCTGATCGACATTTCGCCCAAGCGGAAATAGTCCTTACCCGCCGCCAGCACATTTTCATCGAGGATCAATTGATCGCCGCCTGCATCCGCTTTGCCGGAACCGTTTTTACTATCTGCCGCTGCTTTGCGGTAATGCTTCCGATACTGTCCGCCCGTTTCAAACGTCGACCAGTAAATCCAGTCGCCATCCTTTTGCGGCACGCTGCTGTCGTCTTCTTTGATGCGCGCTTTCATCTCGGTGAATAGCGTATCCACCAGCGGCTTATGCGGCGCCATATTCGCTTCGAAATACGCGTTCTCTTGTTTTAGATGCGCCAAAATATCGGCATCGTCGACTTTGGGATAGCTTTGATCTTTCAACCAGTAATAGGGATCTTCGATCGTGATGCCATGATGGGTAAAGCTGTGGGCGCGTTTTTCGGCGACGGGCGGCTTGCTTGTTTCAGTCATACTGGTTTCAGTCATATTCTCTTTCGAAGTCTGGGTGGGTTCAGCGGCAAATGCAGCAGGTGACGCGATTGCGATAGCCGCACAAAACACCGTCGCCATTAGTGAAGTGGTCATCAAAGCTTGCTCCAACTTGCGGGTGGTAAAATGCGCGGGATATACTTATGTTATGCGGCAACGCCCTTTTTAAGACAAATGGAATTTAACATGCTGATGCAAACCCATGAAGCCCGGCTTTCGGCCCTGCGCGATGAATTGAAACGGCGCGATCTGGCGGGATTTGTCGTGCCGATCTGTGACGAACATATGAGCGAATATGTTGGCGAATATGCACAGCGGCTGGGATGGCTGACCGGTTTCGGCGGGTCGGCGGGATCGGCTGTGGTGTTGGCGAACAAGGCGGCGATCTTTACCGATGGCCGCTATACGGTCCAAGTGCGCGACCAAGTTGATGGCAGGCTGTTCGATTATGTCAGCGTTGCCGAAACCAAGCCAGCCGAATGGATCGCGGCCAACGCCAGCAAGGGTGATAAAATAGGCTATGATGCTTGGCTGCATACGGCGGCATGGGTCGAGGCCGCAGAAAAAGCGGCGCGGGCCGCAGGCGCAGAAATGGTGGCGGTCAGCGGCAATCCGGTGGATGCCATTTGGTCCGACCAGCCGGGCCGCTCCGATGCCGCACTGGCGGTGCATTCCGACATTGATGCAGGCAAGGCAAGCGATGCGAAGCGGGCCGAAATGGCAGCTGAGCTGCAGGCAAAAGGCGTCGATGCCGCGGTGATCGCTGCGCTTGATTCTGTCGCGTGGATGTTCAATATTCGCGGCGGCGATGTGGAGAACACTCCGGTGTCGCTGGCGTTTAGTCTGCTCCATAGCGACGGGACGGCGGAATTATTTGTCGCTCCGGAAAAGTTGACGCCGCAGGTGCAGGCCCATCTGGGCAATCAAGTGACCATCCGCAGATACGATGAACTGGCCGAACAATTGGCCAAGCTTTCTGGAAAGCGGGTCGCGGTGGATCCTGATCTGTCGGTTGCCGCAATATCGCAGGCGCTAAAGGCGGGCGGCGCGCATATCGTTGCCATGCGCGATCCCGCTGTCCTGCCCAAAGCAGCGAAAAATACGACCGAGCAAAACGGCACGCGCATGGCACATATCCGCGATGGCGCCGCGCTCACCCGGTTTCTTCGCTGGTGTACCGAAGAGCTGGTAAAGGGCGGTCAAACCGAGCTTTCTGCCGCCGCGAAGTTGCGAGAGTTCAGGGAGCAAACCGGCGTGCTGAAAGACCTAAGTTTTCGGACGATATCGGCGACCGGTCCGCATGGTGCCTTGTGCCATTATTCGGTAACCGAAGAAACCAATCTCGCGATAGAGCCCGGCCACCTCTATTTGGTCGACAGCGGCGGGCAGTATTTGGACGGCACCACAGATGTGACCCGGGTCATTGCCGTCGGTGAACCCACGTCCGAAATGCGCACGCGGTATACGCAGGTTTTAAAAGGTCATATTGCGTTGGCTGTGGCCCGGTTTCCGGCGGGAACCAGCGGCGGTTCGCTGGACGTATTGGCGCGCCAGCATCTTTGGGCGGATGGTGTTGATTATGCACACGGCACCGGCCACGGCGTCGGCAGCTATCTGGCGGTGCACGAAGGTCCGCAACGCATTGGCATGTCCGCAGGCGTGCAAGCGGGAACCGGCGAGCCATTGCTGCCCGGCATGATCCTGTCCAATGAACCGGGATATTACAAGGAAGGCGGCTTCGGCATTCGGATCGAGAATTTGATGCTTGTCCAGCCAATAGAAATTGACGGCGCTGAAGGCCGATATCTGGAATTTGAAAATCTGACATGGGCTCCGCTGGAACCCAAATTGATCGACACCGGGCTTTTGTCGCCAGCGGAGATTGATTGGATCAACCATTATCATGCATTGGTTGTGCAGCACATCGGGCCGCAGCTGACCGGTGCCGATGCCGATTGGTTGCGCATGATTGCTGCAAAAATCGGATGAAATTTGTTTGATCCTTGCAATTTTTCATAGCAATCGTTATCGTTTGCGAGAATGATGCGATTGGGCTGGGGGGCTCGCAGAAGGACAAGGGGCATGACACGCTTAATGGCTAATGATTCACAATTCGCGTGTCCGGGCCGGCTCAGTGAAGGACAGAAAGATTGCCTGCGATTGGTGATGCTGCATTTTTCGTCCAAGGAAATCGCACGCAAGCTTTGTGTCTCTCCGCATACCGTCGATAAGCGTCTGAAAACGGCGATTGCTATAATGGGCGTTGCCACCCGGGTGGATGCCGCCCGTATTCTCGCGCAATCCGAAGCTGTCGATGCCCCCAAGCAAACCACATCGGCGCTTTCTGCACCTTTCTATTTCCAGAACGCGGGGGACCAATCATTGGTATACCAGCGCCCGGACCTTTCATTGACCCCCGAAATTGGCACAACTCAATCGTCACCCGGCGAATGGAACCCGGCGGCGGACAAAGCAGGCAGCATGCTGCGGCAACCACAAATGGCATTTGAAAGCCATTCTAATTGGCAAGGCAATGCAGGCTTTTTGGGATTGGTTTCTCGTGGAGACAATCAAGTCAACGACTTGACCGTGCCGGGCCGCATGATTGCAATGTGCGCAATTGTTGCAGGATCAATTCTGACATTTTCTGTATTTGTCAGCGTCATTGAAGGCCTTTCGCGGCTCTATTGAGCCCCGTCCCGATACTTTACCATCGGTTCAATGAATTTGTCCGGAGTGATTCCCGGCAAAGGAGAAGCTTGCTATGTTAAATGATCGTATCGCCGCAGCAAAAGATGTTGCCGCCGCCCTGCTTGCGCTTGAAAATGCAATTGACGAAGCGCTGATTTGTGCAAGCGCCATGACTATCGCTCTGCCCGCCGCCCGCAAACGTGCCAAAGTATCGGCTGTGGTTGGGCAAGATGTTACCCAACTGACCGGTGAGGCTCTTGCCGCGTTGTTCAGCGCGCGCAGCAGTATCGTCGAGGCGCACAGCGAACTTGCAAATGTCCGCGACGAATTGGGATTGAAGACCTTTGCCAGCGGCGACCTTTGGAAACTCGTGCCCAAATTGAACGGCGATCGCGGGTTGAAGATCGTTGCAACGAATGCCGCTTAAGCTTTGCCGAATGACTTGACCTGTTAGCCGCCAGCCGCCAAATATTGATCCAATGTTCGGTTGGATTTTTCTAGCACTGCTGTTGTCGGCGGCAGGTTACGTTCTGCTTTGCGGCGACAAAGAGCAGCGTTTGGCCATGTGTGTCCTGATCGCTGCTTATTCGGGAACGATGCTGCTTTTCATGCTGGGTACAAAAAGCTGGCTTCGAACCGAAACCGGGATCGTCATTCTCGATAGTTTGGCATTTGTTGCCCTCACCATCATTGCCTTCAGGAGTAAAAGGTTTTGGCCGCTTTGGATAGCATCGTTTCAAATGATACCACTGCTAACCTATGCAGCGGCGTTGTTCGGGCAGGATTTGGCGTCGCAGGCGCTTGGCGTGGCACAGGGCATGTGGGGTTATCTCCAGCTGGCGATCATATTGCTGGTGACATTAGCCGCCCGGATCGAAGCAGCGAAGATCAGGAAATCCTCGCCGAGTTGATCGCGCCAATTGTGTTTGAGCATGCCGACTCGATCAGCCATGATTTGATCCGCAATTTTGGTTCATTGCCGCGCGTACTCGCGGGGATTGAAGACGGAAACGAAGCGACCAAATTACCGTCCGCTGTCGTCATCCATTTGCACGCATTAAAGCGGTTGATTTCACGATTGCTGCGCCGCGATGTTTCGCATGATCCGATATTATCAACCACCAATGAACTGCTCGCATATCTGCACAATGAAATGTCGTGTCTGGACCGCGAAACGCTTCGCGTCCTGTTTCTGGATGCTGGCAACCGGCTGATCTGTGAAAAAATAATGTGGGAGGGGACGGTATCGTCGGTCCAGTGCCATCCGCGCGAAATTGTCTGCGCCGCGCTGCAACGCCGCGCAAGCGCGCTGATACTGGTCCACAACCATCCCAGCGGCGATCCCTCGCCAAGCCCGGCCGATATAGCCGTCACACGCGAACTAAGCCATGCGGCATCCTATCTCGGCATCGTCTTGCATGATCATATTGTTGTCAGCGCCAGCGGCCATATCAGCATGCGCGCCGAAGGCATGATGGAAACCACCGGCCACAACGACAACAATCACGCCGCCGCCAGTTCAGACACTCAACCGTTTTGGATGCGCTCACTGTCGAAATTACATGCCCGATGAGGACATCATTGCAGAGCGGCGTTGATGCGGCCGCACATTATCTGTCATTTGGGCAGGCGGGTGAAAAAAGCTTTCACGGTGAATTTAGCGGGCTTTCTGGTGCCGTTTGGCGCGCCTTGCTGACTTTGTACATCATGCAGGCGCAGGGGAAACCATGCCGCATTTCCGATATGTTCCCGGGGCCGCAGGTGAGCGACCGCACCCGGTTGCTGTACATCCGGTTGATGGTGCAACGCGGATTACTATATCCGTCGCAGCTATCGTACAATTCGAAAAGTGATATCAGAATCTCTGATGTTGCCAGCGACGCGCTTCGCGAGATCCTCAAAACGTGGCGCTGCAATTCCTCTGCCGGTTGCCCTGACCTTGTTCCATTTTGAT
Source organism: Sphingomonadales bacterium (assembly GCA_043760195.1). Classification (GTDB taxonomy): domain Bacteria; phylum Pseudomonadota; class Alphaproteobacteria; order Sphingomonadales; family Sphingomonadaceae; genus Sphingorhabdus_B. Next base: position 446 of record JAYUPJ010000041.1, on the reverse strand, counting down.
CAATGCAAAACTCCTGCCGCCGCATGATAGCCGCCGCATAGTATAAGTCTGGTCAAGAAATTTGGCATTGTTATCAATCTAGGCTAGGCTCTCATTTGTTGTAGGCGCACGCGGGTGGCCAAAAGTTCACGGCGGCTTTTCTAGGATCAGGCAAATTCTATGGACAATGAAATCGTGCTTGAACGAAGAACCGAACTCATGGCGCTGTTGTCGGAGGCATTGGCCCAGGCGGACCAATTGGAACTGATCGATGTCGCCATCCGGATCAGTCAGGCCATCGACTTGATGGAAATCGCCGCTTACGATCAATTGCAGGGCGGCAAGACGCAAGATTAGAGCATGATGACTTTAGTTTGAACCACGTCTTCATTGCGAGCGAAGCGCGGCAATCCGGGGTTGTCCAGCGCTGCTCTGGATTGCTTCGCTTCGCTCGCAATGACGAGTGT
>JAYUPJ010000040.1:0-9287 GCA_043760195.1 Sphingomonadales bacterium | reverse complement strand
ACAAGAACCAAGCGCCCTCTATTTCCACATTATTCTGTGCCAGAAACCCGCGAAAATCATCGATGGTAACATGATGAATATTGGGTGTGTCATACCAGCGGTCGGGCAATTGCTTGGTCACTGGCATCCGTCCGCCAAACATCAGCGCCAATCGCATCCGCCACTGGGCAAAGTTGGGAAACGACACAAACGCCCGGTTGCCGATCCGCAGCAGATGCTCAAGGACAAGGTCGGGATGCCGCGTTGTTTGCAGTGTTTGGCTCAATATCGCATAGTCAAAACTATTGTCAGGATAGTCGGCGAGGTCGCTGTCGGCGTCGCCCTGCACCACGGATAGCCCCCGCGCCACGGCGTCCGCAACGTTCGCCCCGTCCAATTCCAGCCCGCGAGCATCAACATTTTTGTGGTCACGCAGCGCCGCCATCAAAAGCCCGTCGCCGCAGCCTATGTCTAAAACCCGCGCGCCTTCACGCACGTTGCGGGCGATAATTGCCAGATCGGAACGCAGCTTGGTCATGTTCGGTCACCTGCGCGCAAAAAGCCCGCGACAATGCGGTCCATTTCCGGCGCTTCCAATAAAAACGCATCATGGCCAGATGGTGAAGTCAGATCGACAAAACTCGCCGCCGCACCTGCTGCGTTTAATGCATGCACAATCCGCCGTGACTCGGCGGTTGGATACAGCCAGTCACTGTCGAAACTGATCAAGCAGAACCTGGCCTTGGTTGCGGAAAACGCCTTTGCCAATGAACCGCCAAAAGGCTCGGCCAAATCATAATAATCCATCGCTCGGGTGATGTAGAGATAGCTGTTGGCATCGAACCGGTCGACGAAGCTGAGCCCTTGATGGCGCAAATAGCTTTGGATCTGAAAGTCCGCATCGAACCCGAACGTCTTTGCGCCTTTGGTTCCATCTGGCCGTGCCTGCAGGTTGCGGCCAAATTTTTCGGTCAGGCCTTGTTCCGACATATAGGTTATGTGCGCCGCCATGCGCGCCACCGAAAGACCCTTTGCCGGGTTTTCCAGGCCATAATAATTGCCGCCATTCCACAACGGATCGGCCATGATGGCTTGCCGCCCAACCTCGTGAAAGGCGATATTCTGCGCACTGTGGCGCGCGGTCGAGGCGATACAGATAACCGAGCGCACGCGGTCTGGAAACAACGCCGCCCAGCTTAACGCCTGCATTCCGCCCATCGATCCGCCGACGACGGAAGCCAAAGATTGAATGCCCAAATGATCCAGCAAGATTGCCTGTGTGCGAACCATATCGGCAATCGTGATCACCGGAAAATCCATCGCGTAAGGCTCACCCGTTGCCGGATCTTCGCTCAATGGTCCCGATGAACCAAGGCAGCTGCCCAAGACATTTACGCAAATCACGCAATAGCGGTCTGTATCTATCGGCTTGCCTGCGCCGACCATGTTATTCCACCAGCCCGGCTTTCCGGTCAACGGATGCGTGCTTGCCACATATTGATCCATTGTCAGCGCATGACAAATCAGCACTGCGTTGCTGGCATCAGCGTTCAAATCGCCATAGGTTTCATAGGCGAAATCGAGCGGCGCGAACTGCGCACCGCTGTCCAACTGCACTGGCCCCATCAGCCTTATTTTACGGTCCAGTCCAAATCGGGCGTCGTCTTGCATAAATCTGCCTTAACAGTGCAGCATCATGAAACAATAGCTTTGTGACATTTTTGGTGATGCCGAACCGCCGTGCCGCCAGCTTTCGGGGATAGTAGCAATTGCGGTGCGGAATGCCTATCTTTCAAACGGGGGCAAGCGCGGTGCTATTCCGCTGATTGAGGACGGCTTGAAATGAAGATTAACGCAGATTTCACGGCAGCGGTTGCGTTGCATACCGGCCAGATTGCATGGCAGGCATCGCCCATGGCGGGCGTGGATCGCCGCATGCTAGACCGCGTGGGCGATGAAGTGGCGCGGGCGACGTCGATTGTTCGCTATGCCCCCGGCAGCCATTTTTCGCCCCACATCCATGAAGGCGGCGAAGAGTTTATCGTTCTGGAAGGCGTGTTTCAGGATGAGCACGGCGACTATCCTGCGGGCTATTACATCCGAAACCCGCCAACCACGCACCACACGCCGTCGTCGCAGGCGGGATGCACCATTTTTGTCAAGCTGTGGCAGTTTGACCCGAACGACCGCAACCCGGTGAAGATCGACATGAACAATTTGCCGTTAACGGATGATCCCGAATATCCGAACTTGCAATCCGCTTTGCTGTTCAAAGATGCGCGTGAGACTGTCATGCTGCAATACTGGCCCGCCGGACATGATTTGACGATTGATCTGCGCGGCGGCGCTGAGATCCTAATACTGGATGGCAGCATCACCGAAAACGGCGAGGAGTTTTTCCGGCACGACTGGCTGCGCATGCCGGTCAATGGATCAATGAGCGTCAAAGCGGGCAATCAAGGCGTGCGCATCTGGATCAAAACTGGGCATTTGCGCTTTGCCTACTAAGGTCACTGCGGCTCCGGGGGACGGGCGCGGCAACACTCTGGTTGATCGATGGAGCCGCCGCCGCTATGGCCAGCGCCATGACCACGCCCATGCCCACTCCCATGACCATGCCCGAACCCAAAAGCTATATTCGCGCAATTCACGCCTACACCCCCGGCAAAGCAAAAGCCGACGATGGCCGCGAATTGATAAAGCTATCGGCCAACGAGAATCCGTTGGGATGCAGCCCGGCGGCGAGCGGCGCTTTGGCGGGCGTGCAGCACACGCTTGCCCGCTATCCCGACCCATCATCGGTCGCATTGCGGGCGGCATTGGCGCAGGCGTTTGATTTAGACAGCAGCCAAATCGTCTGCGGTACCGGATCGGATGAGCTGCTCAATCTGATCGCGGCCGGCTATGCAGGCATTGGCGATGAGATCATCCACGTAAATTATGGCTTTGCAGTGTACGAGATTGCCACGCGCAAGGTGGGCGCCGAGGTCATCATCGCTCCCGATGCAGACTATGGCACCGATGTTGACGCATTGCTGGCGTTGGTTGGTCCAAAAACACGGCTTGTCTATCTGGCCAATCCGAACAATCCCACAGGCACGGTAATGAGCGACGCGGAAGTAGCGCGGCTGCACGCGGGCTTGCCGGGCGATGTCATCCTGGTTTTGGATCAGGCGTATGGCGAATATCTCGATAGCGATGGGCCACCGGCATTTGATCTGGCGCGGCAATATGACAATGTACTTATCACGCGCACCTTTTCCAAAATATACGGACTGGCGGCAGAGCGTATTGGCTGGGGTTATGGCAAGCCGCATTTAATCGATACGCTGAACCGGATTCGCGGACCGTTTAACGTAACATCTGCGGGGCAAGCCGCCGCGATTGCTGCATTGGCGGACACCGACTTTGTTGACCGCAGCCGGGCGCATAACGCGACATGGCGCAGCTGGTTGATCTCAGAAATTAGCGCGTTATCCAACCACGGTCTGCGCGCGGTCCCGTCGGCGGCCAACTTCGTGCTGGTGATTTTTGACGGGGCAGTAAGCGCGGAAACAGCGAACCGTGAACTGATCGCGGCGGGTTATGTCGTCCGTCATTTGGCCGGACAAGGTCTGGGCCACGCGCTGCGCATCACCATCGGAACCGAAAAAGAGAATCGCGGATTTATGGAAGCTCTGCGTCTCATTCTGGAAAAAGCCCGCTGATGCTGCCCTTTGCCCGCGTCACTATTATCGGCCTTGGCCTGATCGGTTCGTCGGTTGCCAGAGCAATCCGGGCCAATATGCCCGGCGTGCGGATAACGGGTTACGATGCCGATCTGGACGTCAGAGCGCGGGCACAGCCGATGGGTTTTTGTGACGACATCACCGATCTACCCGGCACGGCGGTAATTGACGCCGACCTGGTATTGCTATGCGTTCCTGTCGGCGCAATGGGCGAGGTCGCGGAACAAGTTGCCGATGACTTGCCCACCGATGCCGTCATCAGCGATGTTGGCAGCTGTAAACAGAGTGTCTTCGATGCGCTGGTCAAAGCGTTGCCGGATGCCATCATCATCCCGGCCCATCCCGTTGCCGGCACCGAAAAAAGTGGTCCAGAGGCCGGATTTGCAACCTTGTTCGCCGGACGCTGGTGCATATTGACGCCGCCAGAAGATGCACCTGCTGCTGCGGTTGAACAGCTTGCGACATTCTGGCGCAGATTGGGCGCCGAAGTGGAAATTATGGATGCGCGCCACCACGACAAAGTGCTCGCCATTACCAGCCATTTGCCTCACTTGATTGCCTATACAATCGTTGGCACCGCCGATGATTTGCAAGAGGTCACACAAAGCGAAGTGATCAAATACTCGGCAGGCGGTTTTCGCGACTTCACCCGCATCGCCGCGTCCGATCCCGTTATGTGGCGCGATGTGTTTTTGTCAAACAAAGACGCCGTGCTCGAAATGCTGCAACGCTTTTCGGAGGATTTGACCGCTTTGCAACGTGCGATCCGGTACGATAAAGGCGATGATCTAGAGGCGCTGTTTACGCGCACGCGCGACATCCGCCGTTCAATCGTTGAACAGGGCCAAGACGATGATGTGCCAGATTTCGGACGCAAGCATTAGGTTGTCTTGCTGTTCAGAAATTACCTTTTGGAAAAAGAAAATCGTCATTCCCGCGAAGGCGGGAATCCATCACCGAAACTAACAAATCTAAGCCAGCTCGCCTAGAATTCGAGCGCGGGTGATGGATTCCCGCCTTCGCGGGAATGACGAAGCTTATGTTTCAATGTATTTTGCACCCTGAATGTCAACGCAACCTAACATCTGCTCGCCAAGCATTCCTGCGTCAGATGGGCGCGGGATTGATCTTTAATCGTTCAGCGCGTTGATCGCCGCGTGCACCCGCTGTTCGATCTCGGCCCTTGGCAGGCCCGCCGGAATTTCCTCGCCAACCTTATAGTTGATGACGCCGCGATGATAAATCCAGCTATCCCTGGGAATACACTTGCCGCTATCCACCGCGACCGGGACAACCGGCAGCTTCAGCATCTTGTAAAGCCCTGCGAAACCCGGTTGCAGAGGCGGCCGCTGCCCGCGCGGCACCCGCGTTCCTTCGGGAAAGATCACTATGGGGCGGCCCTCTTCGATCACCTTGCGGGACTGGGTAAGCATTTCACGCAGCGCCTTTGCGCCGCCGTCACGGTCAACAAAGATCATGCCATATCGCCGCGCAGCAGACCCCCAAAACGGGATCCTAGCGAGTTGAATTTTCGCAACCACCGAAGGGTGGTAGAATAGCTGAGGCATATCGATCGTTTCAAACATGCTTTCATGTTTGATCGCGTACAGCACCGGCCTGTTGGGCATCGCGCCATCCAGATGTACTTCGATGCCCAATATCCATCGGGCGCATATATTTTGAAAGCTGCTCCACGCGCTGACAATACTGCGCATCCACCGCCGGGACAGCAGGCTGCTGATAAAGGCGGCGATCACCAATGGTATTGAACCGATGTAGAAAACGAGCAGGAATAATATGGTTCTGATTGCTGCCACTGGTTAAATACCCAACAAGGCGGCGAGACCGCGAAACCAGAACTTCGTGTATTCTTTCAGCAAGACCGTAAGCGACGGTGAAGCGACAACGGCGTCGTTGATGATGATGACGCTGCTTGGCATTGCTTGATCAAGTTCCAATCGGGCCCTGCGCATGTGCCAGTTGTTGGTCACCAGACGCACCGACTTTATCTTGTGCCGTTCAACCCAGCGCGCGGTTTCCAATGCGTTTGACCGCGTATCGACCGCACGAAATCCCAAATCGACGCAGCAATCGAAAATCTGCCCTGCCCCCTTATACTGTAAAGCGAGTTCCGCCGGTTTAACATCGCGGTCGACGCCGGAAATCAGCATGCGCTTGGCTTTGCCTGCACGAATAACTTGCAGCCCGCGGTCAATCCTGTTTGTTCCGCCGGTCAACACAACCACAGCGTCCGTTTTCGACATGTCGGCGGCTTGCGGCAGGAACAATGCAAACCATGCAAAGCCGAGCATCCATGTCATCATTATCAAAGCCAGCAATCGCCTAATCATCTTCGATTTGTCACAACATCTTCTTGAGCGCGGAAAGCACGGTCAAGCGGGCCATAAGCATGGCAAGTCCGGTGACGGCCAACGGAATGATTGCCAGCACGATCCAGCCATAAAACGGCATGGCCGACCCGGCCAATAATCCAGACTCAACGGCTGCAAAACGATTGGAGATGAACCAGAATGTGAGCGCGGCGACGCCGAAACCGATTACCCCGCCCAGCAGCGCATCGAGCGCAACACGGCGTTGAAACAACCGCGCCGCTTGCACATCTGTTCCGCCCATCATGTGCATAATCTCAATCGTTTCACGGTGCGTATTGAGTGCGCTGCGCACCGCCAAAATGACGGTAGCCGAGGTTGCCAGCAGCAACAGCAGCAGCACGCCGCCCGCCAACAAGATCAATGCCCGCATAAGACCGAAATAAGGTGCCAGCCATGTCGCATGGGAATCGATACGGATATTGGGTGCGACCGGCTTAACCTGGTTAACCAGCGACGCTAAGCGCGCTTTGTCTGGTTGCGCCGCGAATGTAACATCAACCAAGGCCGGAATTGGGATATCCGCATCGATCACGGCATTGCCCAGCCACGGCTCAAGCAGCGCGCGCACCTCCGCATCGGGCACTGCCTTGACCTCGGCGATGCCGGGCGAACCTTGCAATGCCTTGGTCACAGCAACGCGCTGCGCCGTGCGGCGCGAAGGATTGGGTTCGATAATCTGGATGGTAACCCGGCTGGCAATGTCATCGCCGCCTTGCTGCGCCGCATTGATCAGCAACAGCCCCGATGCCGCCGCCAGCAACGTCAGAAACAGCATGATCGCGATCACCCAAGGCATCGGACCCGAAATGCGGCCCTCGGGTATCAGCTTACGTTCATGCTCAGGAAGGGCGAAATCAAGCAACATGGTTTAGTTCTTGAGCACCAGAGGCCGCGGCGGATGACGCAGATTGCCGGTAGGGTCGGACAAGCGGCCCTTATCAAGCCGCATCATTTGCGCGTCATCGATTTCATTGAGCAAGTGGATGTCGTGCGTTGCGACGACGACGGTCGTACCCAATTTGTTAAGCGCAGCAAATAACTGCAGCAGCCGCCGTGCCATATCCGGGTCAACGTTGCCCGTTGGTTCATCCGCGACCAACATTTCTGGCCTGCCGATAACAGCACGGGCGATGGCCACACGTTGCTGTTCGCCGCCAGATAATGTTGCAGGCTGGGCGTGGGCGCGCTCGGTTAATCCGATCCATGACAGCATTTCGGTCACCGGGCCCTTCAGGTCCTTTTCCTGAATACCCGCAATCCGCAACGGCAGCGCGATGTTATCAAACGTCGATAAGTGCTTTACCAGCCGGAAATCCTGAAACACCACACCGATGCGGCGGCGAAAACCGGGCATGCGTTCGCGCGGCATGGTGACAGCATCTTGGCCAAACATTTTTATCACGCCCCGGCTTGGCCGATGCGCCAGATAGAGTAATTTGAGCAGCGATGTTTTGCCCGCACCGGACGCACCGGTCAGAAAGTAAAAACTGCCCGGAAAAAGCGTAAAGCTAAGATCCGCCAGTACCTCGGTGTCGGTGCCGTAACGCAGGCCGACATTGTCAAATTCCACAACGCTTTGCATCGCGGCACGAATGGCACAAACTGGCCCCAGCCGCAAAGCAAATAGATCAAGCCTCCATGCCAAAATGAGAATTTTGCCGCCAAACCTAAACTCCATCCACAGCAATTTTTTGGGCAGGGGTTGCAGTTGTCGGCTGCAAATGTGAAAGCGGTAATATGCTATTGGTATGTCCAGCCTGTAAAACACGGTACGTGGTGCCCGATGCCGCCATCGGCATTGATGGCCGCCAAGTTCGCTGCGCCAATTGCAAGCACAGCTGGTATCAAGATGGCGCCGCTTTGCCGCCCGCTCCGCCGGCCCCCGCCATTGCTGCTCCATTGGTTCAGCGAGTGGAAACGCCGCCGCCGGTATCGCCCGCCGCGCCTATCACGCCACCGCCGCCGCCTGCTGAAGCACCGCCAACCGCTGCGCCGCCTGTGACTGCACCGCCGGTTTCAGAACCGCCGAAACCTGTCGTCGCGCAACCGGATGCGCCAGTCCAGACCGGATTCGCGGCGTTTGACAACCCGCCACAACCGCCGCCCAGCGTGGCAACCAGCAAGCCCGAACCGCCGCGTGCCGCGTCCGGTGAATTGCCGGAACGCAGCCAGTTCGCGCACGAACCGCCATTTAAGCCGCGCCGTAACCCGGCAAAATTGTGGACAATGGCTGCCGTTGCATTCGCTGTTCTGATCGCCATCGGATCATTGGCATTGTGGCAGTTCGGCGTGCCGACGGGCAGCTTTGCCACCACCGCCAAAGAACCCGACCTAAAGATCGTGCTCAATCCAAATCATGAGCTGAACTATAAACCCGACGGCACGCCGTATTTTATCGCCAGCGGCACTGTGGTAAATCCCACCAGCAGCGAGCAATCGATTCCGGCGATGCTGGTGACGTTGAAAGACGCGGGCGGGCGGGCTGTTTATAGCTGGAAGATGAAAACCAAGTCCGCGAAAATCGCGCCCGGCGGCAAAGTCGATTTCAGCGAAGCGCAGCTCGACGTGCCCCGCGCAGCAAGCTCAATCAGCATCAGCTGGGTGCTGAGCGGGGATTAGGACAGCGATTAGGGCGCATTTGCTGCCCTGCCCTCGTTTCAATAAAACTCCACCATCGGCACCGATCTGCGGCGATGATATTCCCGGTCCGTTTCCGCGATGCCGTCTTTGGGCGGCACCGGGCTGATGATCGCCGCACGCAGGATCGTTACCTGCGCCCGCGCCGCCAGCTCTAATTTGGGAACCGCTGACCCTTGCGGTGACGCTGGTAAGCTCACAGCATCTGGAACCGCCATCATCAGCAAAAAGGGTAAACTGGATATCATCAAACAGTCTTAACGGGATTTAACCTTTTCCCGGCAAGTGCGATTGATGGTTAATGCCCGTCCACACGAAGAAATATCCGCCCTTCCGGCGCGGCGCAGGACAATTGCCCCGTTATGCAACAGTGCCCCGTCCAAATGTTTATTGAGAAAGCAGGTTGCGTGGACACAGGCGGCTTGCTAATGGCCGCCACCTACTTGTCGGTGGTATGCGGCCATGGCGGAATTGGTAGACGCGCAACGTTGAGGTCGTTGTGGGCGAAAGCCCGTGGAAGTTCGAGTCTTCTTGGCCGCACCAGACAGCC
>JAYUPJ010000039.1:0-3913 GCA_043760195.1 Sphingomonadales bacterium | reverse complement strand
TCGGTTCGCGGCGTCATCACCTCTCGCACCGGCCGGTCGGCCAGCCGCACGACGCCTGCTATCACCTTGTGTTCGTGTTCCTCGATTAAGCCGACATGCGTTGCTTCGGCGAAAACCATCCGCAATTCTTCTGCGGTTAATGCTTCGCGCGAATCGCGGCGCAGGCCGATCAGGGCAAAAATAAACGCGCTGGATTTATCCAGCAGCCACACAAACGGCGCGGTCAACCGGGCCATCCATTCCATTGGCGCGGCCATGACGGCGGCAATGCGTTCGGGCGCGACCAGCGCGAATTGTTTCGGAACCAATTCCCCCACGACCAACGAAAGATAAGTGGTGACGCCAATCACCAGCGTAAAGCCGATTGTTACCGACCAATCCTGTGCCATGCCCAGCGCCGCCAAACGTTCGCCCATCGGCCCGCCCAAGGTCGATCCGGAATACGCGCCCGCAATGATGCCGATCAAAGTAATGCCGATTTGTACGGTGGATAGGAATTTGCCGGGATCTTGCGCCAGCCGCAATGCTGCTGCTGCGCCTTTGCTGCCGCCGTCCGCCATGCCTTGCAGCTTGGCCGATCGGGCCGAGACAATGGCCAGTTCGGACATGGCAAACACCCCGTTCAGCGCGATAAGCGCCAAAATGATTGCTGCGTCCATCCAAGGGAAAGGTGTCGGGTTCATCGAATTACGTCTGCCATAGACATAGTTTGCAAGATTTGGCAATATTTACAGCATTTGACGGAACCAATCATGCACGGTTCAGTTTAGAACCTGCTATAGATATAACCCTCAGAGGTAATTTTTACCATGTTGGAAGGAAATTAAAATGAAAAAAGCACGGAACTTAGCCCTGATAGTTGCATTGACGGCATTGCCACTGGCGGCTTGCGTCACTGATCCGGAAACCGGCAAAAAGAAAATCTCCAAAACCGCAATTGGCGGCGTGGGCGGACTGGTTGGCGGATATTTGCTAGGCGACTTGATCGGCGGCAAAAGCGACCGCACCGAGAAGATTCTAGGTGCCGGGATTGGCGCAGTCGCGGGCGCAGGCGCGGGTTATTACATGGACCAGCAAGAAAAGAAGCTGCGTGAAAAGACCGCTGGTACCGGCGTCAATGTTGTTCGTGACGGCGACAATTTGATTCTCGATTTGCCATCTGACGTCACGTTTCCGGTGAACAGCTATACCGTTGATCCCTTGTTTCAATCGACATTGGTGAAGGTTGCCGACACGTTGAAGGAATATGAAAAAACCTATGTCGACGTTTTGGGCCACACCGATTCGACCGGATCAGATGCCTATAACCAGACACTTTCGGTAAACCGCGCGCAATCGGTCGCCAATGTATTGACATCTCGCGGCGTTCAACAGGCCCGCATCGCCACCAAGGGTTACGGCGAAAGCACACCCAAAGCGAGCAACACCACCGAGGAAGGCCGTTCAGCCAACCGCCGCGTGGAAATTCGTTTGGTGCCGGTCACCGAAGGCAGTTAACGCCTGAACAGTTAGGCACCGTTAGCCTGCGTCCTGCATTTTGCGGGGCGCAGGCGGGCTTTTTGTAATCTGGGCTACGGTATAGCTTATTTCACTAGGGGCTGTTGAGATTCAAACCAAAAGGCTTAGCGTATTTGTAGTTAGTTGTTTTAATATAGATACTTCGTCATTCCCGCGAAGGCGGGAATCCATCACCCGAGCTTGAGTTTTACGCAAGTTGGCTTAATTTTGATAGTTCGGGTGATGGATTCCCGCCTGCGCGGGAATGACGAAGCTTTGGTTTAGGTGTTGGAGAACATTGAGTGTCAACACAACCTAGCCTGCGTCCTGCGTTTTACGGGGCGCAGGGTTACGGTTCTTTATCGCTCTAAACCATCTGCCCAGTTAGCAGCTTTGGCAAAGCGCCGCTTTCGCCGCGTGCTTCGGACATGAAAAACCCCTTCACAGGCTGCGTGCGCTGCACTAGGCCAAGGCCCAATCGCCGCACCGCCGATGCGGTTTTGCCGGGTATCGAGAATAGCCGGTTCAAGCTGTCGGTGGCCATCGCCACCATCAACGTGTCGACGCTGCGCCATCTGCTATACCGTTCGAGCAGCTGGGCATCGCCAAAGTTCAGCCCCAAACGCATGCCATCGGTGAGCACTTCTGCCAAAGTAGCGACATCGCGCAGGCCAAGGTTCAGCCCCTGACCTGCGATTGGATGGATGCCGTGCGCGCTATCGCCCACCAACACCAAACGCTGCGCCGTGATCGCCGTGCAGTGATGAAATCCCAGCGGATAGCTTGACAAGGGTGCGGCCATTTCAACCTTGCCCAGCATGCCGCCCATCGCCTTTTCCAATTCGGCGGCAAAGGCGCGTTCGGACAGCTTCAGATATGCAGGCGCATCGCCGCGCGTCTGCGACCATACTATTGCCGAACGGTGGCGGCCACGGTTCTTATCATTGGCAGGGTCATCAAGCATCGGCAGGATCGCAAACGGGCCAGTGGAATAGAAAATCTCGTAAGCAATCTGGTTATGCGGTTTTTCGTGATAAATCGCGCCGACCATCGCGGCATGATCATATTGCCAATGCGCAATTTTCAGCCCGGCTTCATCGCGGGTCTGGCTGGCGCGCCCCTCGGCCACGATCAGCAATTGCGCGGACAGGACCGTGCCGTTGTCCAGCGTGACGATAACGCCGCTTTCGCTGCGCTGTTTAGTGATTATGGCATTTGGCATGTGCAAATGAACGTGCGGGCTTTCGCTGGCGGCGGCGTGCAATATCCGGCGCAACAACCGGTTTTCAAACATCTGCCCCAAATAGCCATCTTCTTCGCTTGGTACGAAATCGAGTGCGCCCGGTTTCAAACCGTCGCTGACCCAAATTTGGGCAATCGGGCATCCTTTGCCTGCCAGATCTTCGGCCAAACCAATGGCCTCAAACATCTTCATACTGGAGCTGGAAATCGCCGAGGTGCGGCCATCGAAACCGGTGGCCAGCATCACCGCCGGATCGGCGCGGTCGATGACATGGCTGGTTATGCCGTGCGCCGACAGCGTCAACGCTTGCGCCAAACCGATCATCCCGCCACCGATGATGATGACGTCGGCACTGTTTGATTGTTCCATCTATTGCTCCATTCTATGTGCCGCTTAGAGTGTCCTTATTCCGCTGCAAAGGGCCGAAATTTAGCAGGACTCTTGACGTCATGTCGTTTGGCGGCGCAAAAGGCGTTTATCCAGTTCAATTTTGCCAAAGGCAATGCACCCAATATGGCTTCACGCGCCCAAAAACCTAGCGCTTCCAGACCCAATATGGCGGGATGGCGTCAAATGATGCGGCAATCGGTACTGCGCAGCGGCGCGGTGATCGCTGCAATTGCACTCGCGCTTTTTGCAACCTTCTATGCCTTATCGGTCCTCAGTTATTCACCCGCCGACCCTGCATTCAACAGCTCTGCGGCAGTGGTCAGGCATAACTGGATGGGCCAGACGGGCGCATATCTTGGCGATGCGGCGCTGTTCCTGTTTGGCTTGCCCGCGATATTATTGTTTCCGCTGATGTTGGTATTTGCCCGGCGACTTTGGCTTGATTTGCCGCAGCCACATTGGAAACGGCAGTTGCTGTTTTGCTTGCTCGGCATGCTGCTGCTCGGCTTTGGCATGGCGTTTTGGCAGCATGGCAGCGAGATCGGGTTGCCCGCGGGCTGGGGCGGGACGGCGGCGATATTGCTCGATAATGCCGCGATTTGGATGATTGATCAGATCGGCGAAAACTGGCGTTTTCTGACGCGGTTGTTGGTTGTTGTCGGCAGTATTTTTGGCGGAATTTCGCTGGTCATCAAGTCATTGGAATTGGAAAAGCCGTTATTCCGTTTGCCAAGCCTGTCTTTGCCGATGCGAAAGACCAGTTTTGCGAAGAACACTGGCTCT
>JAYUPJ010000038.1:0-9370 GCA_043760195.1 Sphingomonadales bacterium | reverse complement strand
AAACCCGATACCGCCGCCGTCGGCAACATTGCAAAGCTCTCGGTCAGCGTGATGCCGGTATGATGCGTTGCATCAAGCAGGTCGAACAATATCGGCTTCAGGCTATGGTCGGGGCACGCGGGATATCCCGGCGCCGGGCGGATACCGCGATATTCTTCGCGGTTTAGCGCTTCCATCGTAAACTGTTCATCGGGCGCATATCCCCACAGGTCTTTGCGGACATGCTCGTGCATCCGCTCTGCAAATGCCTCGGCCAGACGGTCGGCCAGCGCCTTTAGCATGATGTCGGAATAATCGTCGATCTGCGCCTTAAACTTTGCCAGATGCGTGCCGATGCCGTGGCCGCTGGTTACGGCAAATCCGCCGATCCAATCGCCGTTCGGGCTGATAAAATCGGTCAGGCACATGTTGGCACGGCCCGCGCGCTTGGCAACTTGTTGGCGCAGGAATGGCAAGGTGACGTGGCTTTCGTCGTCCAAGTGGATAACGACATCGTCGCCGCGCCGTGTGCATGGCCACAGCCCGGCAACACCCTTTGCCCGCAGCCATTTTTCGCTGATGATTTGGTCCAGCATCGCCTGCGCATCGGCGAACAGGCTGGTCGCGCTTTCGCCCACAACTTCATCGGTTAGTATCGCGGGATAGTTGCCGTGCAATTCCCATGCGCGAAAGAACGGTGTCCAGTCGATATACTTGCGCAGGTCGGCCAAATCCCAATCGTCATAGACATGCACGCCGGGTTTCAGCGGCGCGGCGGGCTTCATCGCTTCGTCAATTTCAAACGCATTGGCGCGGGCTTCTTCCAATGTCGCCAGCGGCTTGGCGGTTTTGCCAGCGCGGGCGATGCGGATATGGTCATACTCTGCGCGGGTGTCGGCAACAAACTTGTCGGCCATCGTTTCGCTGACCAAAGTCCCGGCGACGCCCACTGCCCGTGACGCGTCAAGCACATGGATAACGGGTCCGGAATAAACGGGTTCGATGCGCAAAGCGGTGTGGGTTTTGGAAGTGGTCGCGCCGCCGATCATCAGCGGCATCGTCATCCCTGCCTTTTGCATTTCTTCGGCCACGGTCACCATTTCGTCCAATGACGGCGTGATCAGGCCGGACAGCCCGATCATATCGGCGTCATTATCCTTGGCGGCTTTCAGTATGTCGGGCCATGCCACCATGACGCCAAGGTCAACGATTTCAAAGCCATTGCATTGCAGCACGACGCCGACGATATTCTTGCCAATGTCATGGACGTCGCCCTTGACCGTCGCCATGATGATCTTGCCCTTACCCTTGGCCCCGGCGACTTTTTCCGCTTCGATATAGGGAAACAAATGCGCCACGGCTTTTTTCATAACGCGGGCGGATTTCACGACTTGCGGCAGGAACATCTTGCCTGACCCGAACAGGTCACCGACCACGTTCATGCCGTCCATCAACGGCCCTTCGATCACTTCGATCGGGCGGCCATTTGCGGCCTTGATCGCCAGCCGCGCTTCTTCGGTATCATCGACGATATGTGCGTCGATGCCCTTGACCAGCGCGTGTTCGAGGCGCTTTTTCACATCCCAGCCGCGCCATTCGGCCTCAATTTTTTCCTGCGCTACGTCGGTGCCGCGATATTTTTCGGCGAGTGCGATCAGGTTCTCAGTCGGGCTTTCGCCCTTGGCCGGAACGCGGTTCAGGATCACATCTTCGCAAGCCTCACGCAGCTCGGCGTCAATATCGTCGTAGATATCGAGCTGTCCGGCGTTGACGATGGCCATGTCGAGGCCAGCAGGAATGGCGTGATAGAGGAAGATTGAATGCATCGCGCGGCGCACCGGTTCGTTGCCGCGAAAGCTGAAAGACAGGTTGGATAAGCCGCCGGAATAATGCGCATGCGGGCAGCGGACACGCAGGATTTTCAGCGCCTCGATAAAATCAACACCGTAATTATCATGCTCCTCAATCCCCGTTGCCACGGCAAAGATATTGGGATCAAAAATAATGTCTTGCGGCGGAAAATCGATGCCGATCAGCAGATCATAAGCGCGGGCGCAAATCTCCACCTTGCGCTCCTGCGTGTCGGCTTGGCCGGTTTCGTCGAACGCCATGACGACAACCGCCGCGCCGTAAGCCATGCACAAACGGGCATGATGCAGGAATTGCTCGACGCCTTCTTTCATGCTGATCGAGTTGACGATGGGTTTGCCCGACACGCATTTCAGCCCCGCCTCAATCACGCTCCATTTCGACGAGTCCACCATGATCGGGACGCGGGCTATGTCGGGTTCGGCGGCGATGCGTTTGATGAACTTGGTCATCGCCTCATGCGCGTCAAGCAAGCCTTCATCCATGTTGATATCGATAATCTGCGCGCCGTTTTCCACCTGCTCGCGCGCCACCTCGACGGCAGCTTCATAATCGCCGGACAGGATCAGTTTCTTGAACTTTGCGCTGCCGGTGACGTTGGTACGTTCGCCAATATTGACGAAGCGGGAACCGGATGAGGTGGTGTTGGTCATATCGGTCTTTCAAGCCCCTCCCTCTTTAGGGGAGGGGTTGGGGTAGGGAGTCTAAATAATAAAATGAGGCGTAAGGCCGATAGGCCCCACCCCCGGCCCCTCCCCTAAAGAGGGAGGGGAGAAATAATTCAAGCCGCCATCACAAATGGCTCCAACCCGGCCAGCACCGTAACCACCGGCGCAGCAGGCACAACCCTTGGCGCACGGTCTTCAACAGCCTTCGCAATCGCGGCGATGTGCGCGGGCGTCGTGCCGCAACAACCGCCGACCATGTTAACTAGCCCGTCATCCAGCCACTGCCCGATCAGCTGCGCCGTGGTTTCGGGCAGCTCGTCATATTCGGCCAGATCATTGGGCAGGCCAGCGTTCGGATAGGCCAGGATCAACGTATCGGCTTGTTTCGATAGCGCCGCCAAATGCGGACGCAACAAATCTGCGCCGAACGAACAATTCAGGCCGACTGTAAGCGGTTTGACATGGCGGATTGCTGCCCAAAATGCCTCGACCGTATGGCCAGACAGGTTGCGCCCCGCCATATCGGTGATCGTCATGCTGATCATCAACGGCACATCGCGGCCACTTGCGTCGGCGGATTCTTGCGCTGCCATCGCGGCGCATTTGGCGTTCAGCGTGTCGAAAATTGTCTCGATTAACAGAAAGTCGACGCCGCCTTTAATCAGCGCATCGCATTGTTCGCGGTACACGCCTTTCAGATAGTCGAAGTCAATTTCGCGGAAACCGGGATCATTGACGTCGGGGGATAAAGACAGCGTCTTGTTGGTCGGGCCCACCGATCCTGCGACAAAGCGGCGCTTGCCGTCCTTGGCCTCGGCGGCATCGCAGCAAGCGCGCGCAAGGATCGCCGAGTCGACATTCAACTGTTCCACCAAATGTTCGCAGCCATAATCGGCCATGCTTATTTTGGTCGAACTGAACGTATTGGTTTCGATCATATCCGCGCCTGCATCCAAATATGCGGTGTGGATCGCCCCGATGATGTCTGGCCGCGTGATCGAGAGCAGATCATTGTTGCCCTTTTGGTCATGGGTCACCGCCAAATCGCCGCGATAATTGCCCTCGTTCAATTTATAGGCCTGGATCGCGGTGCCATAGCCGCCGTCAAACACCATGATTTGCTGCGCGGCCCGGGCGGTAAATGCTTCGCGCGCGCCGGTGATGTGCGCGCTCATGCTGCGTGTTCCTTTTGAACGGTGACCGGGCGTTTGCCCAGCAAGTGGCAGATCGCATAAGACAGCTCGGCGCGGTTCAATGTGTAGAAATGGAAATGCCGCACGCCGCCTGCGTATAGCTTGCGGCACATTTCCGCAGTCAAAGTCGCCGCAACCAAAGCCCGCGCGGCGGGGTGCTCGTCGAGACCTTCGTATAGCTCATCCATCCACGCAGGGATGGTAACGCCGCACAGTCCGGAAAATTTGCGCGCCTGCGCCACGTTGGATACCGGCAATATGCCGGGGACCAGTTCCTGATCTATCCCCGCCGCCGCCGCCGTGTCGCGAAACCGAAAGAAAACGTCGGGGTCAAAGAACATTTGGGTGATCGCGCGGCTTGCGCCAGCGTCCATTTTGCGTTTCAGATTGTCGATGTCGCTTTGCGCGCAATCCGCCTGCGGATGGGTTTCAGGATATGCGGCCACCGAAATGTCGAAATCAGCGATCTCTTTCAGGCCCTTCACCAAAGCAGCGGCGCTGTCATAGCCCTGCGGATGCGGCTTGAAAAACTCACCTTCGCGCGGAGGATCACCGCGAAGTGCGACAATATGCCGCACGCCCGCTTCCCAATACGCCTCGGCCACTTCGCGAATTTCGTCTTTACTTGCCTCAACACACGTTAGATGCGCCGCCGCAGGAATGCCGGCTTCATTGATGATTCGTGCCACCGTGGCATGCGTGCGTTCGCGGGTCGAACCGCCCGCGCCATAAGTTACCGAAACAAAGCGCGGTGCCAGCGGAGCCAATGCCACCACCGAATCCCACAATTGCTGTTCCATCTTGTCCGATTTGGGCGGGAAAAACTCAAAAGAGATTTCGGCGTCGCCGGGCAACCCGGCAAACAGCGGCGCAGCCAAAGCCCGGCCTGTTTCGCGCATTTGATCCATTGATAATATCATTTCAATATCCCTAGTTTTTCATCTTGTTTGACGGGTGCGTCATGTGCGGAGGTAAAAGCGGAGGTATGATCCCCCAGTTTTGGATGGCGCGCAGCCAGACCGGCTTTCTGCCCCAGCCAGATCTTCACGCACAGCGCCCCGCCATCGAGCGTTTCTTGACGTGCCATTTCCAATCCGCATCCGGCAAAGGCCCGCGCGATCATTTCATCACGAAAGCCAAGC
Organism: Sphingomonadales bacterium; assembly: GCA_043760195.1. Lineage (GTDB taxonomy): Bacteria > Pseudomonadota > Alphaproteobacteria > Sphingomonadales > Sphingomonadaceae > Sphingorhabdus_B. The sequence continues at coordinate 4,519 of JAYUPJ010000038.1, read as the reverse complement.
CGTGCATGGGCATGGATCGTCCGCAATTCTTCACGGTCATGCGCCGCAAAATCCACGATCATCATCCGCCCGCCCGGTGCCAACACGCGCGCGGCTTCGGCGATCACCCGCTCAGGCGCCTGCGCATAATGCAGCACTTGATGAAACAACACCGTATCATAACTGGCGTCGGGCAATTGCAAGGCATTGAAATCGCCGAGCATGATTTCGACTTTCGGCGAATCGCTCGCCATTTTGGACAGCTTGGCCCGGGCCACGCGCAACATCTCCGCATTGTTGTCGATCGCGGTAAACTTGTCGGCACCGGCTGCAAAAAGTTCTATCATCCGCCCGGTTCCGGTGCCGATATCCAACACCCGGCCCAGCGCTGCGGCATTCAACACCCCGCGCATCGCCTCTTCTACTTCGGTTTCGGCCACGTGAAGTGAACGCAGCTGGTCCCATTCGCTGGCATATTGCGCGAAATAAGCAGCGGCCATGTTGGCGCGCGCTGCCCTGACTTCGTCCAGTTTCAACAAATCGCGCTGTAACATTCGCACACCGCTGCCGTCGGCCATGGCGAATAAAGCGTCCATCCGCCCGTTGGTCAATTGGCCGCCGGGGCGCAGAAACACCCAGCTGCCCTCTTTTCTACGTTCGGCGATACCGGATTCGTCCAATATTCGGATATGCCGCGACACTCTAGGCTGGCTTTGTCCCAAAATTTGTACGACTTCACCAACCGACAACTCCAATTGCCGGATCAACAGAGCGATTCGCAGCCTTGTCGGGTCGGAAAGTGCCCGCATTATGTTGAGTAATTCATCCATTTGAAATTCATATAAAGAAATCTTTATATCCTGTCAATTGGCTCAAATGCGAACTGTTTTAGCTTTTACAGCATACGCTTTGGCCCGTTTAAGGCGGCGGCGAACGCAATCAGAAAAAAACTCGATTGCGTTCCTAAATTGAACTCGCTAGAGACACAATCCGCAGGCATGCCTATGCAGTTTATATGTTGCTTGTCCGGTTTCTAATAAGTTTTGCTAGGGGGTTTCCCAAATGAAGAAAATTGCCGTATCACTCGTACTCGTCGCTTCACTCGGTCTGGCTGCATGCTCGGGCGCAGAAGAAGCTGCAACTGAAACAACTGAAGCTGCTGCTGGTACAGAAGCAACTGCAGAAGGCGCTGAAGCTGCTGTAGAAGGCGCTGCTGCAACTGCAGAAGGCGCTGGCGCTGCTGCTGCTGAAGCAACCGCTGAAGGTGCTGCCGCAACTGCTGAAGGCGCTGCTGCAACTGCAGAAGGCGCTGCTGCAACTGCTGGTGACGCTGCTGCAAAAGCTGGTGAAATGGCTGATAAAGCCGGTGACGCTGCTGCAAAAGTTGGCGACATGGCCGACAAAGCTAAAGCTGCTGCTCAATAATAAGCTGGCTTTAGCAACACGCTAAAATAGTTGAAGGCTGTTCTGCACACGCAGAGCAGCCTTTTTCTATGGAAACTGCGGCGGCACCGGTATATTGAATTGCAAATGATCAAGATCAACGCAATGATGTTCCGCAAAATGCTTTTCGCAAGTTCAGTGCTTTTGCTCGGTGCATGCGGTGATAACTTACCGCAGACCGGCCCCGGCGGCTTGTCGCCTGATGACGCGGCTGCGCTTGATGCTGCCGCAGAAAAGCTCGACGGCCAAGCTTCACCCCCGCCATCGACACCCGCTCCTGTGGCGGCCCCTGCGCAAGAACCGATTCGCAGCGGCGCTCCTACCGAAAACAAATAGACCGTAAGAAGGCCTTGTCCGCACGGCGCATTCAACGCATGGACGGCCTATCATGAATTTTCTAAACTTCGGCGGCAACCAATTCCAGGCAGCGGGTGATACCGCCCTATATTGGCCGGTGCAGCAGATGCTGTTGGTCGCCGACCTGCATCTGGAAAAGGCGAGCAGTTTTGCGCGCGGCGGACAGATGCTGCCGCCTTATGACAGCCTGGCAACTTTGGAAAAATTGGAGCGGCTGATCGCGCTTACCGGCGCACGCACAGTCATTTGCCTCGGCGACAATTTTCACGATCATGGCGCAGAAGCCAGATTGTGTGGCCGCGCGGCGGAAATGTTGAAACAATTAACCAGCCAGAATGAATGGATCTGGATCACCGGCAACCACGATCCGCAAATCGACGCAATGTGGGGCGGGCGCAGCATGGACGAATTGCGCGTCGGCGACGTCACGCTTCGGCATGAAGCACAAGCAACATTCGCCAATTTAGAAATATCAGGACATTATCATCCCAAATTCCGCGTCAATATCAATCGCCGCAATGTTGCCCGGCGTTGCTTCGTCGTCAGCGAACGTAAACTGATTATGCCCGCCTTTGGCTCATTGGCCGGCGGAATGGATGCGAGTGAAGCGGCCTATATTGCGCAACCTGATTTGTGGAACGCGGGTTCGGCGCAAGCCGTGCTGGCGCTGCCGACCCGTTTTGTCCATTTCCCGCTGGCATCTCCGGCCCAAAAACCGGACGAAACGAATGCGGCTATCAAGCTGCCTGCGTAAGCCTAAACCTTGCGTGCGCCGAACAATGCGGTGCCGATCCGAATATGCGTTGCGCCAAGCATGATGGCAGTGGAAAAATCGTCTGACATTCCCATACTCAATTGATGCAAGCCGTGGCGCGCAGCCATTTCGGCGAGTAACGCAAAATAGGGCGCCGCATCGACATGCGCGGGCGGCAAACACATCAGGCCTGCCTCCGGAATCCCCTCCGCGATTGCCGCAGCGAGTAAGTCGCCAGCGGCGTCAATTGCGCATCCACCCTTTTGTTCTTCCGCGCCAATGTTGACCTGTATGAAGCAAGGTACCGGCTTGGCCTGCCTGCGCATTGCACCGCCCAGCGCGGTTATCAGCGAAATACGGTCCAACGAATGAATGGCATCAAACAACGCGACCGCCTCTTCGGCTTTGTTTGACTGCAATTGGCCAATAAGGTGCAGCTCAATCCCGGGGAACTCAGCCCGAAGTGCGGGCCATTTGTCGGCGGCCTCCTGCACCCGGTTTTCGCCAAACTGCCGGTGTCCCGCGTTCAGCAACGGACGAATTTCATCGGCCTTGCGGGTTTTGCTCACCGCAATCAGATGAATATCCGGCACCTTGCGATTGGCCAGCCGCGCCGATTTGGCTATCTCGGTATTGATCTGTTGCAACCTGCTGCTGCATTCGTCTTTTGTCGCTTCATCCATAATCGCAGGCTATAGAACAGCTTATGAATCGCCGCCACAAAAAGCAGATGGGCAAATTGAAAGTGCCGCGCGTGTGGTTGATGACCGACCCCCGTTTGGGCAGCGGACTGGTCAAGGCGATCATTCGTCTGCCGTTTCAGTCCGGTGTGATTTTTCGGCATTATGAACTCGGTACGCAGGCGCGCCGTGATTTATTTCGAAAAGTCGCGCGCATTTGCCGCCGCCGGGGCCACATTCTTTTGCTTGCCGACACAAGTGCCACCGCCCGAAAGTGGCATGCGGACGGAGCCCATAACCGCACCGAGGCCCGGGCAACTGCGTGCGGTTTGCGCAGCGCGCCCGTCCATAATGCCGCAGAAATAGCGCAGGCCCGCCGCATGAACGTGGATATCATGTTGCTGTCGCCAATATTCGCCACCCGCAGCCATCCTGATAAAACACCCCTCGGCGCGTATCAATTTCGGCGGCTGGCCGCGCTATGCGGCAACGCCAAAGTGATCGCGCTGGGCGGGATGACCGCTCAAAAAGTGATGATGTTTAAGGGCAATCGGGTCCACGGCTGGGCCGCCATCGATGCTTTTGCGCGTTAGGTTGTGTTGACATTCAATGTTCTCCAACACTTAAACCTAAGTTTCGTCATTCCCGCGCATGCGGGAATCCATCACTTGACCTGTCAAAATTAAGCCAACTTGCGGAAAATTCGAGTTCAGGTGATGGATTCCAGCCTTCGCGGGAATGACGAACTTCCTTCTCATGCTAATTTTTTGAATATCGACACTAACTAGAAACGGATCTTCGTTCCCACATAGACGGCTTCATTATCTTTGCGTTCATCGACTGTTGGCGCAACGCGGTCGCGTTCGCTGTTTACGCGCACACCGGCGGTCAAATCAATGCGCCGGGACAGGGAGAAGCTGCTTTCCAAACCGAACCTGTACTCGCCCGCTGCGGCGCTTCCACGCGGGCTGGGTGCGGCTTCTTTGGCTTGATCCAATCTCATGTCGGCCTTGAAGCGGCTCTTCTTGACCGGTGCTTTGTCTTCCAAGCGGAAGCCACCTGCGGCAAGAGCGATGTCAGCAACAGGAGCCTTAAGCGCAGGCCGCGACGTTGGCGGCAGTTTGAAACCTTGCCAGCCGCGCGCGGCTTTCAGGCTGAAATCGGTTTGGTTCAACTGAACCAAACTAACCGCGCCGGGTTCAAATGCGCGAACAGCATTGCGCGTTGAAATTGCGTTGGCCGACAACATTGCGTTCGCCGACAATGGCGAATCAGTGCGAGTGGCAATCGTCATCGTTCTGGCTGC
>JAYUPJ010000037.1:0-9380 GCA_043760195.1 Sphingomonadales bacterium | reverse complement strand
GTGGCGCCAAGCCTTTTGAAAAGTGCTAAGCGTTAACATCTGTGGATTAGTCTGCGGTTCCGTCGCTCCTGATCGTCACCGGGATGCGCAGGAACCTTACCCCGTTGGCTTCGGCCTGCGGGAAATTGCCCGCGCGGATGTTGACCTGAATTGCCGGCAACAGCAGTTTTGGCACCGACAGCGTAGCGTCGCGTGCGTCGCGCATGGCAACGAACTCGTCTTCGCCGATTCCGTCATGGACATGGACGCTCGTGCGGCGCTGCTCCCCGACGGTCGTTTCCCATGCGAAGGTGTCGCGGCCCGGAGCCTTGTAATCGTGACAGAGGAACAGCCGGGTGTCATCGGGCAGGCTCAACACCCTGCGGATCGAACGATAAAGCTGGCGGGCATCGCCGCCGGGGAAGTCGGCGCGCGCGGTGCCGTAATCGGGCATGAACAGTGTATCTCCGACAAAGGCGGCGTCGCCGATCAGGTAGGCGACGTCTGCCGGGGTATGGCCGGGGACGTGCATGACCTCGACCTCAAGCTCGCCAATCGTAAAGCGCTCGCCATCGCGGAACAGCCGGTCAAAGTCGGAGCCATCGGTTTTCAGGTCGTCGAAGGCGAAAACCGGGCGGAAGATTTTCTGCACGTCGCGGATATGCTCGCCAATGCCGATTGCCGCTCCAGTCTTGGCTTTGAAGAAAGGCGCTGCGGACAGATGATCGGCGTGGGCGTGCGTTTCCAATGCCGTTGTGATGCGCCATCCCCGTTCCGCCGCAAAGGCAAGAATACGCTCAGCCGAACGCACGTCGGCTTCGCCACTCGCCAGATCGAAATCCAGCACCGGGTCTATGACTGCGGCGTCATGCGTCACAGGGTCGACGACGAGGTAGCTGATGGTGTTGGTTGGCTCATCGAAGAAGGATTCGATGATCGGCTGGTTGGACATCGCGTGGCTCCTTGATGGTGCTTGACATTATATGAGAGCTGTCTAAATAAGCAATAGCTAATATATGTATATGGACCCAGCAATGCTTAAACCCCCGATGGACTTGACCACATTTGAAACCAAGGCTGGCGATGTTGCCACGCTGCTCAAGGCGATGGCCAATACGCGTCGTCTCATGGTTTTGTGCAAGCTCGTCGAACACGGCGAAATGACCGTCGGGGATTTGGCGCGCGAGGTTGCACTCTCGCAATCGGCGCTGTCGCAACATCTGGCGAAGATGCGCGACGAAGGCCTCGTCGCCTTCCGCCGCGAAAGCCAGGCGCTCTGGTACCGGATCGCCGACCCCCGCACCGAGGAGCTGCTTGCCACACTTTACCAACTTTACTGCAAGGACTGATTGATGACCCTGACTGCTGTTGAACCCGAAGAAGCTGAGCGCTTGATTGCTGCTGGAGCAAAGCTGATCGACATTCGCGATGCCGACGAACATGCCCGCGAACGCATATCCGGAGCGACCAACCAGCCCCTAGCGCGGATCGAGCAACTAGCTTCTCATTCGGGACCAGTGATTTTCCACTGCCGGACAGGTATGCGCACACAAAACAACGCTGACCGGCTTGCGGCGGCAGGCGGTAACTCGCCCTGCTACGTTCTTGCAGGCGGCATCGATTCGTGGCGCTCCTCAGGTCGCCCCACCATTGTCGACAAGCGCCAGCCGCTTGAGATCATGCGTCAAGTGCAACTGGTCGCAGGCGGGCTGGTGCTGCTCGGGGTAGTCCTTGGCTTTCTCGTTTCTCCGCTCTTGTTCGGCTTGTCGGCATTTGTTGGCGCGGGATTGATGATGGCAGGCGCAACCGGCTGGTGCGGGATGGCGACGCTACTGCGTCAGCTTCCGTGGAATCGCCCGGCGCGGTCGGCTTGATTTTGCAATGACTGCAATCGAAGCTCTGCTCGCCGCGTTATCGGGCGGCTTGGTCGGCATCGTCCTTGGGTTGGTGGGCGGTGGCGGGTCGATTCTCGCAGTTCCATTGCTCGTTTATCTGGTAGGAGTCACCAATCCGCATGTTGCAATCGGCACCAGCGCGCTGGCGGTCGCGGCGAGCGCCGCCTCTGCGTTAATCAGCCATGCCCGTGCCGGAACCGTCAAATGGCGCTGCGCTCTGATGTTTGCCGCAGCAGGCAGCATCGGCGCAATTGGCGGTTCGTCCTTTGGCAAGGCAATCGGCGGACAACATCTGTTGTTCCTGTTTGCCATTGTGATGATCATCGTTGGCGTGACGATGCTTCGGGATCGCGGCGCTCCCGGCAATCCAGACGTTATTTGCACCCGCGCTAATGCACCCAAGGTTATCGGATTCGGTGCGGGCAGCGGGGCCTTTTCCGGCTTTTTCGGCATCGGCGGGGGGTTTCTGATCGTGCCGGGCCTTGTCGCCGCAACAGGGATGCCGATGCTCAACGCAATCGGCTCTTCGCTTGTTGCAGTCACGTTGTTCGGGCTGACCACGGCAGCGAGCTACGCCGTCTCGGGCCTAATCGACTGGCCGATGGCAGCGGTGTTCGTCGGCGGCGGCATTGTCGGCAGCTTCATCGGCGGGGCGGCCTCACGGCTGCTCGCAAAGAACAGTGCCGCGCTCAAGACGGTGTTCGCCGTCCTAATCTTTATCGTTGCCGCATACATGCTCTGGCAAAGCAGCAGGATTTTTTGGGAGGGATTATGAATAAACTTATGCAAATCGACAATTGGCTCGCGCCCCGCGACGCGCTTCGCGCATGGATCGATCCAATATTCCGGGTCGCCACAAGCCTGATATTCATCGTTGGCGGGATTGGGCATTTTGGCGCGCACGACCATATGCTTGAGCGAATGGCGGAATCGCCTTGGCGCGATGTGGTCAATACAATCGGCAATCCGTCTTGGCTGCTCTGGCTCAGCGGCATTGTTTTTGTCGTTTTCGGGATCACGCTCGCGCTCGGATTTCTTACCCGTATCTCGGCGCTGCTAATACTAGCGACGCTTATCCCGGTGACAATCGCGGTCCACGTCGCACCGGGCCATATGGGGCCATTCCTTAAGAACATCGCAATCATGGGGGCGTTATTGTATTTCTATGCCAACGGGCCGGGGCGCTTTGCGGTTGACCGGCCGGACGGCACCGTGCCGCCACTCGGCGGTTAACCTCGACGGTGTCAAGCGTGCGCTGAATCTGCATTTTCTCTCTTTGCTGCGCCGTGGTGAGATTTTCATAAAAGGGTAGAAGGAAAAACGGTGAATTACGGTGACGGTGCACTAAACTATCGTCGCCTCTAACCCTAAACACTTGCGACCGGACCCTATTTCTCGTCAAAAAGCCACCGCGCGACCAGCGCCGCAGCTGACGCGCCTGCCAATTGCGCGGCGATGAACATCGGCATGTCTGATGGTGAAATGCCCGAAAAGCTGTTGGTCAGGCTGCGTGCTATTGTGATCGCGGGGTTGGCGAAGCTGGTTGATGACGTGAACCAGTACGCCGCTGTGATATAGAGCGCGACGCTTGCCGGGATCCATTGGGGCCGGTGTCGCGCGGTGCCGATGATGGTCAGGATCAGGCCAAAGGTCGCTATCGCCTCGCCGGTCCACTGCCCGATGCCGGTGCGGGCGTGGGATGAAATTTGCAGGATCGGCACGTCGAACATCACATGCGCCGCCCATGCACCAAGGATTCCGAAACCGGTCTGGACAAGGATATACGGCAGCACGTCGCGCCACGCCAATTCGCGCCGCTGTGCCATAACTAGGCTGACTGCCGGATTGAAATGCGCGCCCGATATCGGCCCCAACATGGTGATCAACACGAACAACATCGCCGCTGTCGCCATCGTATTGCCCAGCAGCGCAACCGCGACATTCCCGCCTGCCAATTGCTCGGCCATGATTCCGGAGCCGATGACGGTGGCGAACAGAAAGAACGAACCGATGGCTTCGGCGGCCAGTCTGCGCCTCATACCGCGCCCTCCATCGCGCCGATTTCGGTGAGCGCGGCCTTGAATGCATCGCGCGCCATTGTCTCAAATGGCAGGGCAAGCAGCGCGGCAACACGCAAATCGAGCAAGCGCCAAGTTTCCTCAAACGCGGCATCGACCGCCGCCTCTTCCCCCGCCACATCGGCAGGATCAGCCAGTCCCCAATGCGCCCCCATTGGTGCGCCCGCGAATACCGGACAGATCTCGCCCGCAGCATTGCCGCAGACTGTAATCGACAGGTCAATGCGCGGTGCATCGGGGCCAGTGAACTCGTCCCAGCTTTTCGACCGGAACGCGCCTGCGTCGATGCCTTTGCGGGCAAGCAAGCGCAGCGCGCCGGGATGCGGGATGCCCTTGGGTTTGCTGCCCGCGCTGAACGCGCAGATACGCCCCGCGCCTCTCTCGTTCAGCATCGCCTCGCCCAATATGGAGCGCGCCGAATTTCCGGTGCATAGAATCAGGACATTGTAAGGTCGCTCACCCATCACATCACCGGCGTACAGCAAGATGTTGGCGCGGCGTTGGCGCCCTTTGCATCGCGCATTTCGGTCAGCTTCGTCATGGCGAGTTCTTCAACCGGCTTGTCGCCATAAGCCGTTGTTTCGCCATTGGTCAGGAATGTTTCCCAGATGACGCCGTCGGGGTCAGTGATCCAGTTCTTTTCAGACTTAGCATAGCAGCAATTGGCCGCGCCTTCCTCCAGCACCGGACGCCCTGCCGATTTTAGCCGGGAATGAACCTGCGCCAATTCCTCCGACGTTTCGACTTGTAGGCCGATATGTTCAATGCCGATCGCGGTGTGGTCGGTCGATGAAATGGCGAAATTGATGCGCGGGTCTTCGAGCATCCATTTTGCATAATCAGATTTGCGGACAGCCGGTTCGGCGGCGAAAAGTACATTGTAAAAGGCAACCGATGTGTCGATGTCGGAAACGCCGACGTGAAGGTGCATTCGTTTCATGCTTGTTTCCTTTCAATGGTCTTGGTTAAGGGTGGTTCGCAAGCGGCACCGGGCGCGCAAACCGCACCGCCGCAGCAATTTTCCATGAGATAGCCGACAAGGCCGTTCATCGCCGCATAGTCGGCGGTATAGATTAGCGAGCGGCTTTGCCGCGCCTGGTGAATCAGGCCGGAACGCGTCAGATGCGCGAGATGAAACGACAGCGATGAATTGGGCAGCGCCAACGCCCCGGCAATCGCACCTGCGGACATTCCCCCTGCCCCTGCCTGAACCAGCAAACGGAACAGCGCGAGGCGGTGTTCATGCGCCAAAGCGCCGAGGGCTTCGATCACTTGTTTGGGGTTGATTTGGTCTGGCATTGTTGCAACTCGCATTTCGACTATGATCGAAATAGGAACTGATTGGCGGCGTGTCAACGATATTTCCAGAATTATCGAAGCTTTCACATAGCTGACTTCGATGACATCTTGGCACGATCCCGACACATATAAGGGAATCTCGTAAACTTGTACGGCCACCGGTGCCTGAATTTGACACCACCGCTACCGACAATTTTAGGGAAATAGGCAAACCGAATTTGCTACCAATTTTTGGAAATACACCAGTAACTTATTAGTCACCGATATAATGGTCGGGGAGACAGGATTCGAACCTGCGACCCTCTGGTCCCAAACCAGATGCGCTACCAGGCTGCGCCACTCCCCGAGTCAGGCGGGTATTAGACGCCAATTTCTGGCTTGTCTATCCCGCAGACGTCGCAATCAGCCTCGAATAGAAATTAATCGCACGCTTCAAGTTTTCGATGCTGACATGTTCGTTGGTTCCATGGATCATTGCCGTCTCCTTCAGGCTGAAATGGAACGGCAACAGCCGGTACACATCGTCCGAAACCCCTTGCATAGAGCGGCTGTCGGTGCCCGCGACCACCAAATAGGGCGTCGCCACTGAGCCTGGAGAATTGGCGTTTACCGCTGCGACAATCACATTCCAACCCGGCGAGTTTGTCGCCGATGTTTTCGATGGTTCGCGCGGCGGTTTGACCCAGCTGAGCGTTACCGGCTGGTTTTTAGTCGCAGATTTCGCCCGCGCCATGACATCGGCGGAACTGTTCCACGGTGCGATTCGGTAATTGATCAACGCCGTTGCAGTCTGCGGCAAGACGTTTTCCTTGGGGCTGCCGGTCAGCATTGTCGGCGCAATCGTGGTGTGCATCGACGCCGCGCCGCTTGGCGTTTGGCCGATTTGCTGCTTCAATATTCTGCCAGACAGCCATGTGTTTGCCACCAACAGCTTTGTCATTCCGCCTTTTTGGGCAGCCAACGTCTCCAACATTTTCACGCCCGGACCCTGAAGCTCCAACGGAAAGGCGTTGTCGTTGATCGCCACCACGGCTTTGGCAAGGTTGACTACGCCGGTTTCTTTTGGCGGCATCGAGCTGTGGCCGCCCTGTGCGCTTGCCGTTATCTTGAGCGTTGCATAGCCTTTTTCAGCGATTCCGATCATCGCCGCTTGGCCATTTATGATCGGCGCATCCATTGCGACAATGCCGCCCTCATCCAGAGTGAACTGCGCCTTAATACCGCGTTTGGCAAGCAATGCGGCCACGGCGACTGCGCCGGTTCCGCCGACTTCTTCGTCATGGCCAGACACGATATAGATGGTGCGTTTCGGTTTAAAACCCGCCTTTGCCAGCGCGTCCAGCGCCTCAAACAACGTGACCAGAGATCCCTTGTCGTCAATCGCGCCCCTGCCCCACACGGCCCCGTCCACAATCTCGCCGGAAAAAGGCTGATGCTTCCAATCCTTTTCGGTGCCAGCAGTGACCGGAACGACGTCTTGATGCGCCATCAATATGATCGGCTTTAACGCGGCGTCGCTGCCCGCCCAAGTGTAGAGCAACGTGCGCCCGGCAACCAATTCGCGCTGCATAACGCCGTGCGCCGCTGGATATGTCACTTGCAGCCAGGATTGCAATTGATCCCATTGGCCGAAGTCGTTTTCCGCCGGATCCTGATGCGACACGGTTTGAAACCGGATCGACGCGCCTAAATTCAGGGCCGCTTGGCCGGCATCAAACGTTGGCGGCGCGGCCACTTTGATGCCAGAACCGTTGCCGACGTCATCGGCTGCGAACGTCACCGTCCGGTACCCTGCTATTCCCGCAATCGCCAAAAAAAGGCCCAAGCCAGTCAGCCCGATTGTACCCGCCAAACGCATATCAATCCCCCGAATGAATATCTCATTTTGTAATGGAGTGACAATTTGCAGCGCGAATTGCAAGCGGCTTGATGCGGGAATGGTGGGGGGAGTATGGTGGGCCCGGAGGGACTCGAACCCCCGACCTAGCCGTTATGAGCGGCCAGCTCTAACCAACTGAGCTACAGGCCCTTTGAAACCCCTGATAGCAGTATCCGGCGCGGATAGCGGATGCCGATGTCACCTTGCAAGCGGCAATTCCATTTTTGTTGCAGATAACCGGCTCATGCCATCAAAAGTTGTTTGATTTCAGAAACACTGATCGGTTTCACATTGCGTATCGCAAAATATGCGAACACCGCCTGCCACCATTCGTAAAACGCTTCGAGATCCTCACCGTTCCGCGTGTAACTGGTGTTACCCGCAGCCAAAGACGGTGAGTGAAACGAGAAGTTCAATATGCCGACGCCTTCTTGCAGTGCGCTGTCTATTCCGGCGATGGCGCGGTCCAGCGGTATGCCCTCAGGCGTCAGCGCGATGCGTTCTAACAGGCCTGTTCTCGACAAAATCGAGCGCGAAGGATCGGATGAAAGCATCCGTTGAAATATAGGGTTGCCAACTTTTCGAAGCTGTCCTGCATAAACCGTAGTCAATGGCAGCTCAATTAAATGGTCGGGGATCAGCCAATAAGGATTGACCGGGAAATCGGAATAATCCGGCCCGCCTTGCGCCGAATAATTGAATCTCGACCGAACAGAGGTGTCAATCGTGATGCCCAAATCTTTCAGTATTGCGGGCGTATTTTCTCCAGCACCATATCGTCCGGCCCGGTAAATGTCGGGCCGCACGCCAAATCGCTCAACGATCTTTTGGTGCAGTATAGACAATTTTTCACGCTCGATTTCGCGCGAGAGATTACAGGCGAAGCTATTGAACGTGTTGATAGTTTCTGCAAACGGAGGGTTGACCCAAGGGTGCAGCTGGACGCCGATTTCTGCTTTACCTGCGGCCGCAAAACCACCCAATAACTCGACGGCGGCGGCATCATTGGCAATTGGATAGTCGACCAAATATATCGGCACGACCGAGTGTTCCTCGCACATCGTTTGAAACCGGCGGATCGCTGGAATATGCGTGGTTCCGTGCTGGTCACGGCTGAACGGGCCATTCCAGTCAAATTCTTCCTCAGTATCCACTGTAATCAAAAAACGTGGGCCAACCAACGGGCCAAGATCAACGCCAGCCTTGTCGCAGGCAGGCAGAGGCATTCGGTTCAACACGCAACGCCCCCTATGATGATCATTCTAGTCCCTCTCTTCGCCCACTTGGTGCAAGCTGTTATCTTGGCTTGCCGGAAGAGTTAATAACAGGCTTTCCTTTTGAAATCGTAAATCCCCCTGAACACTTCTTGCGAGATTTCTTACCAAGCGAAGTGAAAACCCAAGACCGAGTAAAGGTGCATCGGTGTTGGTGTCCAATTCCCCGGGGATTGAACCCAGCAATTCCGCTTCGCTCAAGGTGCAAAGTTTCTTGGGAAGCGACAGCTGAAAACTGTTCTTTGCCGGTCTGCCCAGCTCCGTTCGAAACCGTCCGCTCAGCTCTTCACCGGGTTCGCATCCGATGATAACCGCTGACAAAAGGCGGGAAAACAGCCGCTCGGTTAGTTCGCGTTCGGTGGAAAATGGCCTGACCGGGTCGGCCTTTGACAAGTTCAAGGTGACCGAAAGCGAATTGCTTAATCCTTGCAGCCGGTCGGCAAGGCGGGCCGCCAGCCAACCGCATTCGGTAGAGCCCACCGGCCCGACAAATTGGCCTGACTGGATCCGGGCTGCCATAGACAAATCATCAAATCCGACCAATAACCGCCGCGCATCGTTGAGAATATTCATTGCCAGAGTGCGATATTCAACGGCAACTGGACCGAACAACTGCTGTTCGATAATTTCGGAAAACCCAATGATCGCGCCCAGCGGTGTGCGCAATTCATGCACAAGCTGCTGCATTTGATCGCCGTCGTCGGATCGGGCGGTGCTAATCTCTGCGCTTTCGGCGGCGTTGGGGCGGCGCATCAGGCCTCGATATCCCCGGAAACGGCCACTCGCTGCATCAAAAAACGGCGCTGCATTAATCCGCCAGTCGCCTTCAACTATCGCCGAACCGCACAGCCGCATCCGCGCGCGTTCCATGGGCATCCGCTGCCGGAATGCAGACGCGCCATTTGCGTCCGGTCCGGGGCTGCCGTCATAAGCCGGCTCGGCAACCGAAACGCCGACGATTGCGCCGCGCGGGACG
>JAYUPJ010000036.1:0-27690 GCA_043760195.1 Sphingomonadales bacterium | reverse complement strand
GCGGTTTGTAATGGCGCGGGTGCGCGCGGCAATCCCGCCAGTTGCCATAAAGGCACACCAGCCCGTTTCGCCGCCAAATCCCAAAGCGCGCAATCCAGGGCATTGCGGGCCGCGCCGCATGGCAGCATATCTTGCACCGCTCTCCGCGCCGCTTTGCATGTCATTTCCTGCAAAGCATCGGCGGTTTGCATTACTTGGCCCAAACAACGTTCCGCCGTTTCGCCTTCATAATAAATCGCTGTACCTTCGCCCTGCCCGATATGCGTGCCGTCACTGACGCCGACGACCAAAACATCAACATCAGTTTTGGCGCCGCGTGAGATGACGAACTGCCCGGCCACTGGCCAGCGTTCGACTATAGCGGTGATTTTCAAATTCATGTAACCGACATGGCATGAATTTTTTAAAGGATATAGCCCATAATATCCGCGTCCACGGTCATGCAGTCTGGCTTTGCGCGCGTGATCCGGACATTCGCTGGACGGTCAGGCTGCTCGCATTTGCTATCGCGGGCTATGCTTTGTCGCCCATTGACCTGATCCCGGATTTCATACCCGTCATCGGCCTGCTTGATGATGCGATTTTGATCCCGCTGGGTATCTGGATACTTCGGCGAATGGTTCCAGCGGCGATTTACGACCGCAACCGCACCCTTGCCGAAGCAGCAACCCGGCACCCAGTCAGCAAGCCCGCCGCATTTTGCATCCTGATGATTTGGGCAATTTTTGCGGCTTACTTAGGCTATCTGCTTGCCGCCTAGTCGTGCTGCAATATCCATTGTTCAACCACAGGGGCAATTTTGTCACGCCATTTGCTGCCGTTGAAGATGCCGTAATGGCCGACTTCCGGCGCCAGATGATATTGCTTCATCGCGTCGGGCAATTCGGTCGCCACGGTCAGCGCGGCTTTGGTCTGGCCAATACCGCTGATGTCGTCGCGTTCGCCTTCGATCGCCAACAAAGCAATGTCGGTGATGGCGGCGGGATCTACCCGGCGGCCACGGTGCATATACTCGCCCTTGGGCAGCAGATGGCGTTGGAACACGACATCGACGGTTTGCAGATAAAACTCTGCGGTCATGTCGCAAACTGAACGATATTCGTCATAGAAATCCTTGGTCGCATCGGCGCTGTCCCCATCGCCGACCACCAGATGTTTGAACATTTCCCAGTGGCTGTTCATGTGATTGCCAAGGTTCATGGTCATGAATCCGGTCAGCTGCAGAAACCCGGGATAAACCTTGCGCCCTGCGCCCCGGTAATTGCCCGGTACGGTGCAGATCGCGTTCTGCTGAAACCAGCTGTGCGGCCGCGTGGTCGATAGCGTGTTGACCGCAGTCGGTGCCTCGCGGGTGTCAATCGGGCCGCCCATCATGGTCAGCGTTTTGGGCCGGCACGGATGCTTGTCCGCGCTCATCACACAGGCCGCAGCATAGCAGGGCACCGACGGTTGGCACACCGCCAGCATGTGCGTGCCGGGCCCAATATGTTCAAGAAACGCGGTCAAATAATCGACATAGTCATCAAGATCAAATGTACCCTCGCTGGTGGAAACTTCGCGGGCGTCGCGCCAATCGGTGACCCAGACATCATGCCCCGGCAACATCCGCTCCACGGTTCCGCGCAGCAGCGTCGCATAATGGCCGGACATCGGCGCAACGATCAACAGCTTCGGCGCATCCGTTATGCCGGAATGGACAAAATGCTTCAGCTGACCAAATGTTTTGCGGCACTCGATTGTTTCTTGGACCGGCATAGCCTGACCGCCGACGATCGTGGTCGTCAGTTCAAAGTCAGGCTTGCCGCGCAATTCCGCAGCATGCGCGAACACCTCCAACGCAGAAGCCATCACCGGCCCGCCCGACAGATAGGACATGGGATTAGCCGGATTCTTCAACCAGTCGGATTGCATCTGGGCCAGATAACTTGCGCCCGCCAGCCAGGATTTTTGCACTTCATGCGCAGAATACAGCATGTATTGTTCCAATAATTTCGTGATCCGAAGTTGGCCGGATGCTGCCCAAGGGAGACGCATAGGTCGTTTTTGTGCATTGCACCATAAAAAAGTGATGTCACCGCCATGTCCCTTTTGGCCGCCCGCTAATTGTGTTGAGCCGGTTTCCGCAATTGTCGATGACCATTGCGCCTGCTAGACGGCCATCATGAATGATATTGCAGAACAGACAAATGCCGGCGTCAGCATCGAAGCGCCGCGAGCCACATCCGCCAGAACTACCCAGGCCGAAACCACAACGGCCAAATCCACACCGGCCGAGACCGAAGTAAAGCCAAAGGTCAAACTGGGCAGCCTGAAAATGGTTTGGCGGCATATGGCGGTTTATCCGGCGCAAATTGCTTTTGCCGTTATCGCGCTGGCGGTTGCGGCGGGGGCTACGTTGACGATACCGTTCGGTTTCAAGTGGATCATTGATCACGGTTTTGTCGAAAAGGGCGGTGACATTGCGCCTTATTTTCGGTTGCTGTTGGGTGTTGTCGTCATATTGGGTTTGGCCACAGCGTTTCGTTTCTATTTTGTAAGTTGGCTGGGGGAGCGTGTCGTTGCTGATATTCGCAGCGGGGTTCAGAAGAATCTATTGCGGCTTGCCCCGCGGTTTTTTGAGGAGAACCGTCCGGCAGAGATCGCATCGAGGATGACGTCCGATACCGCCGTTATCGAACAGATTGTCGGGACCACAGTATCGGTTGCGCTGCGCAATATCGTGATCGGCATCGGCGGCACCGTGATGCTGTTCTACCTTGCACCCGGACTGACTGCGGCGTTGCTGATCGGCATTCCGGTGGTGGTTGTTCCCATCGTTCTAATCGGCCGGCGGCTGGAAAAGGCTTCGCGGTCGAGCCAGGACCGCGTCGCCGATGTCGGGACCATTACATCGGAGTCACTGGGCGCGCTCAAAATTGTGCAAGCATTCGGTCAGGAAGAACGCGAGCACCAACGGTTTAGCGCGGCGGTCGAGCGAACATTTGATACCGCACGGCGCCGGATTAAACTGCGCGCCTTTTTGACTGCGATTGTCATAACCCTGATCTTTGGCGGGATCACGGTGCTGGTTTGGAACGGCGCAGAGGCGGTTCAGGAAGGTTCGATTTCGGGGGGAACAATTTTCTCGCTGGTACTTTACAGCGGTCTGGTTGCCGGAGCATTCGGGGCATTGACCGAGGTATACGGAGATCTGGTACGCGGCGCAGGTGCATCGAGCCGTCTGGCCGAGCTGATGGTTGCCGAGCCCGAGATTGCCCCGCCAGAAAAGCCCGTCGCCCTGCCGTTGCCAGCGCGCGGGCAGCTATCGTTTGAGCGCGTCAACTTTCATTACCCCACCCGGCCAGAGGTGCTGGCGCTCGATGATTTTACGTTGAAAGTAAGCCCGGGTGAAACCGTTGCTGTGGTCGGGCCGTCTGGTGCGGGGAAATCGACCCTGTTTCAGTTGGCACAGCGCTTTTATGATCCCGATGGCGGCGTATTGCGGATGGACGGTGTGGCATTGACCTCTGCCGATCCCGCCGAAATTCGCGGGCGGATGGCGTATGTACCGCAAGATACGATTTTGTTTGCCGCATCGGCGCGCGACAATCTGCGCTATGGCAACTGGACGGCCAGCGACGATATGGTTTGGGAAGCGGCGCGCAAGGCCAATGCAGAGGATTTTATTCGCGCGTTGCCGCAGGGGCTTGATACCTATCTGGGCGAAAGCGGCGCGCGCCTGTCTGGCGGCCAGCGGCAACGGATTGCGATTGCCCGCGCGGTATTACGGGATTCGCCGATCCTGTTGCTCGACGAGGCGACATCGGCGCTGGACGCCGAAAGCGAGAAGCTGGTTCAGGATGCGCTAGAGAAACTGATGGCCGGACGCACCACCATCGTCATCGCCCACCGCCTGGCCACCGTGCGGTCGGCGCAGCGGATCATTGTGATGGACAAGGGCAAGATCGTCGAAGAGGGCACGCATATCGAATTGAGCGCAGCAGGCGGCCTGTATGCGCGGCTGGCGAGTTTGCAGTTCGATACTTAAGTTGCGGTGATGTTCAGAAATGTCTTTTTGGAAAGGGACATCGTCATTCCCGCGAAGGCGGGAAACCATCTCCTGAGCTTGATTTATCTCGTGAACGTGCTTTGGGCGGATAGTGCAGGTGATGGATTCCCGCCTTCGCGGGAATGACGAGGCTTATGCTTTTAAATGTTTTGTATCCTGAATCTCAACAACCCCCAATGTGCGCTGTATGTATCGTGAAATAAATTCAGGATGACGCTGCAATTCTAATTCAGCATGACAATGATAATCCAACATGGTTCTTTATCCAATATGGTTCTCAATCCAACATCGTTTCGGTCCAAAATCGCCCAAGTTGACACCTAGTTGACAAGGTTGACACCTATTTTGACATTTCGCGAAAGCATGGCGTAAGATAATTTCCAACATCGAGGTTTTTTGTAGGCTTCGTCCGTCACCAATTTCACCGCCAACAATGTCAAAGAACCAGCCCTGTAAAAGCGGCGATGCCATGCGTTCCCAGAACAAATCCTACATTGCAAGCGCGAATGCGGGGGGAGCGGTGTTTGAGACGTCATCCTGAACACCGCGCCGTCGTCCCGACAACCTGTCCGTCGTCCTGACAACCGCTCCGTCATCCTGAACACCGCGCCGTCATCTTGAACACCACGCCGTCATCCTTTACACCGCGCCGTCATCCTGAATTTATTTCAGGATAAATAGCTCCAAAGCCCACGATGTACGGTGGTCCCAGCCAATCTGACTTGCATCTGCGATCAAGAGTGAGCCTCAGGAATTGTGAAATACCAATGACAGCAATGTTGGAAAACAGAGCAAAGCGGACATTCGGGGCTCGGTTGGTCGGAGTTTGAATTTGCGTACCCAGAATTGCCAAGTATTGACGCTGTCAGGGTGGATTTGGGTTGCGAGGCTATGCGGAAAGTCAAACATTAACGTAATTCGATGCACGGCTAAGCAAAGGCTAAGTTGAAGTGCGTTGGCATGTAGGGGCGAATATCGACTGATATCACAAGCATCGCATCTCGCCCATCCTGATCGGGCGTTTCAAACTCTTCCAAAAGGGTGTCAGAAGTAACCGTCAAGCTGGACACCAGCGAGTCATCTTCCATGACCGTGAAAAATGGATCTTCGCCGTCAACAGGAGTTTGGTATTTACAGCCTAATTGGTTTGTTTGGGTGGGCTTCGAAAGCGCGTCGATCACGGTTTTGACGCGATTATCCAAGTCTCCGCCTTTTACAATACCATTGGGTTCGCCATGGCGCAGAAAGAGTATGTCGATTTGGCAAAGAACGTTAAAATCCTTGCATGCAATTGGAACGAACTTGTAGTCATCAAGTGAAAACTTTGAGGCCAGGTGATCTTTTACAGGTGCAAGCGAGTGTTCATCAAGGCCTGTGCCGAGGTGCTCAGAAACATGTTGATTTTTGATGCCGCAATCTTCGCAATATTGAAGGTTCGATAGCGTCGGATGAGTGTCCCAAAGTTTCCTAAGTTGGCGATGAAACACCTTCCGTATTTCCATCTTATGGTCGGCAAGAGATACTTGCTGTCTGTCGGTTTCGTTATTGTTGCCTGGCTGTGATGGCTTAACTACACCTCTATAAGTTAGTCTAAATTTCATAATATGCGCCCCCCTATCCTCCCAGCCTTGTAACCACAGGTGAAAGCCCCGCGTATATCCCACCCTCGATTATCGGCCCAGAATCCAGAGTGTACAATACCAATTAAAGATCCGCTTTAGAAAAACGTTTGCAGAGCACCTAACAACCGAAAACTTGGCGACCATCGCCACCAGCCTAAAAAGTAAGCCTTCAAATCTGTCCATTTGCCACGAGCTTGCCCAACAGGGCGTTGACGCGTGTTTGCCAACCCGGGCCGCTGCCACGCAGTTGCTCCACAATATTGGCATCAAGCCGGATTTTCACTTCGACCTTCGGGGTCTCCAATTTTGGACGCCCGCGACGCGATGGCTTCATTCCGGCCAAAAACACCGCATCCAGTGGTGGATTTTCATCGTGAATTTTCGGGTCAAACTTGTCCATAGTAATATCTCGTTTCGTGTTTCTCTGCCGGGCGCAGGTTGATGATACGAACCGTTTCTCCATCGGAGCCCGCAGTGAACGCCAACACGCAAAGGCGGGAATCTATCAGCCCGATGGCCGCGAACCGTCATTCGCCATAGTCAAACCGGTCGTCCCCGCGCTCCAACGCCGTGCCCCGGTCGAAATTTGCCACACTATCCCGCGACATGCCGTGTTTCGCGCGGTTAATGTCATCCTTGGCCGGATCGAACTCGATTTTCGCATAATTTATGTACACCCAATTAATTAGAAGATCAAGTGCTGGCGAACGGCTGTTAGATTGTGTTGACACGCGATGCCATCTAAACGTCCACACGGCCCCACGCATCAATTTTGCATGCCGGACATTGGCGCGCAATGCCGCCCCGCAACGAAAAAGGGGCAGCCCGAAGACCGCCCCTATATTCTGTATCAAATGCCGGTTTGTGATCAGATGGCGGGGCGTGATGCCTTGCCAAATACGCGGTATTGTTCGTTTCCGACGAATCCGAACTTGGTGATGCCGCTGCCCTTAACTTTCGCCAGCGCGCGGTCGACTGTGTCGTAATTCGCGTTCGGCGCCGGTTGGAACTGCAATTCCGGCTCCGGGCTCATCGCCTTGGTTTGCGCCAAAAACTGCCCCATTTGGTCCAATGTGACCGGCGTACCGTTCCACTGGATCTCGTTGGTTGGCAAGATAATGATCTTGTTGATAATCGGATCGGGCAAATCGGTCGGCGGCGGATTGGGATCGTTGACCGGCAAATCGATGGTGACCGAGTTGGTGATCGGCGGGATGGTGATGATGAACATGATGAGGAGCACGAGCAAGACGTCGATCAACGGCGTCGTGTTCATTTCCATCATCGGTGTTCCGTCATTGGAGATAGCACCCATTGACATAATATTTACTCCTGTATCAGTGGGTTAGATAGCCGAAATCGACAAATCGATTGGCGACGAAATAAAGCCCACCTTTGAAAAACCTGCAAGCTGCATCGAATAAACCGCGCCGCCAATGCACCGCCAAGGTGTATTAACATCGCCGCGAACATGTGCTTCTGGCAAATCTTCAATCTTGATATCACCGGCGTCGATGGCGGCTTGACCGCCCAATGCTTCGACCTGTGCTTTCAAATGCACCACTGCCTTGTCAACCAGTTCGGTTGAATCAAGCGGCGATACGTTCCAATACACCCGGCATTCGCCGCCTGAATACGCGCCGGCATAGGCCGGATCGCCAGGGTCAAGCCCGGCTGGATCGGTTGTTGTCACCGCCAGCAGCACGTTTTCCTTCTTCGCCGATACCGGATCAAAAGGCACAACTGGCAATTCCAGTTTCACCGTCTGAATAACAACCGGAATTGCAATAAGGAAGATGATAAGCAGAACCAACATAACATCCACCAGAGGCGTTGTGTTAATGTCGGCCATCGGGCCGGCATGATCGCCTCCTATACTCATTGCCATTAGCTAATCCTCTCTAACATTATTGGGTCTTTACAGGTCCGTATGCAAGGCGGCAAAGCCCGCATTCAGACCGGGTGGGCTGCGTTACCGCAGCCCATGCCCAATTATTTCTTTACAGCGGTCGCAGCGGCAGGTGCAGCAGCAGCGGCTGGCTTAACTTTACCACCCGAAGTGATGTAGCCAAGCACGTCGTTGGAGAAAGCTTGCAAGTTGCGCGAAATGGTCAGGTTACGTGACTGTAACCAGTTGTAAGCAAACACCGCAGGCACAGCAACGAACAGACCGATCGCGGTCATGATCAACGCCTCACCAACCGGCCCCGCAACCGCGTCAATCGATGCTTGACCAGCGATACCGATTTTGATCAGCGCGCCGTAAATGCCGATAACCGTGCCGAGCAGACCAACAAACGGTGCAGTCGCACCAACCGTTGCGAGGAACGACAGGCCGCCATTGAGCTTGTTGTTGATCGATTCTTCTGAACGCGACATCGCGCCGTGCAACCAATCATGCGCTTCCACTGGATCGGTCAACAAGCTGTGCTGTTTTTGCGCGGACACGCCGTCGTCAATCAACTGACGATATGCGCTGTTCTTGTCGAGCTTTGCAGCGCCTTCTTCCAAGCTGTTTGCACGCCAGAAATTTGTACGCACTTGGCTATACTGTTTCATCACTTTGCTCTGCTCCAGCAGCTTTGTGAACAAAACGTAGAACGACCCAACCGACATGACGACCAAAGTCAGGAAAATTGCCCAAGTTACGATGCCGCCTTCGGCAAGCATTTCTTTTGGACCAAATGCATTCTTAGTGGGCGCCGCAGCGGCCTGTAGTAGATAAATAAACGACATGTTACTTTCCTCTCAGAAAAATTAAATTTTTAGTATTCCCGGCCTGATCCCTATCAAGCAGGGTCAAGTTATTCTTTTGGTATTTCCCAGCGAATACTGCCAGCAAACGACCCTTCCGTCGGCGATCCGTCCTTTAACGCGGGCGTGAACTTCGCACGGCGGCTCACATTTTTACACGTTGCGTCGTCCAAATCCGGATGCCCGCTTGACGATGTCACAGTACAGCTGGTCACACGGCCATCGGTCCCGACTGTTAAACGAAACTTGGTAAGACCTTCCCGTTCCTGGCTGAGAGCACGCGACGGATAATCATTCGTCGTTGCCCAGCTGCCCGGCTTACTCCTTGGCTTAGCGGCCTCGGTTGGCCCAGCAGGTGGCGGAGGTGGTGGCGGCGGCGGCGGCGGCGTAACCGGAGCTGGCGGTGCAGCACGCGGCGGCAACGTAATCGTTGGCGGCGGTGTGGTTACCGTTCGAACCGTCGGCGGCGGTGAAACCGTTCGCACGATTGGCGGAGGCGACACGACTGGCGGAATTACTTGCTTCTCTTCCGGCGGGGGTGGCTCTTCTTCTGGTGGCTTCTCTTCCTCAACATCAATGACGTTGAGCCTTTCTTTTGCTTTCTTCACAGCCTCAAATGCAAGACCGGTGACCAAAGCATATCCCAGAAAGGCGTGGAGCAGCAGTACGATTACAATCGCGATGATGCGATTGGAACTTAATCCTTGTTGGTCAGCATATGCCATGCGGAAACGACTCTCCTAACTTCCCATGTTAAACTTAGGTGAGTTGAATCGACTTTACGCCTTCATTCATTCTCCCCCAGCAACCGAGCATCTTTTCTCGATTCTTTTTTCGTCTTAGCGGCGCAAAAACGTGCAGGCAATCCGGTTTCTGCGATTAAGGGGCAATTCATGTAACATTCTATCATATAAGATGGCATTGAAGTAATAGGGCAGCAATTCGCGTGCAAATCAGGAACCAAAGAATGACAATGAGAAATACCGTAAGATATCTGACAGCCGCGGTTTTGCTGGGCTTTGGCACGGCATTGCCCGCGCAACAGATGGCCGATAGCTATGCCATCGATGCGGTTGATGCGGCCTATGCCGACATTGCCGATCTTGTTGTAATTGCGCCAATGATTGTGGATGCGAAAATCCGCAAAACGACAAAAATTCCGGCGGCGCAAGTAATCGGCGTGCCGCCCGGCCGCCAAAGATTGCTGGTTGACGCCGATGTCAACGCGCTGATTCGCGGCCAAGGCGGGATCGCGGCAAAAGTTCGTTTCGTGATTGACGTCACCAAAGATTCGCGCGGAAAAATTCCCAAATTGAACAAGCAACGCATGTTCATCATGGCCGACGCCGTAAAGGGCCGCCCCGGGCAATTGCAGCTTGTGCGGCCCGATGCGCTGATAAAATATAGCGCGGCGAACGATGCAATGGTGCGGGCAATCGCACAAGAAGCCGTTTTGTTGGATGCGCCGCAGCGCATAACCGGCATCAACAGCGCGTTTCACAGCGCCGGAACCGTGATTGGCGAGGGCGAAACGCAGATATTCTTGCTGACGGACAAACGGCAACCGGTCTCGATTTCGGTGGTCAGCAGGCCGGGATTGACCAAGCAATGGAGCGTGTCGACCAGCGAATTGATCGAGGAAACCACATCGACGCCGCGCCGGTTTTCGCTGTTATGGTACCGGCTGGCGTGCGGATTGCCAAAAGCATTGCCCGCAGAACTGGTGCAATCCGGTGAAGGCGAAAATGCCGCAAGAGCGCAAGCGGATTACAAATTCGTCGCCGATGCGCTTGGTCCGTGCGGCCGCAAGCGAACAACGCCGAGGGTTTAGGGCGTGATGACATTGCCTTCCAACAAAACCCCTATCCGTTCGTCCTGTCTCCCGGCGGGTCGATGTCGAAGGACGAGGCAAGCAACCTGTACTTCGACAAGCTCAGTACGAACGGTTTTTTTTCATTCAAGGGAGTTATGTTTCACTCAAATGCCTGCCCGCTCTAATCGTTAGCGCGAACCGCCGGGCACCCACAATATATCGCCGCCCCGGCTGCTGTTGATCAACCGGCACAATACGAACAGATAATCTGACATGCGGTTCAGATATTTCACCGCCAATGGATTGATCGGGGTGCCTGCCGCTGCTGCGACCAGCGCGCGTTCGGCGCGTCTTGATGTTGCCCGTGCAACGTGCATCGCGGCTGCGGCATGGCTGCCACCGGGCAAAATAAAGCTGGTCAGCGGCGGCAGGCTTTCATTGGCGGCGTCAATAGCTTGTTCCAGCCAATCGACCTGCGCTTGTACGATCCGCAATTCCTTCGGCGAAGGGGTGAACTCGGTTCCCGGCGTTGCAATATCGGCGCCCAGATCGAACAGGTCATTTTGTATCCGGCGCAGGCCAGCGACCAACGCCGCATCTCCGCCATCATTTTCTAGCACATAAATGGCGACGCCCAAGACGCTGTTGGTTTCATCAACCTCGCCGATCGCATGCAGCCGGGGATCAGACTTTGCAATCCGCGATCCATCGACCAGCCCGCTGGTGCCATCGTCGCCGGTACGTGTGTAAATTTTGTTGAGTTTTACCATATCAAACCGCGCTCTTTTTCTGCCTTATGCCAAGGACGTTATTTCGCCTGCGACACCATCACCAGCAAGATCAAACCAATCACCGCTATCGCCTGCCACTTGACGCGCGCGAACATCATCTTGTTCTGTTTGGCGAGCGATTTAGGGATGCCATTTTCGTCGACATCGCTGGGTTGCATATCTGCAAACGCATGCAAACCGCGTGCGACCGCGAAAACAACCGCGCCCATCGCAAAGATGATCAAAATGATAAAGATGATACTCATGGAAAATTCCTTAACCGGGTGACAAACAATATCATCAGCCCACCAGATCGCCTGCCCGCCAGCACAGTCCTGTGTACATCCAGTTAGTCACTCTCCAGCAATATTCCAAGCGGAAGCTTTCCGCGCCGCAAATCATCCGCCAACGCCGCGCCGTCTTCACCGGCTTTACGCCTCGCTTCTAATGTCGGTGAATGGCGGCTCTTTGCCAGTTTTTCGCCATTTTCATCGGTCAGCAATTCATGGTGCCAATACACAGGTTGCAACAGGCCAAGCATTTTTTGCAACAATATATGCACCGCCGTGTAAGCAAAAAGGTCTTTGCCGCGCACGACGTGGCTGACATTATCGGCCGCGTCGTCGCACGTTGCGGCCAGATGATAGCTTGCCGGCGCGTCCTTGCGCCACAAAACCACATCACCAAATTGCACCGCGTCTGATTGCAAGGAGTCGGCTAATTGTGCTCCCGCAGCCAGATCGAGCCAGCGCAGCGCCGTGCCAAACTGCCGCGCCGCTGCGTTCATATCCAGCCGCCAGCATGCGGCGATGTCATCCGGAATGTTTTTGCCGCGGCACGTGCCGGGATAGATCGGACCATCGGGGCCATGGGCAACGGCGCGCCGCCGAATGTTCGCCGCGATATCGCTGCGGCTGCACCTGCACCGGTAAACAAGCCCCATTGCCTTCAACTGGTTCAGCGCGGTTTGATATCGGTTCAGCCGTGCCGATTGGTAAACAACCTCTCCGTCCCATGTCAGGCCCAGCCATTGCAGGTCGGCAATGATGGCTTGGCTATGCTCTATCCGGCTGCGCGTGCCATCAATGTCTTCGATGCGCAGCAGAAACCGGCCGCCATGACTGCGGGCAAAATCATGCGCCGATATTGCCGACAGCGCGTGACCGACATGCAGGTTGCCGTTCGGACTGGGCGCGAATCGCGTCACTACCATTGAGCCTGCCATTGAGCCAAAGCTTGCACCAACGCCGAGATTTTGCGCAGCCTGTGGCAACAAAGACACTTGGCCGGGTAATGCAATAAATTCTGTCATTTGCCCCCTTGACGTGCCGCCCCCACCAAATAGGGTGGATTTCGTCAAAATGTTGTAATGCTTTTCGCAGAAATAGGGCAACAACATAACGGGGGCAACATAACGAGAAGATTGATCGACACCATGTATGAAGCTGGGTTTGAAGCTGGAAGTCTAGAATCAGTGGGACGCGCACGGCATCCCGACAATTGCCCCGCCTTGGTGCTCAACGCGGATTATACGCCGTTGAGCTATTATCCGCTCAGCCTTTGGCCATGGCAAACCGCGATTAAAGCGGTGTTTCTGGATAAAGTCGACATCATCGCCAATTATCAAGAACATGTTCACAGCCCCAGTCTGGATATGCAAATCCCGTCGGTGATCGCGCTGAAACAATTTGTGAAGCCTTCGGAATATCCTGCGTTCACACGCTTCAATCTGTTTCTGCGTGATAAATTTCAGTGTGTATATTGCGCGGGCAGCCAGAATTTGACGTTTGACCATGTTGTCCCGCGCCGTTTGGGCGGCATTACCAGTTGGGAAAATGTCGCCGCCGCTTGCCTGCCCTGTAACCTGAAAAAAGGTGGGCGCACTCCGCAACAGGCGAAAATGCAGATCCATTCCAAACCAATCCGGCCGACAAGTTGGCAATTGCAGCATATTGGCCGGGCGTTTCCGCCAAACCACTTGCACGACACATGGCATGATTGGCTTTACTGGGACGTTGAGCTAGAAGGTTAAGCTTAAACGCCTGCGGCTGATCGCTTGGCGGCCGAAGGGGAATGATGATGAGCAGAGGCGTCCGGCTATCCGAAACATGGTTTAACCGCGGATTGTGGCTGATCGCGCTGATCTTCGCTTCATTTCTAATCGGCTTGGGCTCGTTGGTCGTTGGCGACTTGCCGCAAGTTGAACAGGCATTGTCGGCAGAACAATATGTCGATCCCGCCGCAATCCAGCCGGTTCGCAGCGAAATTTCCGCCATTACCAAACAAGCCGACGCAAAAAACGGCGAGATTGAGCGGCTGCGATTGCAAGCGGAGGACGCGCGCAACATATCGGCAGAGGCCACGCAGACATTCGACAACTGGCTGGACACGCGCAAAGCGACCGGGCTTTCCAACCAAGACCCGGAACTGATTTCGCGGACGCGCGATCTGGATGCGCTGAAAGCCAAAGAGAGCGACCTAAACCGTCAAATCAGCGCACTTGACCAAGAAATGCTCGCGATCAATCAAAACCTAAGCCGGCTGAATGCAAAGCAAGACGCGCTGCTGGGCGCGGCCCAAGAGAAATTAAATACCCAGCTTAGTAAGCAGGAATTGAGGGTGTTTTTATACCGCCTGTTGATCACGTTGCCGTTGATCCTGCTGGCCGGATGGTTGTTTGTCAAACATCGAAAATCGCGCCAATGGCCGTTTGTTTGGGGCTTTGTCTTCTTTGCATTGTTTACTTTCTTCGTCGAACTGGTGCCCTATTTGCCAAGCTATGGCGGCTATATCCGGTATATTGTCGGCATCATATTGACCGTTATCATCGGCCGGTACGTGATCAACGCTTTGCAATCCTATCTTGAACGGCAAAAACAAGAGGAGCAAAAGCCCGATACCGAACGCCGCGAAGAGCTGAACTATGATTTGGCGTTGAGCCGGATTGCCAAAAAAGTGTGCCCGGGGTGTGAGCGGCCGATCAATCTGGAAGATACCGCGCGCAATTTTTGCACGCATTGCGGCATTTGCGTTTTCGACCATTGTACCGGATGCAAAGAACGCAAGAACGCATTCGCCAGATTCTGCCACGCATGTGGATTGGTGACGAAGCTACCGGTTAAGGGATGACCGGGGACGGCATGTCCGGCGGCTGTCAAGAAATCGCTGTGGCATTAGTTAGTTAGAGCGCGATGACATTGGATTGAATCGTCATTGCGAGGAACGTAGTGACGAAGCAATCCAGAGCAGCGCAGAACAACCCTGGATTGCTTCGCTTCGCTCGCAATGACGATGTGGTTCAAACTAAGGTCATCGCGCTCTAAAAGTAACTCTCTTGACGTAAATGGCGGAAAACACGCCAAAAACGTCGGATTTATTTACAATCGCGAATGTTGTTAACCATAAAAACCGCGCATTTCCTGAATTGGCATGTCTTTTGCTTATATTATTTCGACTGGTTGATTAACCAATTGGTAATTCGCAACCGTAACTCGCAACAATGGGGCTTTAAAAAATGCAACGTTTCAATCAAATCTCTCTGGCGGCTGCTGCAGTTGCGGCAACTCTTATTGCGGCTCCGATGGCTATGGCGGCGGCGCAAACTTCAGACCAGATCCTGACTTCTACATCAACCAACACATTGAGTGGCTATAGCCGCAAGCACAGGCATTACAGCAACTGCGGACATTCCGGCTACACTGGTTCGACATCGACGAGCTCGACGTCAACCGGCGGAACGACTTCAACTGGTGGAACGACATCGACTGGCGGAACCACGTCGACCAGCACTTCGACGTCAACCGGTGGAACGACTTCAACTGGTGGAACGACCTCCACCGGCGGAACCACGTCGACCTCCACCGGCGGGACGACATCAACCAGCACCTCGACCTCCACGGGCGGAACCACTTCTACCGGTGGCGCATCGACCAGCACTGGTGGTTCGACATCGGGCGGCGTCACTTCAACCGGCGGAACCACATCGACGGGCGGATCGACCTCAACCGGCGGCAGCACCGGCGGATCAACTGGCGGCACGGACGTTCCTGCGCCAGGAATGCTCGCATTGTTCGCGCTTGGCGCAGCAGGCATCGGACTTGGCCGCCGCCGTCAACGCCGCGCATTGCAGGACCAAAACGAGGCGTAATCACCTCAGACGGTTCAAAGCGTATCAATACATAAAGAACCGCTGGGCACGCTCAGCGGTTCTTTTTTGTCCGCGAAAGATTCTTGAGCACGATGACATATTAGTTGCATCGTAGCACTGAGCTAACGGGATGACTTTTGAGTGTAACAAGAACCGCAGTACTGAGCCTGTCGAAGTACGCCTTACCGTGAAGCGCCCTTCGACAGGCTCAGGGCTACGGTTAAATTCCAACCTTATGTCATCAACATCTACATGCTCGCCAGAGCCGGTTGAGGTTGAAAGCAACACCCCCCCACTAAACGCCGCTGGCTTTATCAATCTCGGCTTTTAACTCAGCAACCTCGGCAGGCTGCGGGTTGAACTTGTCAAAATGGCGCAGTGTATCTGACGCAGAATCGGGTTCATTGTTGGTCAGCTGCGCTTTTGCTAATAGAAAACGCAAATGCGTAATTTCAGGGGCCAAAGCGATAGCCCGCTCAAATTGGCCGATCGCCTTGGCCGTATAGCCCATTTTGATCGCCACATCACCGGCAAAGGTCACGGCGACCGCATCGTCGGCCAACCCTTCGTCAGCCATATCCATCAACACATAGGCGCGTTTGAAATCGCCTTTTTGGGCAAAAAGCTTGGCCTGTAGATACAGGCCATAAGGGTCGTCAGGCGCAATCTTCAACCCGCGGCTTACCCATTTCTGCATCTCCGCCGCCTTGCCCATTTCACCAAAGACCGCCGCTTTGCCAAAAATCGGGATCACGTTGTTGCGGTCGATGGTCATGGCGGCGTCGAAATGCTCGTTTGATTTTGGATATTGCTCCTGAAACATGGCCACCCTGCCCGCGAGCACATGCGGACCAATCCAATCTGGCGCTAGGGCAATTGCGGTCTTTGCCGATTCTGCTGCCTTGGTATAATTACCCGTCAACATCTGGACATGACCAAGGCCGATATACACGCGGCTATCTTTTGCGTCGGCGGCGAGAGCCTGTTCAAATTGCTGCGCCGCACCGCCAAAATCCCGTTCGAGCAGCAGTTTTTCACCGGTCAGCCGTGCTTCGTCGGCGGGCTGTTCAAATTCCCCGCCTGCCGCCGCGATCAAGCGTGCCGCCTTGACGACATCTTTTTGCAGCAACGCGGCTTCAACCGCCAACGTCGCCAAGCTTTTGGCATCGCCGCCCAAGCTTCGCGCCTGCGCGACCGCGCCCTCTGCGGCCACACCGTCGCCCAACCGCACAAACACCCGCGCGCGCAGCAAATATATGTCAGCCTCTTTGGGCTGTTCGCTCGCGGCAAGCATCAGTTCGATATTGGCAGCGGCGAAATCCCCTTTGGCATAGAGCTTCTCCGCCCGCTCAAAAGGGCTGATCTCGCTGCCGTCGCCGCACGCACTTAACAGCAAGCAAACGGCGGGAATGAGAAGGGCTGATTTGATAGTTTTCATTCCCGCATATTGGCATGAGAACGCAAATATCTGGTTAATCCGGGGCGTAAGATCATGATTACATCTGATTGAATCGTCATTGCGAGCGAAGCGAAGCAATCCAGAGCCTGTTTAAGCCAACCCTGGATTGCTTCGCTTCGCTCGCAATGACGATGTGGTTCAAACTAAAGCGAATACGGCCTAATCTAACTACAGTTGACTGCTATTCAGTAACGGTCAAGGCTGGCACAGCCTTTGCCGCATCCTCCGGCGTAATTCCCGGCGGCGGAGCAGCGGACACCCTGGTTTCACGCCGCATGATCCGGCCTGCCTGCTTGATCGCATCGCGCAGCCTGGGGTAAACACCGCAGCGGCAGATATTGGTGATCGCGGCGTCAATTTCCGCATCGGTGGGGTTGGCGTTGCTCTTTAACAAGGCCTGCGCTGCCATGACGATGCCCGGCGTGCAAAACCCGCATTGGATTGCACCCGCCGCGACCATGGCCTGTTGCACCGGATGGCTACGATCCCGGCTTAGCCCCTCAATTGTCGTTACAAAGCGGCCCTCGGCCTCTTTGATGGTGACCAGACATGACCGGATTGCTTCACCGTCAATATCAACCATGCAAGCGCCGCAATCGCCCGCTCCGCACCCAAATTTGGTCCCGGTCAGGTTCGATGCATCGCGCAGCGCCCACAATAAAGGCGTTGCTGGATCCATCCGGTACTGCACCGGACGATCGTTAACGGTGAATTTGGTCATTACTTAATCCGCCAGCCTCTATTCCCGCCAGCCCTTGTCGATCCGGTCAACCTTTCTGACCATCGCATCAAATTCCATTCTGCCCGGTTCAATTCCAGGGGTTTGTTGCAGCACCAAATCGCGTTGATGCACCGCGATTACTTCGGGCGATACCATGATCGGCTTGCCCATTTTCATCGTTTCAATCTGGTGTTCGCACGCCCGTTGCAGCGCCCAATATTTCTGGAATGCCGCAGGCAGCGTTTTGCCCATGACTACCGGCCCGTGATTTTTCAGCATCAGTATCGATTTTCCGCCCAGATTTTCCAGCAAGCGCACGCCTTCTTCTTCGCGCACGGTGATGCCTTCAAAATCATGATAGCCAATCTGCCCCTGAAAATTGCAGGCATAGAAATTAACCGGCAACAGCCCTTCTTCGAGCGAACTTACCGCGACCGTCGCCGTCGTGTGGGTGTGAATGATCGCATGGGCATCGGGCAATTCGCGGTGGAACAGGCTGTGCTGCACAAAACCGGCTTTGTTGACGTGCCACGGATTATCTTCATCGACCTTATTGCCGTCAGCATCGATTTTTACCAGCGACGATGCGGTAATCTCGCCAAAATGCATGCCATAAGGATTGATCAGAAACGCCCCATCCTCGCCGGGAACTTTGACGGTAATGTGGTTATAGATCAGCTCGTCCCAGCCAAACATCGAAAATATCCGGTAACAAGCCGCCAGCTCTTGCCGCGCGGTCCATTCGGCTTCGCTATATCTGCTGTTCGGTTTTAGCTGGGTCGCCATGGCGTCTCTCTCCAAAAATTCGTTCCAGTTGCATTATGAAATGAAAATACCGGCACGGCAAGAGGGCAACAGTTTATCGTTCAGCCAAGCAAAACTGCCGCTTTGCCTGCTATAAGCACTTGATATTGGCAAAAGGCGGGGGTAATGCCCCGATCATGTTGTCGCATACCGTGCGGCTGTTTTCAATTTTTCCGCAGAATTGCGGGCTTTTGTGGCCCTCTGCACCGAATCGACTGGAGTGACGTTTTTTATGCAAATCATGGTACGCGATAACAATGTTGACCAAGCCCTGCGCGCATTGAAGAAGAAATTGCAGCGTGAAGGCGTATATCGCGAAATGAAATTGCGTCGTCATTTTGAAAAGCCATCTGAAAAGCGCGCTCGTGAAAAAGCTGCCGCTGTCCGCCGCGCCCGCAAGATGGAGCGCAAGCAACAGGAACGTGACGGCGCGAAATAGGCGCTGTTTCACCTTTGTAAAAACGAGCGTCCTTTGCGGCGCTCTTTTTTTTGCTTAGGTTGCGCTTACATTCAGAACACAAAATACTTAAAAAGCATAAGCTTCGTCATTCCCGCGAAGGCGGGAATCCATCACCCGGCCTAACAAAATTCGGCCCGCTCGCGTAAAATTCAAGTGCGGGTGATGGATTCCCGCCTGACTTTTGGTCAGTTTATCCTGAGCGCCTGCCTTGCAGGCAGTCGAAGGGCGGGAATGACGATATCCTTTTTTTCAGAATATAAATTTTGAACATCAACACGACCAAGTGAAATTCGCTGACGCATCGCCACGCAAACGCTTGAGTATTGCTATCGGCAACGTCTATAGGCGGATCATAAATTTCGTCAGGGGTAAACCACATGTCCGTCACCACCGTTCCCATTCAGCCGATCAAAAAAGGTTCGCTTACCAAATATTGGGCCGGTATCGTACTCGTGTTGGTTGTGGCGGGTGCGCTGGCGTGGCTGGGCACTTCGGATGTGCGCGAAAAATATCAGAGCAATGACGACTTTCTGGCAGACAATGGCGGCGAAGACGGCGTTGAAACGACCAAATCAGGGCTGCAGTTTCAAACCCTGAAAGCTGGCGAAGGGGCATCGCCCACCGACAATGATGTCACTTTGGTCGGCTACAAAGGCACGCTGCGCGATGGCAAAGTGTTCGACGAAAACAAACAGGCACCGATGCCCGTGCAAGGCGTTGTCCCCGGTTTTTCCGAAGCGTTGAAGAAGATGAAGCGCGGCGGCAAGTATAAGATCTGGATACCCGCCAAGCTGGGCTATGGCGCGCAGGACAAAGTGAACCCGCAAACCGGTCAGGTCATGTTGCCGGGCAACAGCTTGTTGATTTTTGAAGTGGAATTGAAAGATTTCATCAGCCGCGCCGAATTTGAAAAAGGCATGGCCGAGATGCAGAAAAAGCAGGCGGCGCAAGGCGGCGGTGCGGGCGGCGGTGCGGGCGGCCCAGGTCCATCCGCCGGCGGACCGGGCGCGCCTGGAGCGCAGGGCCTGCCCCCCGAAATCCAAGCCCAAATCGACGCGCAAATGCAGGGCCAAGCCCAATAAGTCTGCTGGGGTTGCGGTAGCGGTATTAGCTGTGCATTAACAGAACCATGACTATGATCCCAAATCAGCGCCACCGGTTCGATATGCCGCGCGGCGTCCATTATTTGAACTGCGCCTATATGTCGCCGCTATCCGATACGGTGCGCGCAGCAGTTGCCGCCGGAGCCGCCAAAAAGGCGCAGCCATGGCATTATAAAGCGGCGGACTTTTTCGCTTATCCAGAGGCATTTCGCAGCAAAGCGGCGCAGTTGATGGGGACGCAGGCGGATAACATCGCGATCATCCCGTCGGTCAGCTACGGCATGGCGGTTGCGGCAAAGAACTTGCCATTGGCCGCGGGGCAATCGATCATCGTGCTCGCCGATCAGTTTCCATCAAATCTGTATGTCTGGCGCGAACGGGCGCGCGAGGTTGGCGCGCAGATCGTGACCGCACAGCGCGATGCGGTCAGCGGCTGGACAGGGGCAGTGCTGGACGCCATCGGTCCCGATACCGCCATCGTTGCCTTGCCCCACAATCATTGGGCCGACGGCGGGCTGCTTGATCTTGTTGCCATCGGTCAGGCGTGCCGCGCAGCAGGTGCGGCGTTGGTGCTCGACCTGACCCAATCGCTCGGCGCGCTGCCCTTTAATATTGCCGAGGTCGGGCCCGACTTTGCCATTTCCGCTTGCTACAAATGGATGATGGGGCCCTATGGCACCGGCGCGCTGTATGCCGCGCCAAAATATCATGACGGCCAGCCGATCGAGCATAACTGGATCAACCGCGCCGGATCGCAGGATCTGTCCCGCTTAACCGAGTACCGCGATGATTTTCACCCCGGCGCGCGGCGGTATGACATGGGCGAGAAATCCAACCCGCCATTGTTAATGGGCGCGGCGGCGGGCATCGACATGCTGCTGGAATGGGGTGTGGACGCAGTAAGCGCGACGCTGGCCGCCAAGACTATTGCGATAGCCGACGCGGCGCGGGGCATCGGCTTGATCGCCGACGACATAGGTTTGCGCGCGCCGCATTTCCTCGCGCTTCGGTTTGCAGATGGCGTGCCGAATGGCCTGACCGACCGGCTGGCGGCAGCAAACGTGCACGTATCGCTGCGCGGAGCATCGCTGCGCGTGACCCCGCATGTGTATAATGACGATGTGGACGCAGAGGCGCTGATTGCGGCGTTGGCGGGGTGATGGCGGGGTGATGGCGGGGTGAATGTTGCGATTATGGAGAACAGGCCAATGAAAAAAGTTACGCGAATTGCTATCGAAGAATTTGAACGAAATTCAGACGCAGTGTTAGAACGCGTTGAGGCTGGCGAGTATTTTGAATTGGAACGTGACGGCGTTGTAATACTAACGGTAAGCCCAGTGCAGCAAGAACAAGCGCAGGACACCTGCGATACGTAATGTGCATCTCAACGTTCTAAATAAAAGCCCACCCCGTCATTGCGAGCGAAGCGCGGCAATCCAGAGTTTGATCTGATGACAGCGCGATGATTGATGATTTAGTTTATGCAAGATGTTCTGGCAGTTCACCTTGCATAAGCCGCCATGTTACATAGTTTTTGTGTTCGCATGTATGACAACAAAATGAGCCTAATTGACCATGTCTATCCAACTATGTAGCCAGACTCCAAATCAAACGTCCGATATTCTTAAACTGATTGATCCCCATAGCGCCGCGTTCATTGCGCGCTTTGCTTGCTTTTGCGTCAGCCCCTTCCGCGAGTCGTTCTATGACGGATTTCTCATCAGCTTCCCAAATTTCTCGCGGCTGCATAGTGTCTTTGTCGATTAGCACGAGCAACACAACATCAAAGAGATCGCCACATTTGATAGAAGGGCATCTGCCGCCGTATCGCGATGCCCAAGGAACTGCCCGCCCCTTAATTTGCACACGTAATCGCTGCCCGTCACGTTCAAGCCAACCGTCAAAACCAGATGTCCGCGCGGGAGCAAGTTCGACGCCGACTAAGGCAGCTGCAGCCAGTTCGGCCAGTTCTCCGGTAACGCCAAGTGGTTTTCCGGTAGTGCGGTAATAACGAAGTGCCAATGACCGTATATCATGGAAAAGATCGTCAAGCACTTGGCTGGGAAGAGGTTCATAAGTCCTAGAAGCGATCACATCTGTACTTTCGTCATTGCGAGCGAAGCGTGGCAATCCAAAGCAGGTGCACGAACGCACTGGACTGCTTCGTCGCTTCGCTTCTCGCAGCGACGGAGGTGAGATATACATAAACCCTTCATCATCTCACCCCCGCCAACAACCCCTCATCCTTAATCCGCTTTTGCCACAACGCAGGCGCGCTCACGTGCACATTTTCGCCGCCGCTATCCACCGCGACCGTCACCGGAAAATCCTGTACCTCAAACTCGTAAATCGCTTCCATGCCCAAATCCGCGAAGCCCACCACTTTGCTGCCTTTGATCGCGCGGGCTACCAGATAGGCCGCGCCGCCAACGGCCATAAGGTAGGCGCTTTTGTGCTTGGCAATCGCCTGTGTTGCCGCTGCGCCGCGTTCGGCTTTTCCGACGCAGCCTAGCAGGCCTTGTTCCAGCATCATGTCCATGAACTTGTCCATGCGGGTCGCGGTGGTGGGCCCTGCTGGCCCCACAACCTCTTCGCCAACGGGATCGACGGGGCCGACATAATAGATCATCCGGCCCTTGAACGACACGGGCAATTCCTCTCCCGCAGCCAACATATCGGCGATGCGTTTGTGCGCGGCGTCGCGGCCCGTGAGCATCTTGCCGTTCAGCAGCAGCCGGTCACCCGCTTTCCAACCGGCCACCACTTCCGGGGTCAGCGTGTCGAGGTCAACGCGCTTGGCTGCGCTATCGGGCTGCCAGTTCACGTCGGGCCATTGCGACAAATCGGGCTGCTCCAGATAGCTAGCCCCGCTGCCATCCAGCGTGAAATGCGCGTGGCGCGTGGCGGCGCAATTTGGGATCATCGCCACTGGCTTTCCCGCCGCGTGGCATGGTGCGTCTAGGATCTTCACGTCAAGGATCGTCGACAGCCCGCCCAGCCCCTGCGCGCCGATGCCCAGCGCGTTGACCCGGTCAAAAATCTCGATCCGCAGCGCTTCTATATCGGTCTTTGCCCCGCGCGCTTTCAGCGGCCCCATGTCGATGGGCTCCATCAGGCTTTGTTTGGCAAGCTTAACGCAATGTTCCGCCGTGCCGCCAATGCCGATGCCCAGCATGCCGGGCGGGCACCAGCCAGCGCCCATTTGCGGCAGCATTTCGGCCACCCAATCGGCGATATTGTCCGACGGGTTCATCATCTTGAACTTGGATTTATTCTCCGACCCGCCGCCCTTTGCCGCGACATCGACATGGATCTTGTCCCCCGGGACCATTTCAACCGACAGCACGCACGGCGTATTGTCCTTTGTGTTGCGGCGCGTGAAAGCGGGATCAGCCAGCACCGATGCGCGCAGCTTGTTTTCAGGGTGCAAATAGGCGCGGCGCACGCCTTCATCGACCACATCCTGCAATGATTTTGCGCCCGAATCCATCTGGCAATCCATGCCCCATTTGATGAAGACGTTGACGATGCCGGTATCCTGACAAAGCGGCCGGTGACCCTCGGCACACATCCGGCTGTTGGTCAGGATCTGCGCGATGGCATCCTTCGCCGCCGGGCTTTGTTCGGCGGCATAAGCATCGCCGAGCGCGCGGATATAATCCACCGGATGATAGTAGCTGATAAATTGCAGCGCGTCGGCAACGCTTTCAATCAGATCAGCGGCGCGGATGGTAGTTGTCATCGGGCATTCCTAACGTGAAACAAGGCCCGCCAGCCCATAACGCCTGCCGCGCACGTTTCAAGCTCTTGCGTAACATGGTGGCGCGATGGGGGCGGTGGGCGAGGATGTTGCGGGCGCTCCCGCCCCCTTGCCTGTCGCTTGGTAACTGCGACCGATTCAAGTCTATTAGTAGATGCGCTTGCATGCGTACATGTACTGTGCTAAACGACGTTTCAAGAGGATATACCATGACCCAAACCGCCCGCCGCCACCAGCCCCCGATTACAATCCGTTCGGCAAAAGCGGCAGCTCTGCTGCGTCGGCTTGCGATCAGTGGCCGTAGCCAAGCTGATATTATCGAAGAGGCCCTTGAGCGCATGGCGTCGCAACGCAAAACGCTTGCGGAGGCGCTGGCACCGGCCACATCGCAGGATTTTGACTGGGAACCCTCGCGATCAAACCTGACCTCGCATGTCCCCGATTTCGACGACTAATGTATCTTCTCGATACGAACATCATTTCGGAAAGCCGCAAGCTAGGCACGCCAAAAGTCGATCCGCGCGCGGCCCGATGGCTCGGTCAAGTCGATTTCGAGACGACTTTTGTTTCCGCTATGACGATCTTCGAGCTGGAACGTGGTGTTCGGCAAATGGAGCGCCGCGACACAAAACAAGGTGCAGCGTTGCGCCGCTGGTTAGATGATCAGGTCATGACGACCTATGAAAACCGCACCCTGCCGCTTTCTCGGTCAGTCGCGTTGATCTGCGCCGGCCTCCAAATCCCCGATCCAAAGTCCGAACGCGACGCATGGATCGCCGCAACCGCGATCGAAGCCGAGTTGATTTTGGTCAGCCGGAATGTGGTCGATTTTGTTAATATGGGCGTTGGGTTGATCAATCCGTTTGAGCAGGACGGTGATTGATGGGTTTCGGTTGCATGTCGGTCGTTCAATAATTTGTGACAAGACAAAAAAGGCAATGGAAACATCTTATTGACTAGAATCGTTTCACTGCTAGCCTTGCACATAATAAAAAGGAGTCGTTTGATGATCCCAATCCGCACGTTACTAGTTGTCGCTTGTTTATTCTCAAGTTCTGTTTCTTACGCTGCTTATTATCGGGGAGGGCCCCTGTTGCCGCTCAAGACCGGCGAGTTCGTTTGCAGAGCTGGCACTACTCCCAACGACCGCCGCGGTGTGAGTATTTTTAACGACGCCAACAAGGTTCCTGCAGCCTATCGCACCCCGCTTAACCTTGTCGGGAGCCTTAACACGACCCGCCTTGCGATCGAGCAGCGCGCGACTGATCTGACACATTATGAAATCGTGCCGGTTCTAGCGGAGTGCAACGGCACAACGAAGATGACACAGGCCACTTATGAAACCCTCCTCAAGGGTGTTACCCTGACAGCCAAGTAACTTTTACCCAGGAGGTTTAAATGAACACTGTAATACATTTTCCTGATGATTTCTTGCCAAATATTGACATGTGGCGCGTCAAGGGGTTCGCTAATCTAGAGGTCACCCATAACAGTGTGCGATATCGATTGTCGTTTGTGGATCTTGGCAATGTCAATCAAGGCCTTACTGGGCAGGGTGATGAGTCAGGGTACTTTGCCGAGCCGGGTATGGTGGTCGTGCAAGAGATTTCTGAAGACATCATCCGCAGAGCCGTGGATAAGCTGGCTCGAATGGGTTACTTTGCAAACATGGCGCCCGTCGGCAGCAGCGGATAGAGCCGGTTTTGGCGCAGATTGAGCACGCGCCGGACGCCACTTAGACGCGCGAAGTGCTGGCTTCTTGTCGCGCCAAACAGATGCAGGTTGGCGTTAGGATGATTGAGATGGCTATTATCAAACGCCAGAAAAGGGTGCGAGCGCGGGCTGCCTGCTGAAATCTGCCATCGCAATCCTACGAACTGAAGGCGGACAGTCAGTATCCCCCACATCACCCCACCCCCCCACACATCCGAATCAACCTACCAAGAATCGGCCGCGCATTGCCAAAATATACCGCGCCCACCGACCCACTTTGCCTTCCATTGCACTGATTGAAGTAAAATTTTGTCTTGCTTCATTTTCCATCTTGCGCCCGAAAAAATGCTTAGCAACTCCACGCGTCGCTGTGTGTGGGGGCTCAATTTGGTGCGATGAAATGAATCAGAATAGCGACGAACCGAATGGTTAATTAACCATTTGCCCTCTTGTGTTTCTAACCGAATAAGGCACTATAGGTAGCGGTTGTCCATAGGGGGCATACCTACAGTTTGTGGTTGTTGACGCAGTGAGCGATTCTGCGAACGGGTGTTTTTTCCCGGCTAATAAGTTGGGGAAAACTCAAAATTCCCCCTTTGAAGTGGTCAAAATATGGTAATAGGGGCGCTTGCGCTCCGAGTCGAACAAGACGTGAACATTTCACGGCTAAAGTTTAATGCTTTACGATTGGGCCGATGGGCGAGCACCGATTGTAAATTAGGGGAGCAGGGGCATAATGGATTTCAGGGATACGGGCCATGGGGCGGACGGCATGGCAGAAGTGTTGGAAGCAGAAATGACGATTAAAGTATCCTCGAGCCTGGGTGTTGCGAACGGGGGCGCGGCGAGCGACGATCAAGCGGCTAAAGCGATCTTGAAAGCGGATGGCACCCCGAAAGCGGACGACACCCTGAAAGCGGATGGCACCGAAGCGAGTGTTTCCGCCGCAAGCACCCCTGCGGCAAAGATCGACGATTCCGGCAGCAAGACGATCAACAAGCGCCGCTTCACGATCACCACCGATGTGTCGCGCGATGCGCTGCTGACTGAATTCGGCAAGGAAACGCTGAAGGATCGGTATTTGCTGCCCGACGAGAATTTTCAGGACCTGTTTGCCCGCGTCGCCGACGCTTATGCCGATGATCAGGACCATGCCCAGCGTCTGTATGATTATATCTCGAAATTATGGTTCATGCCCGCAACGCCCGTTTTATCGAACGGCGGTACCGGACGCGGATTGCCGATCAGCTGCTATTTGAACTCGGTCGATGACAGCTTGGCCGGGATCGTCAACACATGGAACGAGAATGTCTGGCTGGCGTCGCGCGGCGGCGGCATCGGCACCTATTGGGGCAGCGTTCGCGGCATCGGCGAACCCGTTGGCCTGAACGGCAAAACCAGCGGTATCATTCCGTTTGTGCGCGTGATGGACAGCCTGACACTGGCGATTTCACAAGGATCGCTGCGCCGGGGTAGCGCGGCGGTGTATCTTGACGTCAACCATCCCGAAATCGAAGAATTCCTCGAAATTCGCAAGGCCTCCGGCGATTTCAACCGCAAGGCGCTCAACCTGCACCACGGCGTATTGCTCACCGATGAATTCATGGTTGCGGTGCGTGAGGGCACGGACTTTGACCTGAAATCACCCAAGACCGGCGAAGTGCGCGCCACCGTGCATGCGCGCAGCCTGTTTCAGAAAATCGTCGAAACGCGGCTGGCCACCGGAGAGCCATA
Organism: Sphingomonadales bacterium; assembly: GCA_043760195.1. Taxonomy (GTDB): domain Bacteria; phylum Pseudomonadota; class Alphaproteobacteria; order Sphingomonadales; family Sphingomonadaceae; genus Sphingorhabdus_B. The sequence goes on along the minus strand of JAYUPJ010000036.1, from coordinate 782 downwards.
CATCGTGTTCTCCGATACGGTGAACAACGCGATGCCAAAACATCACCGCGATGTCGGCCTGAAAGTGTCGACGTCCAATCTATGTTCCGAAATAACCTTGCCCACGGGTCGTGACCACCTGGGAGAGGACCGCACGGCAGTCTGTTGCCTGAGCTCGCTCAATCTCGAAAAATGGGATGAGTGGAGCGTCGATAAGCCCTTTATTGAGGACGTCATGCGTATGCTTGACAATGTTCTTCAGGACTTTATCGACCGTGCACCTGATGAAATGGCCCGCGCGCGCTATTCGGCGGGGCGCGAACGCTCGGTTGGTTTGGGCGTCATGGGCTATCACAGCTTTCTGCAATCACGCGGCGTCGGCTTTGAAAGCGCCTTGGCGAAATCGTGGAACATGAAGTTCTTCAAACATATCCGCGCACAGGCCGACAGCGCATCGATGATGCTGGCGCAGGAACGCGGCGCGTGTCCCGATGCCGCCGACCAAGGTGTGATGGAGCGGTTTAGTTGCAAAATGGCAATCGCGCCGACCGCGTCGATTTCGATCATCTGCGGCGGAACATCGGCGTGTATCGAACCGATCCCGGCGAATATCTACACCCACAAAACCCTGTCGGGCAGCTTCATCGTGAAGAACCCTTACTTGGAAAAAATCCTGCGCGAAAAGTCCAAGGACAGCAACAATGTGTGGAACAGCATCCTTGAAAAAGGCGGCAGCGTCCAGCATCTTGATTTCCTGAACCATGATGAAAAAGACACGTTCAAAACCAGCTTTGAAATCGATC
>JAYUPJ010000035.1:0-9402 GCA_043760195.1 Sphingomonadales bacterium | reverse complement strand
ACGACATATTTAATTTGCAGGTTTTGTTTCAAAAATTTGAAAATCTGATCGTTTTTTCTGCGGCAGTTGGGATTGTTCGCGGCCTCGAAATTCAGTACAGGTGGACAGCTGGAACTGGTCAGTTGCATCACCGATCTTTGCTGTTTAGCAGCCTCATCACCAAGTGCTTTTGCCAACTCGACGCCGTGGCTATCGCCCCAAATGGCGATTGTCGCGGGCGTATTCGATCCGATAACGCAGGCTGCCGCAACCGGGATGGCTTTTGCCATTTCGTGCGAATGACATTTCTTTCGATCCGGGCTGAAGGCTTCGGCGGCAGCGAGCGCAGCCGTGACATTGGCACGCTGATTTTCAACGAAGCCCTTATTGTCGATGATCCATGTGGCCGCAGATACAATCAGTACGGTTGTGATGGCGACCCCAATGATTCCCATCCGGCGAACTTTTGGCCCCATCGCTGCAATTTTTCTGAACGGCTGTTCGATAAACCGCCAACTGATCCAAGACGCAGCGATGGTAAAGCATAGAACGATCAAGCGCCAAGCCAGCGAAAGTGGCTCAATCGACCAATACTGCGCAAAAATAATGAACGGCCAGTGAAAAATATACAGTGAGTAAGAAATTAGTCCGAGTTTCCGAACCCAGCCTATGCTCAAGGTTTGCGCGGTCCAAGTCGTTTCAGTATTGATGTTGGTCCAAATGATCAGTCCGGTCGCCACAACTGGTATCGCTGTCGCCAACCCGAACAGGTCTGATGCCGCAGCAAATCTGGCCGAAGAAAATAATATCGCAGCAACAGCCATCAATGAAACAGTCTCTGAAAACCAACGAGGTAGCTTTCCAGTTCGCGGCAAAATTGCGATCTGCGCCCCAACCAAAAACTCCCAAAAACGCGCCTGCACAAAATAGAACGCTGCGGAGGGTGCACTTTTGCCCAATGACATCGAATATAGAAAAGCGAGCAACAATAAGACCGGCATAACCCGGCTGAGCCGGACCTTCAACGCCGATAGAAGCACTAAAACAAACGGAAAAATCAGGTAAAATTGTTCTTCGACTGACAAAGACCAATGATGCAATAGCAACCAGAACTGGCTGCCTTGATTGAAATATTCAATGACGCCGTGGAAATGGATGTTCGCAAAAAGCAGCGCGCTTGCTCTCGCGCTTACCGCCGTCTGTGCCAAATCGACCGGCAGTAATATGAAATATCCAACCAGCAAAACCAGAATTAAGCTGACATATAAAGCAGGCAATATCCGATAGATCCGCCTTTCAAAGAAATGGATCAGCGAGAACTTTTCCTCCGCGATATTTCTCAGGATCAGGTCGGAGACAAGAAATCCGGAAATGACGAAGAACATGTCGACGCCCAGAAATCCGCCTTTTAGTTCAAGCAGGTCAAAGTGGAAAAACACCACCAGAGTGACGGCGAGCGCACGGATGCCGTCGACAAAATCGTAATGCAGTTTGCCGCGTGTTAAACCGGATTGCCCCAATACGGTTGACATTTATGCAGCCATCCTAAGCCATGCCGTTCATTTCGATGCGCCGACCACGCTTTCAGGTAAGTCTTGGCCAAAGACGCGCTGGTAATATTCGGCGACCAACGCACGTTCGGCTTCGTCACATTTGTTCAGGAAGCTTAAGCGAAAGGCGAAGCCGACATCTTTGAATATCGCAGTGTTTTGCGCCCAGGTGATGACCGTGCGCGGGCTCATCACTGTGCTGATGTCGCCGTTCATAAATCCTTGGCGGGTCATGTCGGCGACCTTGACCATGTTGGTCACCACTGCCTCGTCGGTGCCGGATTCCTTGGAAAGTACAATCTTCGCTTCCACTTGCGCGGGCAGATAATTCAAGCCGATGACGATATTCCACCGGTCCATTTGACCCTGATTGATCGCCTGTGTCCCGTGATAAAGCCCGCTGGTATCGCCAAGGCCGACCGTGTTGGCGGTGGCGAACATGCGGAAAAACGGGTTGGGGCGGATGACGCGGTTTTGATCGAGCAGCGTCAGCTTGCCCTCTGTTTCCAATACCCGCTGGATCACGAACATCACATCGGGGCGGCCCGCATCATATTCATCGAACACCAATGCCGTCGGAGTTTGCAATGCCCATGGCAGCAACCCCTCGCGGAACTCGGTGACCTGTTGGCCATCGCGCAAGACGATGGCATCGCGGCCGATCAAGTCGATGCGGCTGATATGAGCGTCCAGATTGATCCGGATGCACGGCCATTTCAAACGCGCCGCGACCTGTTCGATATGCGTCGATTTTCCCGTGCCGTGATACCCTTGCACCATGACCCGGCGGTTGTGGGCAAATCCCGCAAGGATCGCCAATGTGGTATCGCCGTCAAAGACATAGCTTGGGTCCAGATCGGGCACGCGCTCATCGGATTCGCTAAACGCCGGGCACATCATATCGACATCAATGCCGAACATTTCACGCACGCTGATTGTTTTATCAGGCGCAGGTAATATTGTTGTGCCGCTGGTGCCAGGGGTGATGTTGGGGATATCGGTCATCATGGTCTCTAAACAAATGCAGGAATATTTTTTCAAATGCGTATAGGCTGCAATCACATCTTGCAAAGCCTTTTCATGCGCGCGGTTACCACCATTTTTGTCAGGGTGATATTTCCGCACCAATTCCGAATAACGGCGGCGCAACGCTTTGCGGTCCGCATCCTCGCCAAGCCCTAACGTCCGCAGCATCCGCCGATCCTCTGGTAGCAATATCCGGCCGTCGCTGCGATGGCGATGTGCGGTTTCATTCACCCTGCCACGAAATCGCGCTGATATGGTGTCCAGTGGATCATGAAAGTCGGACCATTTGGGCGGCGAATCAACTTGCGCCGCCGCGCTGAATGCCCTTGTTTCGTTGGGCCAAACATAGGTCGGGCTTTGCGCCGCCGCGATTTGTTCTGCGCTCATCCCGGCGAACCAGTCATAGCCAGCGTTGAATTCGCGGACATGATCGAGGCAGAGGAGTTGGTAATCGCCGGGGCCGTTTGCGTTGGGTACAGCGCCATGAATGGCGGGTGCGCGAAAATCCCCTGCTTCACGGCATCCAGGATAAGCGCAGCGCGCCGTGCCATTGCCGACACGGCCATGAAATCTGTCTCTGTGCGGCGTGCTGCTCATGCAAAAATGCTCTGATTTTCCTATTGGCGTGAACCGCCTAATATGGGAATAAGGGGGTATGAATAAAGGCCCAATTGCAATCGAAATGGAAAATCTGCTGATCGCGGCGTTTTCTCCCACTCGCGTAGCCGTCATTAACGACAGCGCCAGCCACAGCGGGCATAGCGGCGACGATGGCAGCGGCGAATCGCATTTCACCGTAGAGATTGAGGCGGCGGCGTTCGCTGGCGTAGGCCGCGTGATGCGGCAGCGGATGGTGAATAAAGCACTGGGCGATATTCCGGGGCAGCGGGTGCATGCGCTGGCGATTAAGGCAATGGCGACAGGGGAATGAAAATGCAAATCATTACACCGGTGACCCACGATCTTGGCGAATTTAAAGTGCGGCGGACATTGCCCGCGAAAGCTCGCATTATGGTCGGGCCTTTTATCTTTGTCGACCAACTTGGCCCGGCGCATTTTGACATCGGCAAGGGCATGGACGTGCGACCCCACCCTCACATCAATCTGGCAACTGTTACGTATTTGTTTGACGGAGCCATCGACCACCGCGATTCCATTGGTTCATTCGCAACGATCCAGCCTGGCGCGGTTAACTTGATGACGGCGGGAAGGGGCATTGTTCACAGTGAACGAACGCCGCCAGACCTACGCAAAACCGGGTTTGCTATTTCGGGGATGCAAACATGGCTGGCCTTACCTGACGGACAGGAAGAGATCGATCCGGCGTTTGAAAGCATTGCGGCGGACGCGTTGCCATTGGTCAAAGATGCGGGAGTTTCCGCGCGGGTAATCATGGGCAGCCTTTGGGGTGTCACCGCGCCGACAACTCAACATTCCGCGACGATCTATGCCGATATATTAATGGATTCCGGATCAAGCTTTCCGATAGAGGCGGCCGCTGACGAACGAGCGATTCTGGTTGCACTTGGCAATGCCGAACTGGATGGTGAGCCGCTTGAAAGGCATACGATGTATGTGCTTGCGCCGGGGCAAAGCATGACATTGCGCGCGACGAGCGATGCCCGCGTTATGTTGCTTGGCGGAGAGGCGTTCAGCACCCCGCGTCATGTCTGGTGGAATTTTGTGTCATCGAGCCGTGACCGGATCAACGCGGCCAAAGCGGATTGGAAGACAGGCCGGTTCCCCACTATTCCTGGCGATGATAAAGAGTTTATCCCGATCCCTGAAATGCCGTTGACACGCAGTGACTGAACCTAAGAGGATCAGATCAATTCCGCTGAAGCGGCAGAACGTAAAATGACTAAAAGGCGTATTGCCTTGCCCACAGGCGTCGAACTCGACGTATTCACGCAAGGAAATCCGGCCAATCCGCCGATTATTTTCCTCCACGGTTTTCCCGAAAGCCACCGGACGTGGCGGCACCAGATGGCGGTATTGTCGCAGAATTACTTTTGCATTGCGCCCGATCAGCGCGGGTTTGCGGGGTCATCCAAGCCGCTGGAAATCAGCGAGTACACGCCGGATAAACCCGTCGCGGATTTATTTGCGCTGGCCGATGCGCTGGAGTTGCCTAGCTTCACCTTGGCGGCGCATGATTGGGGCGGGGCGATTGCGTGGATGGCGGCGCTGAAAAATCCGGCGCGTATCGACCGGTTGATGATGTGTAACAGCGCGCATCCATTGGTGTTTCAACGCACTCTGTATGACGACATGGCGCAGCGTGCGGCGTCGCAATATATGAATGTGTTTAAGGGCACGCGCATCGACGAGAGCATCGCGGAAAAAGGGCTTGAGTGGTTTTTTGACCATAGTTTCATGCGGCACTTATCAGGTGACAGCGTTGGTGCCGACGAACGAGCACTGTACCTCGCCGAATGGAGCCAACCCGGCGCGATGACAGCGATGCTGAAATGGTACAAAGCGACCAACATGACCGTGCCGCCGATGGAGGGCGAGGTTATCCGCCCTGCGTTTCTGGACAAGCCGTTCCCGGTGATCGGCATCCCGACATTGGTCGTCTGGGGAGTCCGCGATCCGGCATTGCTGCTCTGCCAGTTGGACGGTTTGGATACGCTGGTTTCGGATTTGACCATCAAGCGCGTTGATGCCGGACATTTTGTGACATGGGAAGCAGCCGATGCCGTGAACGCGGCGATGCTGGAATGGTTGGCGGTGCGGTGAGTGGGTGAGTGAAATCGCTATTTTGGCAAGGTATTTGTGGCAATGCGTTTGAAACAGAACCGTAGCCCTGAGCCTGTCGACGGGCGCTTGCCGGCTAGGCGTACTTCGACAGGCTCAGCACTACGGTTTTCATAACGATAATCGACGAAAACGTTGTTTGTAATTATTCTCCGCGCCAATCCACCCAAAGCCCGTGCGCATGCGCCTCGGCCAATTGCACCGGCGCGCCGCCATTCGGCCAATATCGCACCCGCAATTCATGGCCCATTGTTGCTCGGTTGGTTTCCAGCGCGATCCACGCCAGCGGGCGCTCCGCCGTGGCCGCCTTTGCCGCTTGCTCCATCGCTGCGGTAATCCGCGCCTGCGTTGCATCGGGCAAATATTGCCACACTATCGAATGCATTAGCGTGCGGGTCACGCCTGCCTCTTGCGGCAAGGAAAGCTGTGCCTCTATCCAATCTGCTGCGTCGGCTTTCACCAGATTAACACTATGCTGCCGGATCATTTTGATACCGGCATCCGCCCGCGCAAAACGCTCCGGCATTTCCGGCCAGATATATGCGCGCAAGCGGTCGGCGGCGGCATCGTCGCGAACATCAATCGGGTTCAAATCGCATCCCCGCACGCTGCCGATGGCAAACGGCGCCGAAGGCGGCGGCGGGCCGCGCCATTCGGGACGGATGGTTACCGGCGCATCGTCCGGACCGCTGATCACACCGCCCAGATCATAACGCCAGCGATCAATCAGCAGGTTCATGCCCGCGCTTGATCCGATTTCCAGCAGCTCGAAATTCGGGATGACCCGGCCCGCCAGCCAATGGAGCGCGGCAACGAAGCTAGCCGAACGGCCCGCTTCGTTAGTCTGCGGCGCGCTTTCAAACCAGCCGAGCAAATCTGCATCATGACGAGTGACGACCTGTTCGACCAGCGCATCGACCTGCGCCTGATCGGCTATTTCGCCGCTGTAAACCGCGCCCAAGGCTGGCTCAACCCTGCGCCGGAACAAATCATGCAAGCCGCCAGCCAGCCGCAGCGGCACCGCATCGTCGATAATTCCGCGCGGCCAATTGGCTATTTTGCGGCCGCATTCGGTATTGCCATTCAACAACGCCACCATCGCCCGGCAAATTGCGGATGTCCCCGGTGCGCTGTTGTGGGCGCAGTGATCAGCTTGCTGGTGGAGCCCCTTTTCTACTTCGCTGCGCTGCATCATATTGCCCTTTCGTCTGCTTGTCCCTACAGCGCCTCAAATAATGGCTGACAATATCATTTTTGCAATCCCCAAAGGGAGGATTCTCGACGAAGCTTTGCCGCTTATGAAAGCAGCAGGCATTGAACCTGAAGCAGCGTTCTTTGATGATAGCAGCCGCGCGTTGATGTTCGCCACCAACAACCCGTCGATCCAGATCATTCGCGTCCGCGCCTTTGATGTCGCAACATTCGTAGCGCATGGCGCTGCGCACATCGGTATCGTCGGCAGCGACGTGATCGATGAATTTGACTATTCCGAACTATATGCGCCCGTTGACCTCGGTATCGGCAAATGCCGCCTGTCGGTCGCGGTTCCGCAGGGTGCAGTGGAGGACAAGGCCGCTGGGCATCTGCGCGTTGCCACCAAATATCCGGCGATCACCCGCCGTCATTTTCAGGCGCAGGGTATTCAGGCAGAATGTATCAAATTGAACGGCGCGATGGAGCTTGCGCCGTTGTTAAACCTGTCGGGGCGGATCGTTGATCTGGTATCGTCGGGCCGGACCTTGGCCGAAAATGGGCTGGTCGAGGCTGAAGTGATCTCGCAGGTATCGGCCCGGCTGATCGTCAATCGCGCCGCGTTCAAAATGATGAACGGCACCGTTCCAGCCATGGTTGACCGTTTTCGCGAATTGGCAAGTAAACGTGCAAAGGCTTGATTCAACAGCCCCCGGTTTTGCCGATGCCTTTGACGCTTTGGTCAATGATCGGCGCGAAAGCGACGCAGATGTCGCCACGACAGTGCGCGCGACCATACTGGATGTGCGGCGGCGCGGTGATGTCGCGGTTGCCGAGCTAACCGAACGATTTGACGGTTTTGATTTGCAGGCCGAGGGTTGGTCGATTGGGCCGGAAGAAACCAAGGCGGCCTATGACGGGCTGGACCCAGATCTGCGCGATGCGTTGAATTTGGCGGCGACCCGGATCAAAGCCTATCACAAGGACCAATTGCCAAAAGACCGCGATTACACCGACAAAGCCGGTGTCCGGCTAGGTGCGCGCTGGCGTGCTGTCGATGCTGCGGGTGTGTATGTACCGGGCGGCCGGGCGGCCTATCCGTCGTCGGTCTTAATGAACGCGATTCCAGCAAAAGTTGCAGGCGTAGAACGGTTGGTGATGGTTTCGCCAACCCCCGGCGGCACGGCCAATCCGGCGGTTCTGGCAGCAGCGCATATCGCAGGCGTAGACGAAATTTGGCGGATCGGCGGAGCGCAAGCCATCGCGGCTTTGGCTCATGGAACCGAGCGTATTGCGCCGGTTGACGTAATCACAGGCCCCGGCAACGCATGGGTCGCAGAGGCCAAGCGGCAGCTATACGGCGTGGTCGGCATCGACATGGTCGCTGGCCCCAGTGAAATTGTCGTCGTCGCCGATAAAAAGAATAGGGCAGGCTGGATCGCCGCCGATTTGCTGAGTCAGGCTGAACATGATCCAAGCAGCCAGTCGATCCTGTTCACAGATAACGCGATATTTGCCAACAAAGTGACTTTGGCGGTTGAAAAGCAGCTGGCCAAATTGTCGACCCGCGCATCGGCAGAGGCGAGCTGGCGCGATTTTGGCGCGATCATCGTCACCCCGACACTCGAAGAAGCGATGCCATTGGTCAACCGCCTTGCGCCCGAACATCTGGAGCTTGCACTGGACGAGGACCGTGCCGAGGCGCTGTTCGGATTGGTGCGGCATGCCGGATCGGTGTTCCTTGGCCGGATGACCCCGGAAGCAATCGGCGATTATGTCGCAGGGCCAAACCACGTGCTGCCAACGGGGCGGCGCGCGCGTTTTGCTTCGGGATTGTCGGTGCTCGATTTCATGAAACGAACCAGCTTTATTGGCGTTAGTGCCGATGGCTTGGCCGCAATCGGTCCTGCTGCTGCGCGGTTGGCCGATGCCGAAGGATTGCCAGCCCACGCGCTGAGCGTAAGGAAAAGATTAGAATGACCAGGCGTTCAACATCGCGTTCAGCATCGCGTTCCAAATCGCGTTCAGCGGCGCGGCTGGCGGCTGTGCAGGCATTGTATCAGCTTGATATGGACAAGGTCAGCATATCCCGGCTGCTCGCCGAATTTCACGCCCACCGGCTGGGTGCGGAAATAGAAGAAGTGCAATATGCCGAAGCTGAGGTCGATTTCTTTGACGATCTGGTATCAGGAACGGATGCGCGGCGTGAAGAGATTGACGCGCTGATCGAGAGCAAGCTGGGCGAAAAGTGGAAAATATCACGGATCGACAAGACGATGTTGCAGATACTGCGCGCCGGAACCTATGAAATTATCGCGCGGCCCGACGTTCCATCCGGCAGCGTGATCAGCGAATATGTCGACGTTGCCCATGCTTTCTTTGAAGAAAAGGATGCGAAATTTGTCAATGGCGTGCTCGATGCGCTGGCCCGGGAAAAGCGGGGGTGAGCATCGCTTGAAACGTGGCCGAGAATCCGGTTGAACAAACTTGGTCAGCCTAAACGCGTTTTACTGCGGTGCATTTCAAAGATCGTCATCCTGAACTTGTTTCAGGATCCATAAAGCGCATGCATAAGAGCTTTAGGAAGTATGTGTCCTGAAACAAGTTCAGGATGACGGAGCGAGAAAATTCAGGATGACTTTGACAGTATGACCACTGAACCTCAATTCATCGCCATGATGCGCGCCATTGCAACGACGCCTGCCGCAATTGGTTTGCTGGATGATACCGCGGTTATTCCGTTTGGCGGCGAAACCCTGATCTTGACACACGACATGATGGCCGAAGGCATGCACTGGTTGCCCGGCGCAAATCCCGCCGACGTTGCGTGGAAATTGGTCGCGGTGAACCTGTCCGACCTTGCGGCCAAAGGAGCGGAACCGATTGGTGTGCTGCT
>JAYUPJ010000034.1:0-27700 GCA_043760195.1 Sphingomonadales bacterium | reverse complement strand
CATCCATCGCCACACAGCCAAATCGGCCTTGCCAAAAATGCCCGGTCCGGTGCTCACGCGCATGGATATGGCCAGCATATGCGCGGTGCACTTTTGACAAACAAGCACGAAGACTATCCTCGGCTTCTGGCACTAGGATAAGGTGCACATGATTGGGCATTAGCACCCAACTCCAAACCGCAACCCCGTTCGCGGCGGCATGATCGCGCAACAAATCGCGGTAAAAGGCATAATCAGCAGGCTTAAAAAACGTCTGCTGACGCCCATTGCCGCGCTGGGTAATGTGATGAGGCAATCCGGGGATTACGATGCGTGCGAGCCTAGCCATGGATCGATTATTAGCACGAGGGCGAGGACGTGCAATAGTTTAGTGCACTGGCACCGTAATTCGCACCCTAGTAAACTGGCACCGTAATTTTTAGGGCGATGCTACCGTAACTCACTGCAATTCGAACCGTCGCACGGAGAAATGGCTAGAACGGAGCATCTTCCAAAAGCGCGTAGGAGCGATAAGCTAAGCAATCTCGGACTTTGACTTCGACCAAATATCGCCCAGCGCCAATTTCGCTTGAGAATCTCCATTTTTTCCAGAATTCAAGTTGATCCTGAGACCAATAAATAGGCTGGTTATGTCCGTCGGTAGGTATAACTTGAACTTCCACTTTTCCCGTCGAAGATCCACGTCGAGGAGAATGGAACGCTATGTGTACGCCGTCGGTTGCGAGGTCGACGCTTTCCACAAAGGCAAAATCAGCATTGAACACACCAGCCTCGTTGAAAACCCTTACTTTGTCGGCTTTTGGAAAATTGGGTCCCAATTCGTGCAATAAAAACTGACGTTCTGCTGATGAACGACAGATTATTGCCTGAAGATTGGCCTCCAAGTCGAGTGGACTAGGACATAACACCTCAGAACACCTCGCTCTAATGATTCTTTGGACATCGTCAGTCGGCATTGTTCCTTCATGGAAAATATCGTTGAAGTCCAAACACTCAAATCCATCGTTGTCGCCATAAACAGCAGGTGCAAGCTGCATGTTGCCGTCGGAAAACTGCACTCCATCCGTTGTCAAAATGCCTTCTGACGAAAATACCAACATGAACAGGACCGGCGCGTGCTTACCTTGATAGAAATCGGCTGGCTCCCTAATACCCTCTATATGATATTGTGTCGGTGTTTTGGGTCTGAAGTAGAGGCGCACGTGACGATGAGCGTCGGGATTCAGTCCAATTATTTCTGGAGGAGCTATATCATGCGCAATGATATCAGCATCGGCTGCATCTTGCCTTGACAAAAGACTACCCGACCGGAGGATGCGTAACAAATTCTCTATTGGCTCATGGCGAAATAGCCGACTGGGCCAATGTTGCCGATGACTGTGGGCTGTCCTTCTAAGCTGCGTTTCCCAGAACGATATATGTGATTGAACTGCTTCAACCGATAGTGCCATTTAAGCTGCCGCCAAACTATCTGAGGATTTGGTGGTAATCTCTACGGCTAACGCGCCAGCCGAGGAGTCTTTCGAGATTTTGACAGGGCGGACATATTCAAGCGACACAAGAATTGGAAGTAAGTAGTATCCTGCTTCTTTAGCCCCACCTACCATTCGCCTTACCTCGACTGGGCCTTTTTGAAGTAGCAACCAAAGTTCAAAAAGGTCTATTTCATCAATAGTCTGTCGAGTTTTTTCAGTAGAAATGTTAATTTGCTTTAGTTCATGATCAAATGTGACTTGGTAGTTTGAGCGATTTGTTAGAGTTTGAAACTCACCGAAATTTTTATAGATCGCACGCGCTAAATCAGTCATGAAATCTGAAAAACTACCACTCTTGCTACCATCTACATACTTCAAATGCTCGGGCAAGGAAACGTCGGCGCCATAGTCATGTATATAGACCTTTATTGGCAATTTTTTCAGGAACCTGTCCATAAGAGGCTGCACTTCATTTTCCCACGAAAGACCACCATTCCCGCAGCCTAACCGAGGGAAAGCGATCTCTCGAATTCCTCTGGCATCGAATTCTTTGACAAATTTTGCTAGACCAACTTCAATATACTCCAGTTTGCTGGGGTTTCGCCAGTGCTGCTTGGTTGGAAAATTCAAGACCCACTGATCAGAACCCTTCCACAACCATAGCTTTCCGATTTCAAACTGCCCTGATCTACATAAGCTTTGATATTGCTCAAACATTTTTGGATCACGTTGCTTGAAGGCTGCCGCTAGCCCTTTTCCCATGACACCCACAGTGTTCACCGTATTCACCAGAGTTTGAGCATTGGACGTGAGGAGACTAGTTCTATGGTACGTTAACATCCGTGATCAGCTCCAGCGTTATGATCAGTGCTGCTATTGCAGTAAGATCGGTATAGCAATGTTAGATTTCGCGGCAACTTTTTCTACCTAAAATTTCGAATTACGGTGCCAGTTTACTAAATACACTTAATTATCCTTCTCTCTCGGGCCACGCTTTTGAGGGCGCGGGTCGGGTTACGGTGCCGGTATACTAGATGCACTAATCATGCACCGGACCCGATTGCGTCAAAATGGGTGAGGCCGCTAGCATAGCGGCAGCAACCCGGCATGAAATCCTTATTTTGACTTGAACGGCCAGTGAACGCCTATTTCGACGCCGCGATCCATCCGTCGATTTTCTTTTCGAGGATCGCGAGCGGCAACGCTCCGGTGTTCAAAATCTGATTGTGAAATTCGCGCACATCAAACTTATCGCCAAGCTCGGTTTTCGCTTTCGCCTTCAACCTTTGTATGGTCAGCGCGCCAATTTTATAGGCCAGCGCCTGGCTAGGGATGGCGATATAGCGTTCGACCTCGGCTGTTGCATCGGTTTTGCCCATGTCGCTGTTGGCGAGCATATATTCGATTGCCTGATCGCGGGTCCAGCCTTTTGAATGCAATCCGGTGTCGACGACCAGCCGCATCGCGCGCAGCATTTCATCCGACAACGTGCCAAAGCGTTGGTAGGGATCTTTGTAAAAACCCATTTCATAGCCCAAGGTTTCCGAATAGAGCGCCCAACCTTCGACATAGGCAGTGTTGCCGCCAAAGCGGATGAATGCGGGCAATGCCTCATTCTCTTGGGCAATACTGATTTGGAAATGATGCCCCGGCGCGCCTTCGTGCAAGTATAATGTGCTCATCCCCGGCGTCGTCCGGCTGGGCAAATCATAAGCGTTGAAATAGAAAATTCCGGGCCGCGAGCCATCGGGTGTTCCGCCTTGATAGCTGCCACCGGCTTCAAACTTTTCGCGGAATTCTTCATAAGGCCGGATTTCCAGCGGCGCTTTTGGCAAGTGTTTGAACTGCCTGCTGATCTGCGCATCGACCGCCTTGCCAATGTCATAATAGCCTTGCGTCAATGCCTCGCGGCTGGCGGGTTTGAATTTGGGATCATTGCGCAGATGGTCGAAAAATTGCGCCAGAGTGCCGGTGAAGCCAACCTCCTTTTTGACATCTTCCATTCCCGTTTTGATGCGGGTAACCTCGGACAATCCCAAATTGTGGATCTCGTCTGCTTTCAGCGGCAACGTGGTCGTCTGTTCGATCATATACGCATAAAGCTTTTCGCCGCCCTTCATGTAAGACAGGCCAACACCCGCGCGCGCATCTTTCAAATAATCATCGCGCAAATAATCGCGCAGACGGACATAGGATGGGTAAATGCCGTTCTCGATAATATCGCGATATTCCGCCGTCAGCCGCGTTTTATCGGCATCGGAAATCCCGTCGGGGAACTTTTTCACTGGTCCATAATAAGGCGACTCTTCTGTTTTTTGCGCCAGCTGGGTGTTCAATTGTTCAATCACATTGGCTATCGTCAATTTGGTTTCTACCACGCCCGATGCCTGCCCCTCACGAAAGCGGCCGATGCTGCGGTCCATCAAGACAATGAACTGTTTGTGGCGTTTGAGGTTATTTTCATAGTCGGCCAGCGTCTTAAATGGCGCAGCGCCAGTGCCACTGGCAAAGCTGGGGTAAAAAGTATGAAAGCCGAAAAAATGGTTGATCGGCCGCACGACAGTCAGGTCCATCAGCTCCTTCGATAATCCTTTGAGCGCATCATTTTGCTGCAACAGATATACATCATACGCAATCAGATCGGTCGGGTTCAATTTTGCCCGGTCGATTTTTTGCAAACTGGCAACACTTGCTGTTGCCGCCGCGCGTTCCCCATCAAAATAGGCATCGGTGATGTTATCACCCAACTGGTCCGCATACCGCATATCGCCGCGAAACAGGGCGCTCAGCGGATTGCGCTTCATGCTCGCTTCGTCATCGGCGGCAAACAAGGCGTTCAACTTCTTGCCTTCATCCAGTTCAGGCACTGCCGCCGCCGCCGCTTCGGCATGCTTTCCGTCATGCGCAAACGCGGCACCCGTAGTACCCAACGGCGCGGCCAAAACGGCGGTTACCAGCAAAAAAGACTTGATCGGCGTCATGTTCGGAATTCCTGTAAAATGAGAAATCAAATTGGGTTCAATCCCCAAAGCTGCGACATTTTCTTCAACGTTTTGACACGGCGTGCAACAATGTTTCGACAGACAGCAATATTTGACCGCCAACGCCAACGCCAACGCGGCATCGGGCTGGCTAACCCTTTGGCGAGGTCAGTTCCAGCCAGTTGTTTTGCCGGTACCATTTGGTGATGATGTGTTTGGTGCCTTTGATGACCGGCGTTCCGGTGTGCAGCGATTTGTAGTTGGGTTTGCCTTCGGTCGTCATATTGTTCCAGATCAGCATCATCCCCGCTTGCGGGCGCACGCCGATGCCCAGATTGGGGAATTCGGTGGTGCCGCCTTCTTCGGGCTCGTTCAAGAATATCATCGCGGTCCAACTGCGTTGTCCGCCCGCGATGCTTTCTTGTTGCCAGTAACTTTCGCTGGGATGGAAAAAGTCGTGATGTGCTTTAAACTCTTGGCCTTTTTTATATCGCTGCCCTTGCATGGTTTCGGCAAAGTCATTGTGGATGCCCATCGTGTCGCTCATCCGCGCCTCGATACGGCCAACTTCGGCGTCCCACCGGTTGAGGTGGCAGCTGAAACTGGTGCGGAAACCGGGCTGGTCTGTGCCTTTGTACAATGTGGATGGAACCGCCTCTTTGTCGATCTTTTTGATCAACATCCGGCAGTCTTTTTTGCCCAGAAAACCTTGATACACATATAATTGTATGCCCGGCGCTTCAACGTTTTGGACAAGCGGATTGCTTTCCAGTTGGCGCGTAACATGACCGCCAATCTTGGCAAGCTTGGCGGGATCGTTGTTGGGATCGAACTTTTTCGTTTCGGTTTCAACGGTCATAAACAATACTCTGGTTCATACGTTCAGGAAATCATACGGTCACGGATGTTCCAATCCCTTACCATGAACGTATGCACTTTTTCCAGTGTTCGAATGTTAGGTTGTGTTGACATTCAGAAATTATTTTTTGAAAAGAGTATCGTCATTCCCGCGAAGGCGGGAATCCATCACCGGACCTAGAAAATCTAAGCCACCTTGCTTAAAATTCGAGTGCAGGTGATGGATTCCCGCCTTCGCGGGAATGACGAACCCTCTGTTTTTAAATGTTTTGCGTCCTGAATGTCATCACTACCTAAAAAGTGGGATTATTTCAATGGCTGTCATGCAGGCCCGAAAAATGCGCGATGCAAAAAAGCCCGGAGCGGTGAACCGTCCCGGGCTGATTTGTCAGTTATGTGATGCTTACCAGAAGAAGTCGTGAACCACGTCGACGACATATCCGTTGCGGATGTCGATCAACAAGACATCGTCATAATAACGCACCCAGCGGTATGGGCCGTAGGCCTGCGGCAACCGGTAATAGCTTGGTTCGTTGATCCAGTAGTTTGATCCGTAAAAACCATTGCCGAGATAGAAACCGATGTTCAACCGGCTATAATTATGGCTGCGATAGGGCGCATAATAGCGGTTTACGCGGTAATAATTGCGGTTATCGTTGCGGTGTGAGCGCCAGTCATAACGGCGATCATTGTGCCAGCCGCGGTTCCATCTGTTGTGATTTTGCCGGTCATAACGGTTGCCGCGATGATTGCTGTCATGCCGGCCATCGCGGTTGCTGTCCCAATTCCGGCCTGTGCGGCCATCGCGGTTGCGGTCCCAATTCCAGCCTGCGCGGCCATCACGGCCTCCATCGTGGCGGTTGCTGCCTTGGCGGTTTTGTGCTTGATCGCGATAGTCGCGGCGGCGTTCGCCTTGCCATTGCTCTGAACTGCCCTGCTCTGGGCGGCCCTGTTCTGGGCGCGCGCGGTCCCTACGCCATTGCCCTCTGCCGCCTTGGTCCGCTTGGTTGTCGTTCCGCCAAGAGCCGCGTCCGCCATCTTCGCGCCAGCCGCCGCGTTCAGCGCCGCCACGGCGATCGCCTTGCCATTGACGATTTTCGGCCCGCACCCGTTCAGGCTGTTGTTCCGCCCGGGTTTGCGGCCCAGATTGTTGCGGCCGTTCTTGGCGCGGCTGGTCTTGCCGCGCGCGCTCCGGCCTTGCTCGCTCGGAGCGATCACGGCGGCCAAATCCGCCATTGCCGCGATCCCCGCGATCATCATCACCGCGCTGGAACGCGGCGGTTTGTTCAATCTTGTCCAAGGTGGACGGGCTAATCTGCGCAGCCGCGCTCGAAATGCCAAGTTCTGCCGCGGACAATACAGCGGGCGTCATCGAAGTCGCCAGCGCCAACACGGCCAAATAAAGAGTTTTCATATCACTACCTCTTTTTGCAAGCGGCTCCTTGCCTCCTGCCAAGACCGTTTTATCGCACAACGTTTCTGACACATTGCTGAACCGCCGATACAGGTTCAGGAAAGGTTTGATTTTGATGAATGGGGCGGGCTGCGATCAAGGTTGTGTTGACATTCAATGCTCTCCAACATTTTAACCTAAGCTTCGTCATTCCCGCGTAGGCGGGAATCCATCACCCGAACTCGAGCCTTACGCAAGTTGGCTTGATTTTGATAGGTCAGGTGATGGATTCCCGCCTACGCGGGAATGACGAAGTATTTGTTTTTCTCTATCTTATTACTTGAACGTCAACACAACTTGGCGTCAAAGCGCGGAAAATGCGATGTCCATGATCGGGTATTGCGCCCAATCCTTAAAGTCAAAATGCCACCATTCGTTCGAAATACCGATAAACCCCTCAGCCTGCATATAGTGTTCGAGCAGCGCGCGGTTGCGGGTTGCCGCCGCGCTGCCCCCGGCATAGCTGCGGTAAGCGCGCGGACTAAACTCGTCATATTCGCTGGGCATTTCTACCGCCAGCCCGGTGGCCCGGTCATACAGAGTCAGGTCCACCGCGCAGCCGCGATTGTGCCGCGATCCTTGCTTTGGATTGGCAACGAACTCTCGTTTTTCTGGCGGCGTGGCATCCCATAATTTCTTGGTCACCGCCCATGGCCGGTAAGCATCGTGGATCAACAGCCCAAAGCCTTCCGCCTTGGCCGCTTCGCTTGCCCGCAATATTGCCTGCGCTGCGGCTGTCACCAAAAAAGCGCGCGGTTGGTCATATAGTATCCGGCCGGTGAAATTGGCTGTGGTGGCATAACGAATGTCTAGGCGAATATCGGCGCTAAGCCGTGTCAGTTCGACCAGCGTATTCGGGCCGGGGACTGCGCCGCCATTATCGCCGGGTGCCTTGGAAGGCTCCGGCGCCTTTGACGGCAGCGGATTGCATGCGGCAAGCGGCAATGCCGCAATTGCCAGCACCGCATCGCGGCGCGTTATGCAGCGCCGCGTGCCAACCATTCTTCCAGCCATTTGATTGTGTAATCACCATTCTGAAATTCGGGGTCATCGAGCAATTTCTGGTGCAGCGGGATCGTGGTCTTCATCCCCTCAATCACAAATTCCCCCAATGCCCGGCGCAATCGCATCAGGCATGCTTCACGGGTTGCGCCATAGACAATCAGTTTCGCGATCATGCTGTCATAATAAGGCGGGACCTTATAGCCATGATACAGCCCGCTATCGACGCGCACATATAATCCGCCGGGCGGATGATACCAGCTCACGGTGCCTGGCGACGGCATAAAGGTTTGCGGGTCTTCGGCATTGATCCGGCATTCAACGGCGTGGCCGCTAAAAGTTACCTCGTCTTGCGTTACCGAAAGCGATTTGCCTTCGGCCACGCGGATCTGTTCACGGACCAGATCAATTCCCGTAATCATCTCGGTTACCGGATGTTCCACTTGCAACCGGGTGTTCATTTCGATGAAGTAAAATTCACCGTTTTCCCAAAGAAATTCGATCGTGCCTGCGCCGCGATAGCCCATGTCGGCCATCGCATTGGCACAGATCATCCCCATGCGTTCGCGTTCGGCGGCGGAAAGCACTGGCGATGGCGCTTCCTCCAATACCTTTTGGTGGCGGCGCTGCAGCGAACAATCGCGTTCGCCCAAATGGATGGCTTTGCCATTGCCGTCACCAAAGATTTGAAATTCGATATGGCGCGGGTTACCGAGATATTTTTCCAAATAGACCGTGGCATCGCCAAACGCTGCCTTGGCTTCGGTGCCCGCCTGCTGCATTTGGGTTTCGAGTTCTTCCTCGCTGTTCACCACCTTCATCCCGCGCCCGCCGCCGCCAGACGCGGCTTTGATGATGACCGGATAGCCCACCTCGCGCGCAATTTTCTTGGCGTCTTCGATCTCGCTGATCGCACCGTCGCTGCCCGGAACAAGTGGCAAGCCAAGCGCACCGGCGCTGCGTTTCGCCGCAACCTTGTCGCCCATCGTGCGGATGTGTTCAGGTTTCGGGCCGATCCACGTGATGTTGTGGCTTTCGACGATTTCGGCAAACTGTGCATTTTCAGACAGGAAACCATAGCCGGGGTGAATGGCGTCGGCATGGCTTATTTCTGCCGCAGAAATGATCGCCGGAATGTTCAGGTAACTGTCGACGGCGGGCGGCGGACCGATGCAGATAGCTTCATCGGCAAGCCGTACATGCATCGCATCGGCATCGGCGGTTGAATGAACCGCAACGGTCTTAATTCCCATTTCATGTGCCGCACGGTGAATACGCAGCGCGATTTCGCCGCGATTGGCGATCAGGATCTTTTCAATGGCCATTGTTACGCGATAACCATCAGTGGCTGGTCAAACTCAACTGGCTGGCCGCTTTCGACCAAGATCGAAGTCACCGTTCCGGCGTTGGGCGCAATGATGGGATTCATCACCTTCATCGCTTCAATGATCATAACCGTCTCACCGGCCGCCACTATTTGGCCAACCGTGACAAACGGCGGGGCATCCGGATCGGCGGTCAGATATGCCGTCCCGACCATCGGTGATTTCATGGCATTGGCTGGCGGCGGCGGCGGTCCGGCATCAATGGCTGGAGCAGCGGCAACGATAGCAGGCCCCGGCATGGCGGCAGGTGCGGCAACCGAAACCGCCGTCATCATGCGCGAAACGCGGATCTTGCGGGTGCCGTCTTCTACCTCGATTTCGGATAGGCCGGTTTCACTCAACATATCTGCCAATTCGCGGACCAGCTTGGTATCGACTTGCATTCCGTCTTCACTGCCAGATTTAGCGGCCATTTTGTGCTCCCGTTTATTTCGTTGTGCGCCTTTAATCAAAACAGCTTGAATCAAAACAGCGCGGCGGCGTCCAGTGCAAGCTCATAGGACTTTGCACCATGCCCGGCAAAACATTCTTTTGCTGCCATGCCAACATAGCTGATATGCCGGAATTCTTCGCGCTTGTGCGGGTCCGACAAATGCACTTCGATCACTGGAACTTTGATCGATTTAATCGCATCATGAATGGCGATCGAAGTGTGGGTAAACCCGCCCGCGTTGAGCAAAACCGCCTTTGCCCCCGCCGCTTGCGCCTCATGCAGCCAATCGATCAAATGCCCTTCATGGTTGGATTGGCGAAAATCAATCTGCAGCCCCATGGCCTTCGCTTTGTCTTCCAACCGCCCGGCAATATCGTCAAGCGTATCGGTTCCGTAAATCTCCGGCTCCCGCGTACCCAAAAGGTTGAGGTTAGGGCCATTGAGCACGAAGATTACAGGCTTGGTCATGGCGTTCCTTCAAAAATGATAACTTGCATCCCGTCTATATCGTTTGAACACCGACGGTAAAGAACCGAATGCTGCGAAATTCCATGGCGGCATGCTATTTTTCCAACGCTTGGAATACACCGTCCCATTCATCGCCCGGCGGATGCGCGCGGTAATGGGCAATGCGTTCGTTCATCATCGTGTACAATTGACCCAGGCCGAACCCGGCGGCGGCATCATTCGCGTGGGCCAAATGCTCTGCGGCGACATCCCATAACTGCGCGCTATAGGCAGCGCGCATGTTTTGATGGCTGGCCGCAAACGCGGTGAAGGCGGGCGTCGCCGCAAATTCTTCATCGCCAACCAAGGCAAAAACCATTTCCGGCGCGTCGCGGCCGACCACACGGACTAGGTCCATGGGAACCACCGCGAAGTTTTCGATCTGCCGTTGCAGTTGCTGGCCAATCGCAATTTTGACGTCGTAAAACTTAGTGAGGCCTTCGATGCGCGAGGCCAGATTAACGGTGTCGCCGATCAGCGAATATGACAGGCGCTGCGCCGAACCCATATTGCCGACGCAGCATGTGCCGGCATTCAAACCGATCCCGATCTTGACCTTTCCCGGCCACGGTTCAGTCCCGTTTTTTGGCATGTCTATATTCAACTGATCGAGCCGCTTGACCATCTCAAGTGCGGCGCGGGCAGCATTCGCATGTTGGTCCGGATCATCCAGCGGCGCGTTCCAGAAAGCCAAAATAGCATCGCCGATAAACTTGTCGATTGTCGCTTTGCGGTCGAGCAAAATGTCGCACATCGGGGTCAGGAAAGCGATCAGGAACCGGATGATCTCCTGCGGCCCAAGATTCTCTGAAATGCTGGAAAAGCTGCGGATATCGCAGAACAGCACGGTCATATCCCGCTCTTCCCCGCCAAGCGTCAGCTGGCCCGGGTCATCAACGATGCGCTTGACCAAGGCGGGCGAGAGATACCGGTCAAATGCTTGGTGAATATAGGCATGCTGGCGCTCCTCCCGGTAATAATTGACCATGGTCGCGCACAAATAGATCGCCAGTAAGCCCAGCGCCGGATAGGTTGGATCAAGCAGAAATTGATATTGCCGGAATGCTTCCCAGCTGCCCCAGATCGTGCCCGCTATCATCGCCAGACCCAGCACCGCGCCCCGCGCTGCGCCCAGCGCCGGCAAAGCAAATGCCAGCACGATCCCGGTCACCAACAGCAACGCACGTTCCAATCCCAAGCCCCAATCCGGCCGGATCAAGAACTGGCCAGTGATCGCTTGCTCTGCCGCCTGGGCATGGACCATCACGCCCAATTCGCGCTCTCTGATCGGGGTCGATACCAAGTCGCGAAGACCAATCGCGCCTGTGCCAATAAAAATGATATGGCCCGCAAACAACCGCTCCATTTCGGCAGGCGCAAGTGCGCCGGTCAGGATCTTCCACGCGGGCACGGTCCGCTCTTGGCGCGGCTCGGTAAAATACATCCACAGCTCGCCCGCGCTGGTTGTCGGGATTTCAAAATCACCCACTTTTAAAGCAACAATTTGCGCACCTGCGCCGCCAATTTCGCCGCTCGCATCGTTTGACTTGACCACTATCGACCCCGCACCCTGCGCCGTTCGCAATGCTTCCAACGACAATGAAGGCAGCAATTGATCGCCTTGCGCGGCGACCAGCTGCGCCTTGCGGACGATACCGTCACTGTCGTTGGTCAGGCTGACAAAGCCAAGACCGGGCGCAGCATCGCGCAGCGGTTCGAGCGGCTGGATTGCGCCGCTATAGCCAACAACGCCCTGATTGGGGGCCGAACCCAGCACGGTAAATCCGGCCTTTGGAATGACTTTCGTCGCCTCTGGATCGCGGGTTAAAAAGAAGCCAAGCACGGCAGGCGTTTTCTGGAAAGTCGCCGCCAGCACATTGTCGTTATCCGGCATTGCCCGCAATGCAGCCAGCGTATTGGCATCGACGCCGCGTTGTTCCATTTGTTCGGCAACACGCGCCGGTGACGTCCGGTCTTTTTCCGCAAACACGATATCAAATGCAATCGCCGCCGCGCCTGCGTCCGCCAGCCTGTTCGTTAACTCGGCCACATCCATTCGCGGCCAGGGCCATTGCCCCAATCGGCGAATTGTTTCATCGTCAATGTCAACGATCCGCACCGGCGCATCCTGATATTCACGCGGTTTGATTTTTTGGTAATAGTCAAACGTCAAAAGCCCGAAGCGATCAACCGCTTGAAAGCCGATAAATTGCAAAAGCAACACAGCAACAAGCGCGGCCAGACTAGGCAGCAAACGCGGGCCGGTGCGCTTTAAATAAGCCTTCAAAAGATCTAAACCCTTATTCGATCACATTTGCGCAGCATGATTGCCGCAGAAAGCTTTTCGGCAAGGAACCTTGTGCAGAGCGGGCTTGTTGCCCGGTCCAGGAAGGTGACGCTGACCGAAAGGCTTCCTGCGGCAACCCCAAAGGGCGGGCCCCTTTTGGCCGATTGCGGCGTCGCTCGTCGGTCACTATGGATAAACATTGCTCTCTCCTCGCTTCTTGCACTCGGCCAAAATCGGCTCCGTCATGCTGTGCAAATGTGGTCGAATAAGGGTCTAACCCCCGTTACGCCTTTATCTGTCACTTCATTGCCAACCACCTCTGCTTACCCGCTGACTTTTGTGAAACGCAATAAATCTTTTACAATTGATCAAGAAATCGCCGCGCTTTCAACTGCATGGTTGACGATATCGGGGATATGTAACATGTGTGTAAACCACACCAGCTAGCAAAAACGTTACGGCATTGGGGGAACGATATGTTATCGCAAAATTCTGTTCATCAAATTTTACGCTTGGCCGCGACAGCCACCTTCTTCATCGCGGCACCAGCAATCGCGCAAGGCGATCAGCCGCAGGTGTCAGATAAAGCAGCGGAATTGGACGGTTTGATCGATGCATCGGCGCAATTGGGTTCAGGCATGGATTTGGTGCGCAGCCAGATCGCGGCGGGCAATCTTGTCGAAGCAGCCGCCTCGCTCGAACGGATATCAATGCAATATCCCGGTGCCAGCGAAGTTGGATTTTTACACGCCGCTTTGCTTTGCCGGTTGGATGATGTGGACGGCGGCAGGCTCGAAATTTTACAAATGGGCGAACGCCCGGATGCAGCAGAGGCACTTCGCGGTGCGCAATCTGCCTGCGGGTTGGGAGAAAAAAGTTGAAAACGCTTGCCGCACGCACAGCTTCATTCCGTCACTTTTCGTTGGCCCGCGGCGCATTGATTGGCGCTGCCGTCGCAATCTGCGCGCTGCCATTGTTGCAAGCCGAAGCGCAGGTTGTCGGGGTCAATTCGGCGATACGTAACAAAGTGGAAATTCGCCCCTCTGGCGCGCCTGCACCAAAGCCAGCGGTGCTGAAACAGCGCGTGTCATTGAACGACGAAATCCGCACGGGCGCGCAAAGCCAGTTGCGGGTATTGCTGCTCGACAGCTCGGAATTTTCGGTCGGTTCCAGCGCGCGCGTTGTCATTGACCGGTTTGTTTATGATCCTGCCAAAAGCACGCGGTCAATGGGGGCGTCGGTGGCAAAGGGCAGTTTCCGTTTCATGTCGGGGCGTTCGGCGGGAATAAAATCCTCCAACTCCAAAATTCAAACGCCCGTTGGTTCAATCGGGATACGCGGCACAATCGTCGAGGGCGCGGTGGGTGAAGACGCAATGCGCATCGCCGCCGGTGAATCCGCGATTGGGCATGGTGTAATCAGTGATCCCGAAACCGCGACGTTAGTCATTTTGCGCGGACCGGGTGGGCGCGCAGAAGGCAATTCGGCGGCAGGAGCGATCGATATTCAAGCGGGTGAATATTCACTCTCGCTATCGGCGCCGACGATGGCCGTTTATATTCCGCGACAGGGTGCAAAACCGATTGGACCGTTTAAGGTTTCGATGGCGGGGCTCGCCCAATTGCAACAGATGCTCGTCCCGAATTTGGCAGGGGCTGCCGGTTTGACCAATACGATTGAGACGGTAAGCGCCGATGATATTGCGAACACTCAAGGGTCAGCAAATACTCAGCCAGCCGAGACCGTTCCAGAAGGACGCCCGCAAGCCGATCCATCGATCAACGCCGCCGCGCAAAGTTCAAATTCTGCGGGATTGATCGCGGGCATATTGGGGGCATTGTCAGCGATTGGCGGCCTGATCGCCGGCTTGGATGACAGTGACCGGCCGGTAAGCGCGTAACGCGCGCTGGCATATGGTTGGCTGAATTAGCCATACTTTAGTGCGAAACTGATCCCAATGCGGCGAGTTGACCAACGCCGTCATCCTGAACTTGTTTCAGGATATTTAGTCCCGAAGCTTCATTGGATGCGCGGTATCTATCCTGAAATAAATTCAGGATGACGGCGTGGTGTTCGAGATGACGGTTTTGTTTAATCCAAATGCCCTCCGCGCATTAGCACTTGTAATGTAGGATTTGTTCTGGGAACGAAGGGAATAGCTGCTTGTTCAGGGCTTGGCTCTTTGACATCGTTGGCGGTCAAATTACCCCCTTCGCAGTTGGATTTGCGAAAAACATAAAATTACAAAATAACCGCAATGTAGGAAATTATCTATACCCGGATTAGCGCTTAGTTTCAAAATGGGTGTCAACTTTGTCAACTAGGTGACAACTTGGCATTTTCGGCACTTTCCTACTTTCGCACCGTTCGTAGCGCAAAAAAGGCTGCGCCGGATGGACGCAGCCTTATTTTCACCTTCGTCAAATTTGCGGGCTATTGAATGGTAATCGTCACCGCACGGCGATTTTGGGCCCACGCTTGCTCGTTAGAGCCCAGCGCCTGCGGGCGTTCTTTGCCAAAGCTGACGGTTTGAATGCGCGCCGGGTTTACGCCCAGTGATGACAGATAGTTTTTCGCGGCGTTGGCCCGGCGTTCGCCCAGCGCAAGGTTGTAATCGCGGGTGCCGCGTTCGTCGGCATGGCCCTCGATTGTGATCCGGGCATTGGGATAGCGGCCCAGCCACTGGGCCTGGCTTTGCAATGTCGATTGATCCTGGGCGTCGATATTGAAACGGTCGGTATCAAAGAAAATACGGTCCGCCGCAACCGAACGGACGAAATCTTCCTGACTGCCGGGAACAACTTGGCCGCTGCCGCTGCCACTGCCTTGGCCATTATCGCCATAGCCGGACCCTTGCGCCGCAGGCGGCAGATCTTTAATTTTCTTCGGGCCGCATGCGGTTACCAACGCTGCTGAAGCCAGCAACACGCCAAATACGCGGGTTTTCGGGTGCATTTTTATTTTCATCACACTTCTCCTTTTCATCGTTGCGCCCCATAATATTTACGGAAGCACGGGTCCCCATGCCGGGTCAGATCCGCCGTCCGGCGTCGGAAGTTTGCGTTCATTCGCGCCGGTTAAGTCTACCTGCCAGATACTTGTTTTACCACTATTCTTCTCAGTGCGAAAGAACTGGATCACGCGGCCATTCGGTGCCCATGTCGGCGCTTCGTCTTGCCAGCTGTTGGTCAACAATCGTTCGCCCGAACCATCGGGCCGCATCGTGCCAACGCGGAAATCACCGGCGATACGGGTAAAGGCAATCAAGTCCCCGCGCGGCGACCATTCAGGCGTGGCATAGCGTCCACTGCCAAAGCTGATCCGGCGTTGGTTGGAACCGTCCACATTCATAATGTAGATTTGCTGATTTCCGCCGCGATCGCTTTCAAAAACGACCTGCCTGCCATCTGGCGAAAAGCTGCCGCCGACATCAATGCCCGGCGTGCTGGTCAAGCGAACCGGCGTGCCGCCGCTGACCGGGATTTTGTAGACATCCGTGTTCCCGGCAACCGCCATCGAATACAATATCGTTTGACCATCGGGTGACCAGCGCGGGGCAAAGGTCGGGTTTTTGCTGGCGGTAATCAACTGTTGCCGTCCGCTGGCAACATCATAAACATAGATTCTGGGATTGCCATCGGTGTAACTCAGATACAGGATCGAGCGATAATTCGGCGAGAAGCGCGGGGTCAGCGCGCTGGACGTTCCCGTCGTTATGAACTTGTGATTTTCGCCGTCCGAATCCATGATCGCCAGCCGTTTCATCCGGTTACCCTTGGGGCCAGATTCGGCGATATAAGCAATGCGGCTATCGAAGAACGGCCTTTCGCCAGTGACCTTGGAATAAAATGCGTCGGCGCATTTATGCGCGGCGCGGCGCCATTCACCCGGCGCAACCACAAAGCCGAGCCGGGTTACCTCGCTGCCGAATGTGACATCGTATAGATAGCATCCGATGGTCAGATTGCCATCGCCGCCAACGCGGACAAATCCTTCGATCAACTGTTCGGCATTGCGGCCTTTCCAATAATCATATTGCGGCGCGGTCACCTCGGCGAGCGAGATTGCCCGAATTCCTGAAGGACCCTGCGGTTCAAAAAGACCGCTGGCGCGCAAATCGGATGCAATAACTTCGGCAATCTGGCGCCCCAAGTTGGCACTGTTTCCCGCCGGAGTATCGGCAGGCGACGGCGCAACCAATGCTGGCACAGCGACCCGGCGGATTTTGGCGGTGTCAAATTCAACCAGCTCTGGTTCGTCGGCTTCTGTGGGCGTGGGCAAGGTTTGCGCAACGGCGATATTTGAACCGATGCCCAGACTGGCGAGTGCCAGCAACAGAAGCATTACGGGAAGGGAGATTATACGCATGTTCGTTCCAATATATTATTATTTTGCCTTCAACTGCAAGGCATGGGTTTTCCAAACATCATAATATTGCACATCAAGTCCGCGATAGGGCGACGCCTGTTTGGCCGCGCGCAGGGCACATTGCTTCAACGGATCAGCCTGCGGAGTGTTGCTTGCATTGACGCCGGTCTGCTTGTCAAAACGCGCACCAATAAGCGCACCGTTACGGTCAAGACTTAAGGTGATGAACGTGCGGATCGCGTCCATATCGACACCCGACGGCGCGCAAGATTCCAGATAGGGCTTGATCTGACTGGCCAGCGCCGCGTTCACGGACCGGCGCACTTCGGTCGCGGGCTTTCCTGGCGGCGCGGCAGCGGTTGGCGATTTGCCTTGGCCGTTTGCCGGGTTTGCGCGCGGTGTGCCGGTGTTGCTAGCATTGCCAAGGCCTGCAATCCGATCCTCAAACCCTTTACCGAACCCGCCCGATTTAACCGGCGGCTTGGCCGTTTTGCTTGGCGCTGGTTTTGCCGCTGCGGGCTTGGATTTGGCAGGAGCGGGTTTGGCCGCCGGTTTTTGCGGGGTTGGCTTTTGCGGCGGCTTTTTCGCAACTACCGGCGCGGGCTTGGTTACCGGTAACGGGCGCGGTTCGGGTTTAACGATCGGTTTCGCCACCGGCTTTGCAATCGCCTTTTCCAGCGGCGGTGATGGCGGTTCGGGGGCGGCGTCTGGCGCAGCCGCCGGGGCTTCGGGTTCCGATTGCTCCAATGCCGATGGTGCGGGCTCCTCGGACGACGGCTTTGGCGAGGTTGCTTCGGGTGCGGTTTCCCCGACCAGCGATACCGCGATTGGTTCACGCGGCACCAGCCGTTCACTCGCGCCAAAAATACCGAGCGACAATAAGAGCAGCAGAAAGGCGTGTCCGCCGACCGCTGAACCTAAACCAATTTGTTCTGCACGGTTCATAACCATCGGCTTATTCTGCCTTTGATGAACCGGTGGTGACCAAGCTGACACTGTTTAGGCCTGCGCGGTTCAGTTCGCCCATCACCTTCATCATCTTGCCATAATCAACATCCTTATCACCGCGCAACATGATCTGGCGCGGATCGTCGGGATTTTGTTCAGCCGCCAACGCATCGAACTTTGCCGCCAATTCGCCCATTCGGGTTT
Source organism: Sphingomonadales bacterium (assembly GCA_043760195.1). Lineage (GTDB taxonomy): Bacteria > Pseudomonadota > Alphaproteobacteria > Sphingomonadales > Sphingomonadaceae > Sphingorhabdus_B. The sequence continues at coordinate 9,799 of JAYUPJ010000034.1, read as the reverse complement.
CCTGCGCATCGACAAAAACAGCGCCTTCCTTATCGATAGAAATCTCAATCGGTTCCTTCTTTTGATCGAGCGCTTTGGCACTGGTTTCGGGAAGTTCAACGGGCACGCCCGATACCAGCAACGGCGCGGTGACCATGAAGATAATCAGCAACACCAGCATCACATCGACCAGCGGCGTGACGTTGATTTCTGCCATCGGCGCGCGGGCACGGGCACGTTTACGTCCACCGCCGGATGAGAAGTTCATTGCCATTGGCTAAGCCCCTCCCGCCTGCGGGAGGGGTTTGGGGTGGGCGGAACGCGAGCTTTTGCTGATGCCTAAACAGACCCACCCCCGGCCCCTCCCGCAGGCGGGAGGGGAGAAAGATGCAAACATACTCACCCTTCCCGTTCCAACTCACGCGACAATGTGCCGTGGAAGCCATCGGCAAACCGGCCCAGCCGCGCCTCATATTGATTCAATCGGTGCGAGAACCGGTTATAGGCGATCACGGCGGGAATCGCGGCAAACAACCCGATGGCGGTGGCAAACAACGCCTCGGCAATGCCCGGCGCGACAACCGCAAGCGAGCTGTTTTGCTCAGCTGCGATTGCGGCAAAACTGCGCATGATGCCCCATACCGTGCCGAACAATCCGACAAACGGCGCGACCGATCCGGTTGTCGCTAGAAAGTTCAGGCGGTTGGCAAGCTTGTCAGTTTCTGCAGCGATTGTCGCATCCATCGCCGTTGCCAACCGTTCGCGCGTGCCCGAACGGTCGATTGTCTTGCCATTGGTCGAGCGCCGCCATTCGGCCACACCTGCGGAAAAGACCCGCGCGACGGGCAAATCACTTTTGCCATGCTCGCTGAAAAAGCCGTCAATATCGCCCGATTTCCAAAAATCACGTTCAAATCTCTCGGTCTGCTTGTTGATTTTGCCGATGTTCATCATGAAACTAACAACAATCGTCCACACCCAAACACTGGCGACGATCAGCCCGATGATCACAAGCTTGACCACCCAGTCTGCTTCCAGAAAAAGCTGTAGAGGTGAAAAGGTGGCACCCTTTGCTGCAACAGCAGCGGTGGCGGTCATAATTATCATGTCAATCCTTGGTCGTGAGGGTCAATCGGTGTCATAATCGTCTGAAATGCAGCGATCCATGTTTGGGGTTGGCGCGCGGGGCGGCCATTGGGCGCGACGAATGCCGCGGTTACTTTCGCGGAAACCAGCATTTCTCCGGCGCGAGAAACGGTTTGATAAATACTCACGCTTGCGCCGCGCACCGCTTCCACGGTGCTGGTCAACAACAGGGCATCATCAAAATGCGCCGGGCGTTTGAACTTCAAATCCATCGCTGTCACAGCATACGCTCCCGCGCCCGCGTCATGTGCGCTGCGTTGTTCAATCCCGACCCGCGCCAGCATGTCCGACCGCGCCCGTTCCATGAAGTGCAGATAACGGGCGTGATAGACCACACCCGAGAAATCAGTGTCCTCAAAGTAAACCCGCACGGCGAACAGATGCTGCTTGCCATCAAAATGGCCTTGATAGGGGGCAGTAGTGGGAAGGCTTGACGTCATCGCGTGCCTGCTTACCGCTTGAAATCAAGGGCGTGAAGGGGGTTTGATGTTGCGACACTCATTTCGTCGCACTCTGGAATCGCACTGGCGTTATGACAGTTTCCTTTTATCCGACGCCAAATAGTTACTGGCCCTAGTTTTTGCGAACGAATTTCCGTCCCGTCATATGGTCTGGCGCAAAAACAATGTCACGATCTGCATCATATTCGACAGCCGAAAATGGACGGATATTTTGCATGAATGATGTGACCCGTTTTTCCCGACATTCTATGGCGTCGGAAATCCAGAGAGGCGAACGGATTTGGCCGTCAGTTCCGGCATTGCGGCAGCCATCGTGCATAAATACCACCAGGCCTTCCTCAATCCGTAATACCGCTTTCGCGCCATCCGGGCCAAGCGCATTTGGATTGTCAAGTTGCCATACACCATCTTGCTTGTACCGCTTCCCGAATATCGGCCAGTGTCCCCAAATTAAGGTGAACAGAAGTAAAGCGTTTAGCAAAAGGCTGAGCCGGAGTTTCATTTATCAAACAGACCGTCTTGCAACGGATTGAGGGTGGCGGGAGGATTCATGCCCAAATGTTTCCAGCCGCGATCGTTCAGCGCGCGGCCGCGTGCGGTGCGCGCAATTAGGCCGAGTTGAATTAGATACGGCTCGATCACTTCCTCGATTGTGTCGCGCGGTTCGGACAGGCCAGCCGCCAGCGTCTCGACGCCAACGGGGCCGCCTTTATATATGTCGGCGATCATGAACAGATAGCGCCGGTCCATCGCGTCCAGCCCGAGCGTGTCGATCTCCAACCGGGTCAGCGCGGCATCGGCGGACTTTGCCGTCACCAACAAATCGCCCGCCACATTGGCAAAATCACGCACGCGGCGCAACAAGCGCCCGGCCACACGCGGCGTACCCCTTGCCCGGCGGGCGATTTCCTGTGCGCCATCGGGAGCAATCTCAAGCCCCAGCAAGCGCGCGGCGCGGCGCACCACCAACTCCAGTTCGTCATGCGTGTAAAAATTCAGCCGCACCGGAATGCCGAAACGGTCCCTCAAGGGCGTGGTCAGCAACCCCTGCCGCGTGGTCGCACCGACGAGCGTAAACGCGGGCAGATCAATCCGCACCGACCGCGCCGATGGCCCTTCGCCGATCATGATGTCGAGCGCACGGTCCTCCATCGCAGGATACAGGATTTCTTCAACGATAGGATTCAGGCGGTGGATTTCGTCGATGAACAGGACATCGCCCTCTTCCAGGTTCGTCAGCAATGCCGCCAAGTCGCCCGATTTTGCAATCACTGGCCCGGACGTGCTGCGGAATCCAACGCCCATTTCCTTGGCGACAATCTGCGCGAGCGTGGTTTTGCCAAGCCCCGGCGGACCAAAAAACAACACATGATCCATCGCCTCCCCGCGCTGTTTCGCGGCCTCGATAAACACGCGAAGGTTATCCCGCGCCGCCTCTTGCCCGATAAACTCAGCCAGCGTTTTGGGACGCAAAGCCGCGTCGATGTCCTCAGGCTTGCGTTCGGGGGTGGAGAGGCGGGTGGTGTCGGTCATGAATGGCGTTCTTCTGCTAAGGCCGCAGATTTGAGCTGATAAATGGATCCTGAAATAAATTCAGGATGACGTTGTTTATTAAAGTGACGTTGTGAGGGAGCGGCTAAGGCAAAAATTCCGTCACTCTGAACTTGTTTCAGGGTCCATTTCAAGGCATCAACCAAGCGGTGAGAGAAGAAAAGCAGCCTTGCGTCTATATGTTGGCGAGCCAGCATTATGGCACGATTTATATCGGCGTCACGTCCTATCTGGTGCAACGCATGTATCAGCACCGCAATACGCATGCGGATGGATTTACCGCCGAGCATAGTGTGCACCAGCTGGTTCATTTTGAAATGTTGGGCGATATGGCCAGCGCCATAGCCCGCGAAAAGCAATTGAAAAACTGGCACCGTCCTTGGAAGATCAATTTTATCAATAACGTCAATCCGCATTGGACCGATTTGGCGGTAGGGCTGGGCTTGCCTCCCATCGGGCAGAGTAAACCGCCCGATGGACCCTGAAACAAGTTCAGGGTGACGGAGTTTGGTCTTGCGAATTTGGGCCATCACTGCCCCGCCCCCAAAAATTCATCCTGTGTCAGCCCAGCTTGCCGGATAATGCCCGCCAATGTTCCGGTTTTCAGTTCTTTATGCAGCGGCACGACCGTGCCAACACTCCCCAGCCGCATAACGACATGGCTACCGCGCTGACGGATTTGCTCGAAACCCAATTGTTCCAGCATCTTTACAACATCTGCGCCGGACAACACCGGCAGTTTAGGCATGCGCAAACACGTCAAAGGTTGTTACCAAAGGTGCGCCGTGGAAGGTCATAGGAAATTCTTCGAGATACAACTCAACCGCTTCGCGCAAATTGGCCAATGCTTCCTCTACCGTGTCACCTTGGCTGACGGTTCCGGTTTCGGGATTATGCGCGACATAGCCGCCTTCTGGTGCATGAGTTAAAACCGCGGTTACTTGCATGATGATATCCTTTCAAAGCGCATCTTACCGCGCCGCCCTTTTCAACGCCAGCCTTACCAGCGCATCCAGCGTCGCATCCGGCCCCAATTCCTCGACCGCCAGCGCCACCGCGTTGCCCGCCTCGCCGGGTTTGAAGCCCAGGCCCGTCAGCGCCGACATCGCGTCGCTGGCATGGCTTGTGCCCACACCGCCCGCTGCCAGTTTCGCACCGCCGCCAATCCCGGCCAGCGCGCCGACCTTGTCTTTCAGTTCGTTGACAATCCGGCTGGCCAGCTTGGGCCCAACGCCGTTTGCCCGCGCCACCATCGCGCTGTCGCCGCCGCCGATGGCGCGTTTCAGTTCATCCATGTCGAGCGCGGATAATATCGCGAGGCCAACTTTTGACCCGACGCCCTGCACGCCGATCAATATCCGGAACCAGTCGCGCTCGTCTTTGGTGGCAAATCCGATCAAACGCATATCGGTTTCGCTCACTTGCATTTCGGTGAACACCGTGGCGAAGTCGTCGACACCGCCCAATGCCGACAATGTCCGTGCGCTCGCCTGAACCAGATAGCCGACGCCATTGACGTCGATCACCAAGCTATCCGCGCCTGTTTCGTCTATCCGGCCATATAATTTTGCTATCATCCAGACTGGTTAGCGATTGCATCGGCTGCACGCAAGAAAAAGAGAACAATGGGCGAACGTGGACAAACTGGTGCGGGTCATCCGAAAATTGCAGCAAAAATGTAACAATTGCGTCGCATAACTCGTGGGATTAGAATGGACGGTATGAAACGGATGGTTATCAAAGCGCAGCATCAAGACAGAAATGCGTCGTACAGCAATGCGGAAGAACCGGCCGATATGGTGGTGACAACATCCAACCCTCCGTCGTCCCGCTATTTCAACCGCGAACTCAGCTGGCTAAAGTTCAATCAGCGGGTTTTGGAAGAAGCGCATAATCCAAATCATCCACTGTTGGAACGGCTTCGTTTCTTGTCGATTTCCGGCGCCAATCTGGACGAATTTTTCATGGTGCGGGTGGCGGGTTTGCGCGGGCAACAGCTGCAAAAAATAGAGCAGCCCTCGATAGACGGCCTGACCCCGACCCAGCAGTTAACCGCCATAGATATGGCTGCGGATGAGCTAATGGCGGCACAACAAAATTTGTGGCTCAGCCTGCGCGATGAGCTCGCCCAGAATAAGATCTTGGTGGTCGACGAACACAGCCTGCCTGCTGCGGATGCAAAGCTGACCGAGAAATATTTCATGGATCAGATATTCCCGGTGCTCACGCCGCAAGCACTCGATCCGGCGCATCCATTTCCCTTCGTCCCCAATCTGTGCCTAAGCGTCATTTTTGACCTGCGCCGATTGTCGGACGGCGAACCTGTGCGCGAATTGATTATGATCCCCAATTCGCTGCAACGGTTTATGCGGCTGTCTGGATCGCCGGTTCGCTATATCGCCATCGAAGCACTGCTGCGTAAGTTCACCGGACTGTTGTTTCCGGGATACGAGGTTCTTGGTTCTGCTGCTTTCCGTGTCATCCGCGATAGTGATATCGAGATACTCGAAGAAGCAGAAGATCTGGTTCGCTATTTCCGCAGCGCAATCAAGCGCCGCCGCCGGGGCCGGGTTATCCGATTAAAGGTGGAGCCGGGAATGCCCGAAGAACTGGAAATGCTGATCCGCAAAGAGTTGGGCGGCGATGATGCGTTGATCGTCGAAACCGGCGGGTTTCTGGGCATAACCGAACTTGGTGAATTGGTTGACGAAGACCGCAGCGACCTGAAATTCGAGCCATTTACACCGCGCTTTCCCGAACGTATCCGTGAACATGATGGTGATTGTTTCGCGGCTATCCGGCAAAAGGATATCGTCGTTCACCATCCCTATGAAACGTTCGATGTCGTGATCGCGTTCCTCAATCAAGCGGCAGCTGATCCAGATGTGATTGCGATCAAGCAGACGCTGTACCGTGCGGGCAAGCAATCCGCCGTTATTCGCGCGCTATGCGAAGCGGCAGAGGCAGGCAAATCAGTGACGGCGGTGGTCGAGTTAAAGGCGCGCTTTGACGAGGAGCAAAACCTGCACTGGGCAGCGCAGTTGGAACGCAGCGGGGTGCAGGTCGTCTATGGTTTCATCGACTGGAAAACCCACGCCAAAATCTCGATGGTGGTCCGCAAGGAAGGCCGCAAATTCCGCACTTACTGCCATTTTGGCACGGGCAATTATCACCCCGTAACCGCGCGCATTTATACCGATATTAGTTTCTTCACAGCTGATCCGCGTGCCGGGCGCGATGCCGCAAAACTGTTCAACTATATCACCGGTTACGTCGATCCGCCGCAATTGGAAATGATCACCATCAGCCCGCGTAATTTGCGCGGCAAGGTGATTGACCTCATCGAAACCGAGATGCAGCATGTTGCCGCCGGCAAGGTTGGCATGATCTGGGCCAAGATGAATTCGCTGGCCGATCAAATGGTGATTGATAAGCTGTACGAAGCGAGCCAGGCCGGGGTGCAGATAGATCTGATCATTCGCGGCGTTTGTTGCCTGCGTCCGGGGATAAAGGGCCTGTCGGAAAACATCCGGGTCCGGTCAATCGTCGGCCGGTTTTTGGAACACAGCCGGATCTGGGCATTTGGTGACGGAAAAAAGCTGCCGCATCCAAAGGCAAAACTGTACATATCGTCGGCCGATTGGATGACGCGCAATTTCGACAGGCGGGTCGAATATGCAATGCCCGTTGAAAACAAAACCGTCCATGACCAGATACTTGATCAAGTTATGATGGCCAATTTACTCGACAATGAACAGACCTGGATATTGCAAAGCGATGGCAGTTATGTGCGCGTGAAGCCGGGCAAAAAGGCATTCAATTTGCACGATTACTTTATGACCAACCCGTCATTATCTGGTCGCGGCGCGGCAATTTTCTCTTCTGGTAAGGTGCCTACATTGCGGCTAAACCCGAATGTGTGAGTGATAATAATAGACGCGCCATCATTGATATTGGCTCCAATTCGATACGCTTAGTTGTATATGGCGGCGCGCCGCGTGCGCCGATGGTGCTGTACAATGAAAAATTCGCTGCTGGGCTGGGCCGCGGTGTTTTGGCCACGGGCGCGCTTGATGAGACCAGCAGCAAGGCCGCGCTGAATGTGCTCGCCCGCTTTGCCGTGTTGGTCGAACAGATGGATATTTCGGCGCTGCAAGTTGTTGCGACTGCGGCGGTTAGAGACGCGAGCAACGGCGCGGATTTTCTGGTGCGGGTAAAGGCGCTGGGCCTGCCGGCTGTGTTGCTGAGCGGTGATGAAGAAGCGGTAACGTCGGGCTACGGCGTCATCGCGGCAATACCCGACGCCGATGGCATCGTTGTCGATCTGGGCGGCGGCAGCATGGAATTGGTCCGGGTTAGCCATGGAAAAGTGCAGAACTGCATATCCTTACCGCTGGGCATTTTACGCATCGCGGAGTTGACCGCGAAGGGGCCGCAAAAACTTCGCAAATATATCCAGAAATGCGTTGCCGAGATTCCGTGGCTTTGGAATGCCAATGATTTACCGCTCTATTTGGTGGGCGGATCCTGGCGCGCATTGGCAAGGCTTCATTTGGATATCAGCAAAGCGCCATTGCCCCTGATCGGCAACCATATCATTCCACGTGACGATATCGCCATGCTCGCCGAACGCGCGATCAAAGCGGACAAGGTTGAATTGCGTAACATACCCTCTATGCCCGGCGGACGGATCGAGTTTGTTCCTGATGCAGCGATAATGCTGTCCACATTGGTCGACGTCATCAGCCCGTCGAAAATGCTGGTTTGCGCGTTTGGATTGCGCGAGGGCCTGTTGTTCATGGCGCTTAATAAGTCCCAGCAGGACGAAGATCCGTTGATCGCCGGCGCACGCTATGCCGCCGATCAATCCGGACGCTTTGCCGGCTATGGCGATGCTTTGGCAAATTGGCTGGAGGGATTGCTTCCGGGCGAAACACGCAGATTATTGCGGCTGCGCCATGCCGCTTGTCTTTTGGCCGATATGGGGTGGTCGAGCAATCCTGAATTCCGGGCGCTCAGCAGCGAGGAATTGGCGTTGCACGGCAGCTGGGTGGGCGTCAACGCAGCCGACCGTGCGATATTGGCAACCGCGTTACATGCCAGCTTTGGCGGACGCGGCGTTGATTTGAGCAACTTTGGCGATTTGGTCGAACCCCATATTGCCCAGCGCGCAGAGATTTGGGGGCTGGCCATCCGGCTCGGCCACCGGTTAAGCGGCGGCGCAACCGCGATATTGGATCAATGCAAGATCAAGGTCGAAGGCGACAAAATCAAGTTGATAATTCCGCCAGCCCTTTCGGCATTGGACACCGCGCCGGTTCGCGGACGGTTGGCGCGATTGGCCGCCGCGATGAAGTTGAACGCATAAAGCGGGCTTACACGGCGCGCCTATGGCCGCGAAAATGGCAGCCATATCTGGCGTCCCGGATCGAGCATTCCCGGAGCAAATTTTGCCAACATGCACCAAGGCCAAAACCGCCCAAAACCACCCAAGTTGACACCTAGTTGACAAGGTTGACGCCCATTTTGACATTTCGCGAAAGAACGGCGTTCTATTATTTCCTACATCGTAGTTTTTTGTAGGATATTGCCTTCGCCAATTTAACCGCCAACATTTACACCGCCAACAATGTCAAAGAGCCAGCCAATAATTAGCGGCCACGCCCGGTAGTCCCAGAACAAATCCTACATTACAAGCGCCAATGCGAGGTCAGGATTGAGCGGAACATAACGCCCACCGCCGAACGCCGCGCCGCCGCCTGAACGTGAAATCGAGGGTAGCATTTGTCCATCATTTGGTTGTTTCTAAGCCTAAAAACCATTTCGGTCTCGGGATCTGTAAAATTTGGGCCGTATTCACACAGTGCGCAACCTGGGAGCGGCGCGTGAGATCGACATTTTACGCCTGTAGTGCAGCAAGATCATCGCCCAATATCAATCAGTGACCGAACAAACACTTTGACGATGTACAGTAAGGCAATGCAGAGTAAACGTGATCGGAAAGATCACGCAAATTAGGCGCAGTCCTCAAATTAATTGTGAACTGCTTGCCTGCCAGATACGCATGATACAAGGCAAATACTGTCAGAAAAAAGATGGCTAACATATCAAATTTGCTCTACCTGTGGCGGGTTATTTGGAGAATATCGTGGACAATCGAGTACAGCATGTTGTGGTCGTTGGTGGTGGCAGCGCAGGATGGATTGCGGCCGCGCGCATCGCCGCGAGAAATAGCACCGATGATCCTGATGGTGTCAGAGTAACGCTGGTTGAATCTGCAACTATTGGCACTATTGGCGTCGGTGAGGGCACTTGGCCGACAATGCGCAACACCCTCAAAAAGATAGGTATTTCGGAAACTGAATTCATCCGACAATGTGATGGAGCCTTCAAGCAAGGCGCAAAGTTTGTTGGGTGGACCGATGGCACTGCTGAAGATGGTTATTACCATCCACTCAATCCGCCCCATGCCGCGACGCAAATTGACCTTTCCGGCCATTGGATGCGCGCCAAGAGTCAGTACAGTTTGGATTTCGCCGATGCTGTCGATTTTCAGGCGGCTTTATGCGAAGCAGGACGCGCGCCAAAGGCGATCACAACCCCTGAATATGGTGGACTGGCAAATTACGCCTATCATCTTGATGCCGTAAAATTCGCCAAAC
>JAYUPJ010000033.1:0-3941 GCA_043760195.1 Sphingomonadales bacterium | reverse complement strand
TGCCAACGTCGCGCAGGACAAAGACGGGGCAATCATCGTCGATGAATATAACCAGACCAATGTGCCGGGCATCTATGCTGTTGGCGATGTGACTAACCGGGTCCAATTGACTCCGGTGGCTATCCGCGAAGGCCATGCTGTTGCCGACACCGTATTTGGCAACAATCCACGCGTTATTGATTATGCAACGATCCCGACCGCAGTGTTCAGCAATCCGCCCATTGCCGCAGTCGGCCTGACCCAGGAAGAGGCGCATGCGCGGTTTAGGAACGTCAAAATCTACCAAAGTGATTTTCGCGCGATGAAAAATGTGCTCGCGGGCCGCCATGAACGATCATTGTACAAAATGGTGGTCGATGGTGACAGCGACAAGGTGCTTGGCCTGCACTTAATCGGACCCGACAGCGCGGAGATTCTGCAAGCAGCGGCAATTGCGGTCAAGGCAGGGTTGACCAAGCAGGCATTTGACGACACCGTGGCGCTGCATCCGAGCATGGCCGAAGAACTGGTGCTGATGAAATAGATGCTGATCCAAAATGCCAAAAAAGCCAAGAAATGCCGAAATGGCCAAGTTGACATCTAGTTGACAAGATTGACACCTATTTTGAAACTAATTGCCAGTCCGGGTATAGATAATTTCCAACATCGCGGTTTTTTTGTAGCTTTACGTTTTCGCAAATCCTGCTGCGAAGGGGGTAACTGGACCGCCAACAATGTCAAAGAGCCAGCCCTGAAATAGCGGCCTTGCCCTGCGTTCCCAGAACAAATCCTACATTACAAGTATTAAAGCGCGACGGCGATTGGCCAGCTTGGGTTAGGAGCTGTTGCCGTTCAAAAACTGGCCTGTCGATAAGATATATCGTCATTCCCGCGAAGGCGGGAATCCATCACCTGCACTCGAATTTTACGCAAGCTTGCTCAACTTTGCTAGGTCAGGTGATGGATTCCCGCCCTCACGGGAATGACGATGCTGATGTTTTTATGTCTTTTGTACAACCTCGCCCCAGAGCGGCGGATTTGGGCTCAGCTTAATGTCCCGCCGCTAACTCACCTTCCACGGCTGGTGCTTCACCATCACCGTATCGAACAATACCGAAGAAATCAGCCCATCGAGCCATTTTTGCAACGATATCAAGGGCAGGGCATCGAACCAAATACGGTCCGTGTTGGCAAATTGCCGCAGAAACGGAAACAAAGCGATATCAGTGAAAGCGCGCCGGTCGCCGGTCAAATAAGCCTGCTTCGATAACCGGTCATTCAAGCTCATTAAATGCGTCATGGCAGCATCGCGGGGCTTGGTGGTATCGTCAAGTCCATAGCGAGCGGGATATTTATATTGGTCCAAAGCCGTCTTAAACGGCCCGTCATTTGCCGCAATGAAGGCGCTATCAAAGCCGCCCAGCCAACCTTCGGGATCATTGAGCGCCAAGGCCCAGCGCATAACGTCCACGCTTTCGTCGATCACGCCCCCGCCCGGCAACACTATGACGGGGACGGTGCCCTTGGGTGATGCGATAAGCATTTCGGCGGGCTTGTCGCGCAGCAGTATTTCGCGGTGTTCAATCTCTACCCCGCTCACTGCAATCGCCATCCGCGCCCGCATGGCATAGGGACATCGGCGAAAGCTATACAAGACCGGCAGTTCAGCCATCTTGGCTGAGTTTTTTGCCGATATGTTGTTCTCCGCGCTGTTTTGCCAGTTCAATTTGGTGTTGGCGTTCCGAAAAACGGGCGCGGTCGCTGGCGTGTCGTTCACCAAAGCAAGCGGGGCAGGAAACGCCCGCCAAATAGGTCGCTGCGGCTTTATCGTCAGCACTAATCGGGCGGCGGCATGCGTGGCATAATTCCAAACTGCCCAGTTCCAATCCGTGTTTCACCGACACCCGATCATCGAACACAAAACATTCACCGTGCCATTTGCTTTCGCTTTCGGGAATGGTTTCGAGATAGCGTAATATCCCGCCTTCCAAATGATAGACATCGTCGATGCCCTCTTTCTTCAGGAACGCGGTTGATTTTTCGCAGCGGATACCACCGGTGCAGAACATCGCATATTTCGGCTTATTGCTGCGCGCAGAGAGCTCGGCGCGGTTTTCGCGGAACCATTCGGGGAAATCACGGAATGTCTTGGTCTTGGGATCAATCGCCCCTTCAAATGTGCCGATTGCTACTTCATAATCGTTGCGCGTGTCGATGATGATTGTGTCCGGATCGCTGATCAACGCGTTCCAATCCTGCGGCTTTACATAGGTTCCAACTTCACGTTTCGGGTCGATGCCATCGATACCCATCGTTACTATTTCTCGTTTCAGCCGCACTTTCATGCGGTAGAACGGCATTTCTGCTGCGCCCGAATATTTGACATCAAGCTCGGCGCATCCTGGCAAAGCGCGGAGATGAGCGATGACGGCGGTTATGCCTTTTTCTGATCCGGCGATTGTGCCGTTGATGCCCTCGCTCGCTATTAGGATAGTTCCTTTGATTCCGTGCAAATGGCACACAGCAAATAACGACACCTGTATCGTCTCAATATCAGTAAAAGCGGTAAAGCGGTACAGCGCCGCTACTTTGACTGGAAAATTTTGAGCCATGGCTTTGCACATAGCATTTTTGATGAAATCAGCTAGGCCTTAATAAATCCACGTTCATGTAAATATTATTTAACCGAGCGATTAACTTGCAATGAGCATAGGCCAATGCCAAAGCTACATCAGAGAATGCGATAATCAGGGAGCACCCATGTCAGCCAATATTGCCGAACTGGAGAAACGCCGCGCGGCTGCACGTTTGGGCGGGGGTCAGAAGCGAATTGATGTCCAGCATGCGAAGGGGCGGCTGACGGCGCGGGAACGGCTTTCGATACTGCTTGATGAAGGTAGCTTTGAAGAGCTCGACATGTATGTCGAACATAACTGTACCGATTTCGGCATGCAGGATACCAAGTTCATGGGCGACAGCGTGGTCACCGGCAGCGGCACGATCAATGGCCGGTTGGTCTATGTTTATTCGCAGGATTTCACGGTATTCGGCGGTTCACTCTCCGAAGTTCATGCCCAAAAGATCTGTAAAGTCATGGACAACGCCATGAAAGTCGGCGCGCCGATTATCGGCCTGAATGACAGCGGCGGTGCGCGCATTCAAGAAGGCGTGGCGTCGCTTGGCGGCTATGCCGAGGTGTTTCAGCGCAACGTGTTGGCGTCTGGCGTGGTGCCGCAGATTTCGCTGATCATGGGGCCTTGCGCGGGCGGGGCGGTCTATTCACCCGCTATGACTGACTTCATTTTCATGGTGAAGGATAGCAGTTATATGTTTGTAACTGGTCCAGATGTTGTCAAAACGGTGACCAACGAAATCGTGACGCAAGAGGAATTGGGCGGCGCGATTACGCACACCACGAAATCGGGCGTCGCCGACAATGCGTTCGAGAATGATATCGAGGCTTTGCTCGCTACGCGCGATTTCTTTGACTTTCTTCCTGAGAATAACCGGGCACCTGTGCCGCAGCGGCCCACTGCCGACGATTGGGACCGGCCCGAACCAAGTCTGGATTTGCTGATCCCGGCAAATGCCAATCAGCCCTATGATATGCACGAGGTTATCCGCAAGACGTTGGACGAGGGCGATTTCTTTGAGGTCCAGCCCACCCATGCGGGCAATATCCTGATCGGTTTTGGCCGGATCGAGGGCCGCACCGTGGGTGTGGTCGCAAATCAACCGATGGTGCTGGCGGGGTGTCTCGATATTAACTCATCGAAAAAAGCCGCGCGGTTTGTGCGGTTTTGCGATGCGTTTGAGATACCGATTATCACGTTTGTCGATGTGCCCGGATTTCTGCCGGGCGTTAGCCAAGAGCATAACGGCATCATCAAGCACGGCGCGAAATTGCTGTTTGCTTATGCCGAAGCGACCGTACCCAAAATCACCGTCATCACGCGCAAAGC